>DZAU01000056.1 GCA_022729635.1 Flavobacterium psychrophilum
TTATTAAAAACGTCTGTTCGAGTGTTTTTTGTGCAGAGAAACGGAACAAAAAATGCCTGTCTGCCACAGGCAGGTATCGAGAACCGTTTTTAATGAAAATTTTCTTGTTCTCGATACGATTTTCTGTCGAAAATCACTCGAACTGACGAAAATTTATCATAAAAAACTAATTACACCCAATGGTTTATAAATTTTAATAAAGCCAAAGAAAAGCATTTGCAAAACCATCTCTCCATAATTTTTCGTTATGCTGACCTCCTTTGACGATTTTTACTTTTGTCAAATTCTTACATTCACATCTTTTTTGGGAAATCAAAATGTCTATATAGGTTACTTGGGAAACCAGCATATTTTTATAAATTTCATCGCCTTCGTTATCGCCACAAAGAAAATATATTTTGGCTTTAATCTTTGGAGTCTTTTCGGTTAATTCAATTATTTCTTTATGATTAATCCAAAACGCAGGCGAAAAAACTCCCGCTTTTCCGAAAACGTCCGGATATTTCAAAATAGCATAATAAGAAACCAAACCGCCTAACGAACTTCCCATAATGGCGGTGTTTCTGGCATTAGTTTTTGTTCTGTATTTGGCGTCTATTTCTGGCTTCAACGTTTTTACGATAAATTCGAGATAATTATTGGCATTTCCGCCACCGTATTTTTCGTTTTTATAAGGTGTTAATTCGTCTATCCGTTTTTCGTTTCCGTGCTCGATTCCCACTACAATCACCTGAGCCTTGAGGCTGTCGAGTTTTTCATCCACATTCCATTCGCCCACAAAAGAAGTTTTGGCATCAAAAAGATTTTGGGCATCGTGCATATAAATCACGGGATATTTTTTCTTGGTTGCATTGTAATCTTTTGGCAGATAAATCCAGATTTTCTTTGTTGTTTTCAATTGTGGTGCTTCGATAGTGAAAGTAGAAACTTGTTTTGAAGCCGTACTTTGCTTCGCCAGTTCGCCTTTTAGGCCCGGGTGCTGGGAAAAAGTTTTTCCTATTGCAACAAATAGAAGAATAAGTAGTGTAAATCGTTGAATCATTGTCAGACTTTTATGTTTTGGATAAAAAACAATATTTTAGCTAAAAATATAAAATTGTTGAATACCAACGAAGAAAAAAAACAGTTTATTCCGATTGTATAAAATATTTAGTCCAATAAATTGTCATAGTATTTTATACAATCTGTATTAGATCGAACTTAACCCATCACTTTTCGAACCGCCGAGTACGTGACCCACTTGGCCTTTCCTGAATGAAGTTGAAGGACTAGTAGTTTTATTTTTTATTACACCTCTCACATAAACCAGTTATCCAAAAATTTATATTTTCTAATGTATAATTTTTAGGTAATTTAACTTCTATTTCTTCATCGATACATTCAACCTTATCGCATTTAGAACATTTAAAATGATAGTGGTTATGGAAATGAACTTCTTTGCAAGTTTTACATATAAAAAAATAGGAATTTCCATCATCAGAAACGGCTTTGTGAATTATGCCGTCATCAAGAAAACTTTGTAAAATTCTATAAATCGTAACTTTATCAAATTGATCTAATTCTTTTATTACATCGTCTGGTTTTAAACCAAAATTATGTTTTTTAAAACAGTCAATAACCGCTTGTTTTGATTTTGTATTTCTTTTTATCACTTCTTAATGCAAATTAGTTGCAATAATAATTATTTGTTTTATCTTTGTCAAAAATATTTAAAATTAAATCATAATGAAACAAATTACGCTTGTTTATTTTATTCTTTTTTCAAGTTTTATGTTCGCACAAAATACTTTTGAAGGGAAAGTTTTTGACGAAAAAACAAAACAACCTATTGAAAATGCTACTATTTTTTTTCCAAACTTGAACAAAACAGTCATTTCTGATAGTGAAGGGAATTTTGGTTTGATTGCTTCTCAAAAAGGAAAGCAAATTATTGAGGTAAATAATTTAAATTACGACTCAAAAGTATTAACAATTGAATCTGGCGTATTTTTAAACATTCCATTAACAGAGAAAATTCTTGAATTAGAAGAAGTTATTGTTACAGGAAATTTAAACAACAATAAAGAAAAAATTCCTTTTGCAATTGAAACTGTAAAGAATGAAGAATTATTCAAATCGGGCAAAATTTCTTTAGCCGAAAATTTATCTTCGGTTACTGGAGTGAGTTTTTCAAGTAATGGAATTGCAGCTACAAAACCAGTTATTAGAGGTTTAACCAATACTAACATTGTGTTTTTAAACAACGGAATAAAAGCAGAAAACTTTCAATTTTCGAGTAATCATCCATTTATTTCTGATGAATTTTCTGCACGAAAAATTGAAGTTATAAAAGGCCCATTTTCTTTAATTTATGGCTCTGATGCCGTTGGAGGTGTTATTAATGTAATACCTGAAAATCCAGCTACCGAAAAAACTATTTCAGCAAATATAAATTCGCAATATCATTCAAATACAGAAGGTTATGTAAATAATATCAACATAAGAACAAGTGGTAAAAAATGGTTTGGTGGTTTGCACGCAACCAATAAAACACATAAAGATTATAAAGATGGCGATAACAAACAAGTTATTAATACCCGTTTTAGAGAAACAAATGCAGGTGCAAATTTAGGTTATAGAAGTACTTTTGGAAACTTTAATTTAAACTATGATTATGCTTTGCCAGAATATGGTTTGACCAATCAAAAATCAGTAGCATTTATAAATGACAATAATAGAATTCCGAAATATTGGCTTCAAATACTTGAAAATCATCAATTTACATTGAAAAATAAAATTTACATTAAAAATAATATTTTAGATGTAGATTTTGGTTATCAAAAAAACATCCGTCAAGGTATAAGTGATACTTCTAATCCAAATCCTGAAATGCTATTTGCCGAAATGGATTTAAGTACTTTTTCATATAACGCAAAATATACTGTTACTAAAGAAAAAAATAAATTAATTCTGGGTTTTAACGGAGCAAATATAGAAAACGATGCCAATGATTTTTATAAAAATAGCAACCCGATGCCCGATGCGAAAATAAATGATTTAGGAATTTTTGCGGTAAATGATTTTACACTTTCCGAAAAAATCAATTTATACGCAGGTATTCGTTATGATTTAAGAAAAATGGAGTCAACACCATTTCAAAGTTCTGGATTAACAAAATATACAGTTGATAATGAGTATGATAGTTTTAGTGGCTCTGTAGGAACAACTTATAAAGTTGAAAATCATTTGTTCAAAATAAATGTTGCATCTGGTTTTAGAAGTCCAAATATATCCGAATTATCGCAAAATGGAATTCATCAAAACCGTTTTGAAAGAGGTGATTTGAATTTGGATGCACAACGCAATTATCAATTTGATTTTAATTACCACTACCATTTAAAAAATTTTGTTTTCGATTTTAGTCCATTTTATAACAGTGTAAACAATTATATTTATATTGTTCAAACTGCTACAAATGCTCCAATTGGTGGAGGAAAAATTTGGCAATATGTTCAAAACGATGCTAATTTATATGGTATGGAATTTAGTTTAGATTACCATCCAATATCTTGGTTAGGCATTCATACCAACTACACTTGGACAAAAGGGGAATTAAAAAATGGTGGTTATCTAACACAAATTCCACAAAACAGATGGGTTGCCGAATTAAAATTTGAAAAAGAAAAATTAGGATTTTTAAATAGACCCAATTTTGCAATCAATTATACTAATTTTCAACATCAGGATGATTTAGGACAATTAGAAACCTATTCTGAAGCTTATCATTTAGTGAATTTGAATTTGGGTTCAGAAATAAGCTTTTATAAACAAAAAGTCAATTGGTTTATTGCCGCAAATAATATTTTCAACGAAGTATATATTGATCATTTATCTGCTTTAAAACCTTTAAATTTGAATAATATCGGTAGAAATATAGTTTATGGCTTAAATATACCTATTGAAGTAAAATTGCGTTAAATTCTTGTTCTGTGCTACTCATTCTCCCAACGTTCCCAAATTACAGCGAGTTTGAATTAAATTAAATCCTGTTTTCGAATTTGCCACCCGAGCGATAGCCGAAGTAAAATCTTTGTATATTACATTTTTCAATAATCTATGTGGTTAAAATTTTTTAACCGAACTCAGGTTAATACTTTCTAATTGTAGGATTGATTTATCGATACTAAAAAAAAATCAAATAAATAATTTCACTTCAAAATCACGCAATCGATTTCGCAAATAATACCATTAAATTTCATGCACCTTATCTTGTTTTTTGTTAGTAATGCACGACTTGGCACTTTATTTTTTATTACATTTACTGTCACATTTAGCATTTCACAATTTAAAATAAATTTCAATTATAATAGAATGAAAAGAGTATTAGTTGCCACAGGTGGTGGAGATTGCCCAGGATTAAATGCCGTTATTAGAGCCATTGTAAAAAGAGCTTCGCAAGAAAAAGATTGGGAAGTTATTGGAAGTATTCAATCTTTTGACGGAATTTTACGTGAACCAACCGAAATAATGATATTGGACGAAAAAACAGTTGCAGGGATTCACGTTGATGGTGGAACTATAATTGGCACAACAAATAAAGGAGGTCCATTTGCCTGGCCCATAAAAAACCAAGATGGAACTTGGGGTGCAGTGGATCGATCAGATGAAATGATTCGCAAGTTGCAATACCTTGGTGTTGATGCAGTTATTAGTATTGGTGGCGATGGATCTCAAAAAATATCCCAAAAACTTTTTGAAAAAGGATTGAATATTATTGGTGTTCCAAAAACTATTGACAACGATTTATCAGCTACTGATTTTACCTTTGGTTTTCAAACAGCGGTGCAAACTGCTACCGAAGCCGTCGATAAATTAGTAACCACTGCCGCAAGTCATAATCGTGTTTTGGTTCTTGAAGTAATGGGTAGAAATGCTGGTTGGATTGCTTTAAATGCAGCAATTTCTGGTGGAGCTGAGGTTTGTTTGATTCCCGAAATTCCTTATGATATTGAGGTTGTTGCCAAAAAATTACAAAGTAGGTATAATAAAGGAGGAAAAGGTAACGCTATTGTAGTCATCGCCGAAGGTGCAATGCCAAAGGGAGGAACCCTTTTGTCTGAAAAAAGTGATGAAATTGGATATGAAAACCTTCGTTTAGGTGGAGTAGCTCATAAATTGGTTCATGATTTAAAATCGATAGGTTTTGAATCAGATATGCGTGAAACCGTTTTAGGGCATTTGCAAAGAGGCGGTATTCCAACAGCTTACGACAGAATATTGGCAACCCAATTTGGTGTAAAAGCTTTTGAAATGGTTTTGGAAGGCAAATTTGGAGAAATGGCAGCTTACAGACATCCAGATATTATTTCGGTTCCTTTTAAAGATGCTATTGATAATCCTAAATTTGTTGACCCAGATTGCGATTTAGTGAAAACTGCGAAAGGAGTTGGAATCAATTTTGGGGATTAATTTATGTAAATTCTAAAAACAAGACCGCAAATTCACAAATTTATAATCCTATATTATTTTGCGAATTTGCGGTTTGTTCTTTTAAATTTTTTTAATCTAACTCCCATTATTTGGCACGATAATGTGAACCCTGCACAATTTCTCTGCGTTCAATTTCTTTCTCAATGTAGGTTTGGATATTTGATTTATTCAAACCCCAATTGGGCGCAATAAGCAAATCCCAATCGGATATTCCAAACAAACGCTGAACGACAATATCAGGGCGCAAAAGCGGAAGTACTTCGCAAAGCAAATCGGTGTATTCTTCTAAACTAAAGAGTTTAAAAGGGTTTTTCTTGTATTTTGCTCCCATAATCGAACCTTCGACAATGTGTAAATGGTGAAATTTCACAAATTTAATTTGTGTGAAACGGTTGATTTCATGAATGTAATTCAGCATCATTTCCCTAGTTTCCCAAGGAAAACCAAAGATGGTGTGCACACACAAATCGAGTCTGCTGTTTTTTAGCAATTCTACTGCGGCGACAAATTCGGCGTGGCTACAACCTCGATTGATTTGCTCCAGCGTTTCGTCATAAATCGATTCCATCCCAATTTCTAAATCGACATCAAATCTATCGCAATAGCTTTCCAGCAAGGTCACTTTTTCGGCATCGATGCAATCTGGTCTCGTGCCAACAGAAAACCCGACAATGTCTTCGGTATTTATGGATAAAGCCTCGTCGTACATCGCTTTTAAATAATGAACCGGCGCATACGTATTGGTATTTGGCTGAAAATAAACAATATATTTATCGGCTTTATAAAAGTTTTTGGCACGCTCCATTCCGTCTTTTAATTGCGTTTGTATAGAGATTGAAGTTCTTGAAATTTCCGGAGTGTAGGAATCGACATTGCAGTAAGTACAACCGCCGTAACCTTTGCTGCCATCTCTGTTTGGACAAGAAAATCCGCCATCAAGAATTACTTTATATACACGCTGACCATTGTATTTTTTGCGTAAATAGGCTCCGTAATTGTTATATCCTTTGGCTTCTGAATTGGGGGTTGTACTCACTTTTTTTTCAAATTTGGAATAACAAAATCTATTACTTCTTAAAACTAATTTCGTCCAAACCAATAGTATATTCTATTCGTTGATTGTCGTTGATGTCCCAAATTTCCATTTTAATTTTTGGAATTTTATTTTTCCAATCTATGGTCAACAGACCAAAATGGTTGTCCATAATTGGTCCTTCAATACGGTTTTTGTTGGGGGTTGCAAACAGCCAGGTTGACGAAAGTCCGCTTGCGGTAACATCATAAATAGGGTATAAATCAGGTTCTATAATTTTCGAAATTTCGGCATAATGAACATCGCCGGTTAGAAATAAAACGCCGTTTGCTTTTGTCTTTTTGATTAAATTCAAAAACCGTTGTTTTTCTAAAGGAAAATTTGACCAACTTTCATAGCCATTGTATTCAATAGCAAACTGCGAACCTGAACCAATAAGTCGTAAATCGGCAGGTTTTTTTAATTCTTCCTCGAGCCATTTCCATTGTTTTTCGCCTAAATAAGTGGAGTCTGGATTGGTGCAAGGGGCATAATCCATTTCATAAAAATAGCGTTTGTCTTGAGCAAATTCGCCTTTATATTCCCTATAATTATCCCTAAAAGTACGATTGTCAAGCAGGATTATTTGTAGTTTTTTGCCATTAGTTTCATACATATACGAAGTATAAATTCCTTCGTGATGTCGCCTTTCGGAATCTTTTGGTTCATTAAAAAATTTCAAAAATAGTTCTTTCGATTCTGTTTTGAAAGGATAATGTCTTCCGGTGTCATTCCATCCGTAATCGTGATCGTCCCAAGTGGCAATAATAGGAATGTTTTTCTTCAAATTTTGAAAAGAGGGCTTTGCATCCAAAATATTATATTTCATTTGCAGTGTATCCATACTTTTGGTATCTCCATAAATGTTGTCACCAAGGAAAATGAATAAATCGGGTTTGTGTTTTGCTACAAGATTAAAAATTGGCAAAGGATGATCTTCGTGTGCGCAAGAACCAAATGCAATTTTTGAGATGTTTTTTTGCGAAAAACAGCTTATGGAAATCAACAGAGTAACGATTAGAATCAAATGTATTTTAGTGGATATTTTGTAGTTCATTTTCTTGATTTTTATTAATTTGGAGTTGCATCAGCAAGTCAGTTTGCACGTCATTCCCCAATTTAAAAATATGTTTGTATTTTATTCAAAAATACGTAAATAAAATGAGAGTTGATTTTCATTTTCGGTTTTTTAAATTTGTACTTTTGAAACTTTCAATAATGAGAACGTATAACTATGAAAATTGTAATATCGCCAGCAAAATCGTTAAACTTCGGGAAATTCGTGCCTACTGAAAAACATTCAGATGCATTGTTTTTGAAGGAAGCGAGACAAGTTCACAAGGTTTTGAAGCAAAAATCTCCGGCAGCACTTTCGGAATTAATGGATATTTCTGATAAGTTGGCCGATTTGAATTGGCGACGAAATCAAGATTGGAAAACACCTTTCACTCCTGAAAATGCGCTGCAAGCGGTGTATGCTTTTGACGGAGATGTCTATACCGGATTAGATGTTTACACGATTCCAATGGAAAAATTAGACACTTTACAAGACAGTTTGAGGATTTTATCAGGTTTATACGGAATCTTGAAACCACTAGATTTAATACAAGCGTATCGACTAGAAATGGGAACCAAATTACCCCTTGGCGAAAGCAAAAATCTTTATGAATTTTGGAAACCAATTATCACAAAAGCATTAAACAAGGAACTTCATAAAGGGGAACTTTTTATCAATTTAGCAAGCAATGAATATTTTTCGGCAGTTGATGTCAAGGGATTGAAAGTCCCGGTAATCACGCCAGAATTCAAGGATTTTAAAAATGGAAAACTAAAAATAATTAGTTTTTTTGCCAAGAAAGCCAGAGGTTTGATGGTGCGTTATATTATTGATACCAATGCGAAAACGGTCGAAGATTTGAAAGGGTTCAACTATGAAGGTTATCAATTTGATGCCAATTTATCGAAAGGGAATCAACTGGTTTTTACACGTTAATGTTTATTTGCAAAACCAAATTTACATTATATTTGTCACTTACAAATTTAAAAATTAAAAAGATGAAAAGAAGTTCAATACTATTAATCGTGATGATTGCAGTTTTTGGTTTTTCAAAAGCCAATGCTCAAATTAAGTTCGACGAAAAATCACTTGGTGCCATTCAAAAAGGGGTGACAGGACTTACTTTTAGTGATGCCGATGCCCAAAAATTATCAAAAGCCACTGTCGAAAAATTAGATTCTGAACATACAATTGCTGGTCCACCGGATCCTTACACCATTCGTTTAAATAAAATTTTTGGAAAATATTCCAGCGGTTATGGAATGACTTTCAATTATAAAGTGTATCTCTTGAAAGACGTAAATGCTTTTGCAACTGCTGACGGAAGTGTACGTGTTTTTTCGGGATTGATGGACATTATGGATGACAACGAATTACTCGTGGTAATAGGTCACGAAATTGGTCATGTGGTCAACCACGATTCACGCGATGCCATAAAAGCGGCTTATCAAAAAGAGGCACTTATTGAAGGTGCTGCATCTCAATCAAGAACTGTAGCATCAGTCACTGATAGCGAATTAGGAAAACTTGGAAGTATGATGATTGACAGCAAACACAGCCGAAAACAAGAATCTGAAGCCGATTTGTTTGCTTATAATTTTATGAAAAAAAATGGTTACGATGTAAATGCTGTTGAATCAGCTTTTGCAATTTTGGCAAGAATGAGTGAAGGAACACAATCTGATTTCATAACCCGAATGATGAGTTCGCATCCGGATTCAAAAGAAAGAGCCGAAAATGCTAGGAAAAAAGCACAATCTGATGGATTATACAAACCTTATGTACATAAAAGTCCGGTTGTAGCTACGCCTAAAAAACCTGCAACCACAACAAAAACCACCACCACAAAAACAACTACCAAAAAGAAATAATAACTTAATTGTAATTATTTAAAACAAACCTATGAGTCCCGACGCGTCGGGACTCATAGGTTTTGATTTATTGATTCATCTCCACTGTAATTGGTAAATCATAAGCAGTTCGCACCGGTTTTGAATTAATCATTCCCGGAGTCCACTTGGTTCTCAAGGATTTCAAAACTCTGATGGCTTCTTTGCCCAAACCATAACCTGGGTCTCTTTTTACATGAATATTGGTCATATTTCCGTCCTTTTCAATCACGAAGGAAACGTAAAGTTTCATGGTGTTAATTCCCTCTATTTCAAGTCTTTCGAAGTTATTGCCCACATAACTATAGAAACGATCCATTCCGCCTGGAAATTCAGGAAGTTTGTCTAATGCAGTCGTATTAACTAAAATATTTGTGTCAACAGGAAGTTTTGTTTCAGCTCCAGTTCCTGACGAAGTAGGATTTATGCCCACTGTTCCTGTTTCGTTTGAAGTTGCTCCTCCTGAATTTTTAATTTCAATGTTTGTTGAAACATCCTGAACGGCTTCATCTGGATGAATAATTGTAGGATTTATGAGTTGGTCTTTAACGATTGTGGCTTCGGTGACAGGTTTTTTTACTTCAGGAAGAATTGTTTTTTTAATTTCAGGAAGTACAACATCGGTAACGTGAATAATAGTGTCTTCAAATTCAGAAATGGAAATTTCGGGTTTAATTTCGGGTTTGAAATAGTCGATAAACAGGGTAATTCCAGCTACAGAAGTTATAAACAGTAATCCCATAAAATAGGCTTGTAATGAGGATTTTACACTTTCTTGGCGCAATTGGTAAGCACCATATTCTTTGTTTCTGTTTTCGAAAACAAGGTCAATCCAGCGGGTTTCGTAAATACTTAATCTAGACATAATCTTTGGTTTTAAGGGTTAAGTATTTATCGAGTCATAATCGCTATTTTAACATATAACGTAAATAATAGGTAGTTTAATATATAAAATGTTGTTTATTTTGTAATTATTTTAACAAGAAGAATAAAGTCCTTTGTTTTGGGATTGAATGAGGTTTACAATGGCATTATGGATATGCAAACAAACACGTTTTGATGGCAGCGTTAACCTATAATCTCAAGAAAAATTTAAAGTTTATCACAAAAAAACAAAAACAAAAGCTGGAGTTGTATGTGAAATTCAAACAAAAACACCAACTTTTCTAAAAAAAAAGCTTTCTATGACTTGAAAAACTTGTTTTTAAACACCTTATTTTTTAAAAACTACAACTTATAACCAAAAATAAACCTCGCTTAAATGTGCTTAAACGAGGTTGTTTTTTATACTTATTTTAAAAGTTTAGTTTTTTAATGAGGTTGCGCAACAGGTATCGATGTTAGTGGCTGGCGTTCTTGTCTTTAATCGTCAAAGATAGTTTTTTCTAGCCATTTGGGTTGGTTTTATGAGTTGAAAATCTTACTTTTGCACCCGATTATGAAATTCAAAGTCTCTACATACAATCTTCCCGAAGTTACTCCACCTTGAAGTAGAGCGTTTTCCAAGTGTATTATTGATTTGTCTTTTTCGGAGTCTTTCAATTCCGTTAACATTTAGCTATTATAAAAATTTGAATGAAAAAATATTTTAATTTATTTGATTTGTCGCAAAAAGTCGACTACAAAACTGAAGTCTTGTCGGGTTTAACCGTTGCCCTTGCTCTTGTGCCTGAAGCGGTTGCTTTTGCTTTAATTGCTGGCTTGTCACCATTGACTGGACTTTACGCTGCATTTGTTGTTGGTTTGGTTACTTCAATTTTTGGCGGTCGCCCTGGAATGATTTCAGGTGCAACCGGTGCAATTGCTGTCGTTATTGTGGCTTTAGCAAAAAGTCACGGTGTAGAATATGTTTTTGCTACTGTAATACTCGCTGGAATTATTCAAATGTCCGCAGGATTTTTAAGACTTGGTAAACTCATTCGTTTAGTTCCGCATCCTGTCATTTTCGGTTTTGTCAACGGTTTGGCAATAATCATTTTTATGTCGCAACTTGACCAATTCAAAGACGTGTCGGGCAATTGGTTAACTGGCTCTGCTTTATATGTTTTGCTCGGTCTTGTATTGCTTACTATGTTAATTATTTGGGGTTTACCAAAACTTACAAAAGTTATTCCTGCTTCGTTAACTGCTATTGTAGTTGTTTTCGGATTGGTTGCATTTATCGGAATTGATACTAAAACCGTTGGTGATATTGCATCTATTCAAGGTGGATTTCCGCCATTTCATATTCCGTCAGTTCCTTTTAGTTTAGAAACTTTGATTTTGATTTTTCCATACGCTGCAATTGTTGCAGGCGTTGGTTTGATTGAAAGTTTATTGACCTTGAACATTGTTGATGAAATTACCGAAACTCGTGGACGTGGCAATAAAGAAGCTGTTGCTCAAGGTGCTGCCAATATTTTATCAGGTGTGTTTTCAGGAATGGGTGGTTGTGCAATGATTGGACAAAGTTTAATAAACGTGTCAAACGGAGCAAGAGCAAGATTATCGGGTATTGTAGCTGCTGTGATGTTATTGGTATTTGTGATGTTTGGCTCTGGTCTCATTGAAAAAGTGCCAATGGCTGCTTTAACTGGGTTGATGGTTATGGTGGCAATCGGAACTTTTGAATGGGCTAGTTTGAAAACATTTACCAAGATGCCAAAGTCTGATATTTTGGTAATGGTTTTGGTTACTTTGGTAACGGTCTTTTTACACAATCTTGCTTTGGCTGTAATTATCGGAGTTATCATTGCTGCTTTGGTTTTCGCTTGGGATAATGCCAAAAGAATTAGAGCAAGAAAATCTGTTGATGAAAGTGGTGTTAAGCATTACGAAATTTATGGTCCGCTTTTCTTTGGCTCTGTTACTGCTTTTAATGAGAAGTTTGATGTGTTAACTGACCCAAATGAAGTCATTATTGATTTTGCTGAAAGTCGTGTTGTTGATATGTCGGCTATTGAAGCTTTAAACAAAATAACCGAACGCTATCATAAAGTTGGTAAAAAAGTCCACTTAAAACATTTGAGTGCTGATTGTCGTCAATTGCTTAAAAATGCAGATGAAATAATTGATGTCAATGTGATGGAAGACCCAACGTATAAAGTTGTTACAAACGAGTTGTAAAATTGTAAGGGCGGTTTATCCGCCCTTTTTATTTTGCACAATTTACACAATACATACTTTCAGTTCTGATTAAAATTCGTCCGATTGGAATTTGAGTTTTACACTTCATACAAATACCAAAGTCTTCACTATCAATTTTAGAAAGCACATATTTCAGTTTGTTTAATTTTTCTTGTGCTTGTCTTAAAGCCGATTGTGTCACGGCTTGGTTATTGATGGCGTCCATTCTTGAAATTCGTCCGATAGCTACGTCTGGAGCAACGGGTTTTGTCATTTCTTGATACTCATTAATGAGTTTTTCAGTCTTTGAAATTTCGTCTAAAATTTTCTGTTTTATTTCTTCATTCGTCATCTGTAAAAAGTATGATTTTTTGTCTCGGTGTCGGTTCTCTACGCTTGCAGCTAACGAGCCCCCGCTTTGCGGGGTTTTCGAGAGAGCTTGCTCTCGAAGGAAATCTAGCAAAGCGGGTGATGGGAGAACGTCGTGCGGAAGCAACGATGGTTTCCCGTCACCTGCGTAGCGGGGGCTCGATGGGAAAAATCGTCCCGAAGGGCGATTTTTCCCATCGTTTGGCCGCTTGGCGATGTGGTGGATTAAGGAAGCCTAAACTTTCGGTTAATGACTAATTTTCCAAGTACAAAACCAACTTCAAATTAAGCCCAAAACCCGCCATATTGCCAAACTGCTGTTGAACTAAACCT
>DZAU01000057.1 GCA_022729635.1 Flavobacterium psychrophilum
GATTTATTATCTCTTTTCTTTTGGAACTGAACAACTCCATCAACTTTTGCGTGTAGTGTGTGATCTTTACTAATGTAAACGTTTTCACCTGGATTATGTTTTGAACCTCTTTGTCTTACGATGATGTTCCCTGCGATAGCAGCTTGTCCACCAAAAATCTTAACACCTAAACGTTTTGATTCTGATTCTCTACCATTCTTGGAACTACCGACACCTTTCTTGTGAGCCATGACGTATTAGTTTTATTTTGTTATTATTCTTGTGTCTCTTCTTTTTTAGCCTTTGGAGCTTTTTTTACTTTTGGAGCGGCTACTTCTTCAGTTGCTACTTCAACAGTTTCTTTTTCTTTCTTGGCAGCGGCTTTTTTAGGAGCTGAAGCTGTAATACCTTCGATTACAATTTGGGTAAGATACTGACGGTGACCGTTTCTCTTTTTGTAACCTTTTCTTCTTTTCTTTTTGAAGACGATTACTTTATCTCCTTTTAAGTGTTGTAACACTTTGGCTTCTACTGAAGCTCCTTCTATAGCTGGGGCGCCTATTGTGATTGTACCGTTGTCGTCTAACAAATAAACTTTGTCGAAAGAAACTTTTGTTCCTTCTTCATTTGCCAAACGGTGAACGTAAACCTTTAGGTCTTTGCTAACTTTGAATTGTTGCCCTGCTATCTCTACGATTGCATACATAACAAATTGTTTTATTAATTTTTAAGGTTGCAAATATACAATTAAATATTTATCCTGCAATTAGTTGAACTAAAAAATATTTGAATTGTTTTATTCTAAGGTTTTCAAGGGTTTAACAATGATTTGAATACCATTTTTTGATATTAAAAAGTTAAACTTTTACCAAAATCAAAATCATTTGTCGTTCCTGATTAAAAAAACCTATTTTTGATGTAACATAAATCTTAATTTTATTACCAACAGTGAATAAAAAAATTTATTAATCCTTATGAAAAATTCAATAATGGCGGCAGTTGCTACACTTTTGCTGGGAGGAATTGCTTCTGCCCAGAAAGTAGATTTCGAAGAATATAATTTAGACAACGGATTACACGTAATTTTACATCACGATTCCTCAGCGCCTGTGGTGATTACTTCGGTAATGTATCACGTAGGCTCAAAGGATGAAAACCCTGACAGAACTGGTTTCGCACACTTTTTTGAGCATTTATTATTCGAAGGAACTCAAAACATTAAACGTGGCGAATGGTTCAAAATCGTATCTTCTAATGGAGGAGTTAACAATGCCAACACCTCGGTTGACAGAACTTATTATTATGAAGTCTTTCCTTCAAATAATCTCGAATTGGGTCTTTGGATGGAATCCGAAAGAATGTTGCATCCTGTTATTAATCAAATTGGGGTTGATACACAAAACGGAGTCATAAAAGAAGAAAAAAGAACCACTTCAGACAATAGACCTTATGGAAATATTCTAACGGCTGTTAAAGAAAATATGTTCACAAATCATCCATACCGTTGGAACATTATTGGTTCGATGGAACATTTAGACGCAGCTACTTTAGAAGAATTTAAGGCATTCAATAAAAAATTCTACACGCCAAACAATGCTGTTTTAGTTGTTGCCGGAGATTTTGATAAGAAACAAGCAAAGGATTGGATTCAGAAATATTTTGGTATAATTCCAAGAGGTGAAACCCTGAAAAAACAAACTTTCATCGAAGAACCAATTACCCAAACCATAAAAGCCACGTATGAAGACCCAAATATCCAAATTCCGATGTTGGTGGCTTCATACCGAATTCCTTCAATGAAAACAAGAGATGCCAGAGTTTTGGACTTAATATCTTCCTATTTAAGCGACGGAAAAAGTTCTAAATTATACAAAAAAATCGTGGATCAGAAAAAAATAGCTTTACAAATTGGCGCTGTTGGTTTTAGTCAAGAAGATTATGGAATGTATATTATTTATGGTTTGCCAATGGGGACTTTCACTTCAGCCGATTTACTAAAGGAAATTGACGAAGAAATTGTAAAAATCCAAACCGATTTGATTTCCGAAAAGAACTATCAAAAACTACAAAACACATTCGACAATCAATTTGTAAATGCCAATTCAAACGTAGAAGGAATTGCCGAAAATTTGGCAAAATTCTATTTGCTCTACGGAGATGTAAATTTAATCAACGACGAAATCAAACTTTTTCATTCTATTACACGAGAAGAAATCAGAGAAGTGGCGAAAAAATACTTAAATCCAAACCAAAGATTGATTTTGGATTATGTTCCTTCTGCTGAACAAGCTCAAAACTAAGACATTATATCATGAAAAAATTAAGTATATTAGTATTCATTTTGCTTTTAACCGGATTTATGCAAGCACAAAACCGCCCACAACCCAAACCAGGAAACCTTCCAACGGTAAACATCAAAAAACCGCAAACTTTTGTTTTGCCAAATGGTTTGAAAGTAATGGTAGTTGAAAATCACAAATTGCCCAAGGTAACCTATAATCTTACTTTAGACAATGCCCCTTTTGCCGAGGGAAACAAAAAAGGAGTTGACGAACTCACTAGCGGTTTAATCGGAAACGGATCTAAAAAAATAACCAAAGACCTGTTTAACGAAGAAATAGATTTTTTTGGCGCCAACGTTAACTTTAGCTCTCAAGGCGCTTTTGCAAGTTCACTTTCTAAATATGCTAATCGAATATTGGAATTGATGGCAGATGGTTCCTTAAATCCTAATTTTACCCAAGAAGAATTCGACAAAGAAAAAGCCAAAATGCTCGAAGGACTTAAGGCAGAAGAAAAAAGCGTTCCTTCAATTGCCAATAGAGTCACTGATGCTCTCGCCTTTGGAAAAACCCATCCGTCAGGCGAATTTGTAACAGAAGAAACTCTTAAAAATGTCACTCTTGCCGATGTTCAAACCAATTATCAAAACTATTTTGTACCTGAAAACGCTTATCTGGTAATCATTGGCGATGTAAAATACAATAAAATAAAACCCGTTGTCGAAAAATTATTTGGCTCTTGGGAAAAAAGAAGCACTCCAAAACTGACTTATCCCGAACCGAAAAATGTTTCCCAAACCCAAATTAATTTTGTGGATGTGCCCAATGCCGTTCAGTCTGAAATTGCATTAGTAAACACAATAAATTTAAAAATGAGCGACCCTGATTTTTTCCCTGCAGCTATCGCAACCTACATTTTAGGCGGTGATTACAACAGTTATTTAAACATGAATTTAAGAGAAAAACATGCTTGGACTTATGGAGCAAATGCCATCATAGGTTCAGGAAAATATGTTACAAAACTAAAATCAGCATCGGCGGTGAGAAGCGTGGCAACCGATAGTGCCGTTGTGGAATTTATCAAGGAAATCAAAAAAATAAGAACCGAAAAAGTAAGCGATGAATTGCTAAATAATGTCAAAGCGGGTTATATCGGTCGTTTTGTGATGAAAGTTCAACAGCCACAGGCAATAGCACGATATGCGCTAAATATCGAAACAGATGATCTTCCAGAAGATTTTTACGAAAACTACATCCAAAATATTAGCGCCGTAACAGCAGAACAAGTAATGCTGGCAGCCAATAAATATTTCCTTATTGAAAATACCCGAATTGTGATTGCAGGAAAAGGAGCAGATGTAATTTCAGGTTTGGAAAAACTGAATATCCCCATATTTTATTTTGATAAATATGGCAATCCGTTAGAAAAACCTGTTTTGAAAAAAGAAGTTCCTGCTGGAGTAACTGCAAAAAGCGTTTTGGATAATTATATCAAGGCAATTGGCGGAGAAAAAACAGTTTCAACAGTAAAAACAATTTCGATGCTGGGTTCCACAACCATTCCACAAGCTCCAACTCCATTGACTTTTACCAATAAAGTTGATGCCAACGGTAAATTGATGGTAGAAATAACAATGGGACCAATGAGTTTGATGAAACAGGTAGTCAATGAAAAAGGCGCTTACATCGTTCAACAAGGACAAAGAAAAAATATTGAAGGAAGCGATTTAACCGAGATAAAATCTACCGCAACACCATTCGAAGAATTGCAGCTCATCTCAAAAGAAGGACTTGTGCTTACCGGAATTGAATCCATCAATGGCAATGATGCTTACGCATTGCAAAACGGAAAAACTACTTTGTACTATGATACAAAATCAGGACTAAAAGTTGCCGAATCGAAAACAGTAGAGCAAGGCGGAAAAACGATGACGCAAACCACCACTTACGGAGATTATAGAGAAGTAAAAGGCGTGAAAGTGCCTTTTAAAATTATCCAAAATGCAGGTTTTGAATTAGATATAAAAATGTTTGAAGTAAAAATAAATGAAGGTGTTTCTGACGCTGATTTCGAGTAGTTAGCAGCTAGCAAAAAAACCGAAAACCTCCTGAGAAATCAAGAGGTTTTCACTTTTTTACTTTGATGTTTTACATTCTTAATCTGCAACCTGCTATCTATTTCTTTGCCGACAAATAAACGCCAACCAAAATAATAAAAGCGCCCAAAAACTGAACCGGAGTAAGCATTTCGCCGTCAAACAATCCCCAAGAAAAAGCTACAATAGGAATTAAATACGTTACCGAAGTAGCAAAAACCGGCGATGAAATATGAATGATTTTAAAGAAAATTATATTGGCAATTCCCGTTCCAATGACTCCCAAAATTAAAATAAATAGCACTGAGTATTGAACTTTTGCAACAGAAACAACCTCAAAAAAACCAGAAAAGGACAAAACAAGCAAGGCTGGCAAAAGCAACACCAAAAAATTTCCGGTGGTAATACTCAACGGACTCAAATCTGATAAATATTTCTTGATTAAATTGACATTAATTGCATAACAAACTGAGGCTACTATAATTAAAATAGCATAATAATAATTTTGTTCCGGATGATGAATGGCACCGTTTATTATTAATAAAAACGTCCCTATTAATCCAATAATGACTCCAAAAACCTGAGATCTTTTAAAACTCAACCCAAAGGCCAAACCTCCCAAAATCATAGTGTTTAATGGCGTAAGTGAATTAAGAATGGCACTTACCGAACTATCGATTTGAGTTTGAGCAAGAGCAAACAAAAAGCTCGGAATAAATGTGCCCAAAAAAGCCGTCACGGCTATAAATTTCCATTGTTTCTTTGGTATTTTACTCAAACTTTTGAAGCCAATCAACAACAAAAAAAGTGCTGCAAATATAATTCGCAACGAGCCCAATTGCATTGGCGACAGCCCGACTAATCCTCTCTTTATCAGGATAAACGAACTTCCCCAAATTAGCGTAAGCAGTGTCAAATAAACCCACTTCAAATATTTTGAATCCATAAACCAAATTTTGGCTCAAAATTGTAATAATTTTATGAATTACAAGTTCTTTTTTTATTATTTTTGCTTGTTCTCTAAAATTATTAATTTTTAATTCTAATAATAATGAATTTTTCCAAATCAATATTGACAATAGCACTTGTAAGCTTATTATTTGTGGGTTGTAAAGAAAAATCAACTGAAGCCGTTCCGGATTCAGCAACTGAAACTGAAGCACCAAAAGTTAAAAAAGAAATCGCTTCCGCCAATTTGCAAACGGCGAGCTTTTCAATCAAAGGAATGACTTGTGAAATTGGCTGTGCCAAAACTATACAGGAAGAATTAAACGGACTTGATGGTGTACAAACCGCAACAGTGGATTTTGAAAAAGAATTGGCAACCGTTTCTTTTGATAAAACCATATTAACTCCAGAAAAATTGACTAAAGTTGTTGAAGCTACTGCCGATGGAAAATCGTATAAAGTTTCAAATATGAAGTTATGATTCTGACTGGGTTTGTTTAGAAAAACCTTGAATAATCATATATAAAAAATTTATTTGCCAATTGTATTTTCCTTTTGGTTGAAATTAATTGGCTCACCGTTAATGTTATAAAATTCATATTTGAAATTTAATTTTCCGTCAAATTCTTCAATATCAACCTGCATCTGGTAAGATCCGTTGCTCCATTCCACAATAATATCATAGCAATAATTCCCAATTCCGAAACTACTTGGAAGATTGCTTGAATAAATCATTTTTTTTGATTTAAGATTTAAAGTGTTTGCCTCAACATTGTAAAACGAACCAATATCTTCATTATCAATAGGCCGACCCAAAACGTCAAACTCTCCTTTAGCCTTTTTGGTTTTCCTTTTTTCTTTAGGTTCATTATACACATCTTTAATCGAAAAAATTACATCTTTTAAAGCGCTTTTTCCAGTGTTCAAAATAAAAAATCTAATTTGATGACTATACATTAATCGATGTACTTTCTTCGTTTTTCCTTCAGATGTTACTTCCTCGCCAAGTTCAACATTTGTGACTTCTAGAACGGGAATGTTTTGACTCCCAATTTGACCAAAAGGTTCTAAAGTGAAATTCTTCATTTTTTTTTCGGCATCAATCATATTCTTTGTCTTAACATCCAATTCATGACTTAAATTCTCTATTTTTTTGTTTGCAACTTCAAGGTTTTTTTTAGCACTTTCGATTTTTTCATTGGCACTAAAACTCCCCTCATAGAGAAAATAGATTGAAAGTCCTATTAAAACACACCCTAAAAATGCCAGTATTAATGTTAGCATAAGTGATTTTTTTTTCATTACAAAAAATTGGTTTTAAGAATTGTTAGATTCTTCTTTATTTTGAATGTATAAATATATTAAAATTTCAAAATATAACCCCTTATATTTCAATATTATGTAAATTTTTTATCAACCAAAAAAAGTTTAGAAAAATTGAAATTCATCACGTTTGAAAAATCCAGAAAAATTAAAAAACAAACCCACGAGATTAAAGCAAATTAGTATAATGTAATTTTGTGTACAAAATGTTGTTCCTATGTAATTGAATTCCGACCTGACTTTTTATTACATTTGGATTATGAAACGATTACAATTATTAAAGCCGTTGTATTTTGATTACTATCAAAAAAAACAACCCATTACAATATTAAAGCACTTCAATAAAATAAAGCGAAACGAAATTAGTTTTGGTTATGCCATTGAGAGTAGTGCCGTTTATTCGTCTATGATTGAGGGTAATAATATGGATTTGGATTCATACTTGAAAATTCTTCATTCAGGGATGGATAAAAAAAACAAATCCTATGTTGAAATTGGAGATTTAAAAGACGCTTATCTTTTTGCAAAAAGCAACAAAATCACTTTGCAAAACGTACTGAAAGCGCATAAAATTGCTTCAAAAAACTTAATTGAAAATAAATTATACGTTGGTAAAATAAGAGATACGCAAGTTTATATTTTTGGTAATGGAGTCAAAATTTATACTGGAGCAAACCCCGACATCGTAAAACAAGAAATTGCAACCCTAATTGAAGATATAAATATTTTAATTGAAAGAGATTTAACAATTAGTGAGGTTTTTTATTTCGCCTCCTATATTCATTTATTATTTGCTCAAATACATCCTTTTGCAGATGGTAACGGTAGAATTTCAAGATTGTTAGAAAAATGGTTTTTGGCTCAAAAGCTAGGGGATAATGCTTGGAATATTCCATCTGAAAAAATGTACCAAAAAAACCTAAAAAAATATTACACAAATATCAATGTGGGTACTGAATATGAGAATTTGAATTACAACTTGATGAATCCTTTTTTATTGATGTTACCTGTTGCTTTGAGAACAAAATAATATTTATACAATTGTAGGATTCCAAGTCCCCTAAACGTCAGAGCAACTTTGACATTCTGTAGGGGTTGCTTTTTTAAACGAATAATTTGAACCTACGGCAATTGTAGCCTGTGTGTAATCAAATTACTCGTTTTTTTATTTTAATAGGAGCTTTTATTTTGATAGAATACAAATAAAATCATATTGTTTTCGGCAAAGTTTCGGCAAAATTAAAAACAAAAACCCTTAAAAAATTAATTTTAAGGGTTTTATAATTTAAAAAAGTGCGGGTAATAGGACTCGAACCTACACGCCTTGCGGCACCAGATCCTAAGTCTGGCATGTCTACCAATTTCACCATACCCGCGAAAATGTGAGTGCAAATATAAACATAACTTCTTAGTTTCAAAGGAAATTATTCAAAAATATTCAGTTCCTTTTTTGTACTTTTGAAACTCTAAAAAATAACAAATAATGGAAACCATAAAATCATACATTCAGCAGCACAAAGACCGTTTTATTTCTGAATTAGTCGAATTGCTGAAAATTCCTTCTGTAAGTGCCGATGCTGCTTACCATCAAGATATTATCAATACGGCAAATGCTGTAAAAACTAGCCTTGAAAAAGCAGGTTGCGATTTTGTCGAAATTTGCGAAACTCCCGGAAATCCGATTGTTTATGGCGAAAAAACCATCGATAAGAATTTGCCCACCGTTTTGGTTTACGGACATTATGATGTGCAACCCGCCGATCCTATCGAATTATGGACTTCGCCTGCATTTGAACCGGTAATCATAAAAACCGAAATTCATCCCGAAGGTGCCATTTTTGCTCGTGGTTCCTGCGATGACAAAGGTCAAATGTATATGCACGTAAAGGCTTTGGAATATATGATTCAAACCAACACTTTGCCTTGCAACGTCAAATTTATGATTGAAGGTGAAGAAGAAATTGGTTCCAAAAGTTTAAGCTGGTTTGTGGAACGCAACCAAGAAAAACTAAAAAACGACGTGATTTTAATTTCGGATACAGGAATGATTTCTAACCAACAACCTTCCATTACGACCGGATTACGTGGGTTGAGTTATGTAGAAGTGGAAGTTACAGGTCCAAATCGCGACTTGCATTCCGGATTGTATGGTGGCGCAGTTGCCAATCCTATTAACGTTTTAGCAAAAATGATTGCATCGCTTCACGACGAAAACAACCACGTTACCATTCCCGGTTTTTATGATAAAGTTCAGGAATTATCGCTCGAAGAAAGAGCCGAAATGGCAAAAGCGCCTTTCAATTTAGAAGACTACAAAAAGGCATTAGACTTAAATGATATTTATGGTGAAAAAGGTTATGTTACCAATGAAAGAAATTCCATCAGACCTACATTAGATGTCAACGGAATTTGGGGAGGTTACATTGGCGAAGGAGCAAAAACGGTTATTGCGAGTCAGGCTTTCGCCAAAATTTCGATGCGATTGGTTCCGAATCAGGATTGGGAGGAAATCACAGAATTATTTACCAAACATTTTAACAATATCGCTCCAGCTGGTGTAAAAGTGAAAGTAAAACCACATCACGGCGGTCAAGGTTATGTAACCCCAACGGACAGCATTGGCTACAAAGCCGCAAATAAAGCCTATACAGAAACCTTTGGAGTTCCTGCGATTCCGGTACGTTCTGGAGGCAGTATTCCTATTGTTGCTTTGTTCGAAAAAGAATTAAAAAGCAAAACTATCCTGATGGGATTTGGTCTCGACAGCGATGCCATTCATTCGCCAAACGAACATTTTGGGATTTTTAATTACTTGAAAGGAATAGAAACGATTCCGTTGTTTTATAAGTATTTTGTGGAGATGAGTAAATAGTTTTTTGGACGCAGATAAAACAGATTCGCAAAAGCGAAAACACGGATAAAAACGAATTTCGCTTATTGAAAATAATTTAAAAATCCGCATTCATCCGTGTTTTTACTAATTAAATCCGTTTAAATCCGTGTCCCATAAAATTTATTTATCAGGATTATACCCCAAATAAGGCACAGTTTGTTCGTTGAAAACAACGCCGTATTCTTCTAATTCTTTCAAAATAGGAAGATACACTTCGTCAAGAATTGGAAGTTGTACACCAGGCGTTTTAATCTTTCCATTCAAAATTAACAGGGTTGCCATTGCTACTGGCAATCCAACGGTTTTTGCCATTGCAGTATAGGTTTGATCTTCGCCAATGCAAACCATTTTTGAGTCGATTTGTTCTTTTTTTCCGTTTATTTCGTAACCAAATTTGTGATACATCACAATCATATCCTTGTCTTTGGGCTGAAGTGTCCAACTGTCTCCAAGTATTTTTTCAAGAATTTGAGCTGGTGTGGCATTTTTTAACCCTACTTTTTTATTGGAATTGAATAAATCTAGCTCCAATAATTTATCCCACATTATATCGTCTTGATCAATTTTTAAAATCAAACGCATCTTGATTTCTACTGAATCTGTTGGATGATACGGCAAAAATGAGTTAACGAATTGTCTATAACTCATGTTCTCCGAATTTTCCATAATGTAGCTGTCATCCGTCATTCCGAGTTGCACAAACATATTCCAGGCTTTAGAAAAACCCACTCTTCGGATTGTTCCTCTATATAAGGTGAGTACATCTTTTAATCCATAAATGTCAAGATATTTCAGTGAATCCCTATTCGAATAAGCTTCAAATCTACCGTAACCTTCTACTTCCAGAAATTCGGTTCTGCGAAATAAATTCCAATACGGAATATACTTATAAGCTCCTTCCTGAATGAATTTTGCTGCGCCACCTTGTCCGGCAAGAACAACGTTTCTTGGAGCCCAAGTAAATTTATAATTCCACAAATTTGTGTCGGATTCTGGAGCCACCAAGCCTCCGCAAAAAGATTCAAACAAAAGCATTTTTCCTCCTTTATTTCTGATTTCATTTATGACTTTCATGGCACTCATGTGGTCAATTCCGGGATCAAGACCAATTTCATTCATAAAAATCAAATTGCTTTCCTTGGCTAGAGCATCTAATTCTTGCATCGCATCGCTAATATAGGAAGCTGTTACCATGTGTTTTTTGTAAACAATACAATCCTTGGCAACCTCAATATGAAGATGGGCAGGCAACATCGAAATTACAATATTGGCTTTTTGAATCGCTTCTTTTCGTTGTTTCTCATCAAAAATATCTAAAGCAATTGCGGTAGCATTAGGATGATTATTTGTTTTTAATTCAGCTGCTGCCAATGATAAATCTCCAATAACAAGATGTAAATCTTCTTTTTCAGATTTATTTAAAAGATATTGAATTAGTGACGAAGCCGATCTTCCCGCTCCAATGATTAAAACTGTTCTCATAATTACATAAATATAACACAAATATATATTATTGTTGTATTTATAACAACTCACAATGAAAATTATTTTAATTTTTGTTTAAAATTAAATCGAGAAGACGCAAAAGAATTTCCTAATTATCTTTCACTTTGATGAGATAAGAGATACTTTTGTAAAAAAATTTCGCAGGATGGACAAAAAAATAATTTCTACAGGAGCTTTTTTCGGAATGTTGGCTATCGTTTTAGGAGCATTTGGCGCACACGCTTTAAAAAAAGTTTTAACCATTGAAGAACTTTCTACATTCGAAACCGGAGTGAGATACCAAATGTATCACGCTTTCTTTTTATTATTCATTGGAATAACAAACTCTATTTCCCAAAAAACAAAGAAAACAATATTGTACTTAGTTGTTTTTGGAGTGATTTTCTTTTCTGGATCCATTTATTTATTGGCAACAAATAATCTTACCTCTTTTGATTTTAAAATTATAGGATTCGTAACACCTTTGGGCGGATTGCTATTAATATTAGGCTGGGGAGCATTATTGTTGAATTATTTTAGCAAAAAATCATAAAATTATTTTTATCAAATCCTGTCCAAAATTAAATCTATAATTTTGCGTCCAATAAATTAAAACTCACAACCAATAAATTTATGGACAACTACGCCTTATTTACGAAATCGATTTCGTTAAAAAATTTAGGAATCGAAAACCCAACCATT
This sequence comes from Flavobacterium psychrophilum, assembly GCA_022729635.1. Lineage (GTDB taxonomy): Bacteria > Bacteroidota > Bacteroidia > Flavobacteriales > Flavobacteriaceae > Flavobacterium > Flavobacterium psychrophilum_P. Next base: position 11,709 of record DZAU01000057.1, read on the forward strand.
CATTATCAATTATCAGCCGAAGAATTACACGAAAAAACTTTGCAATCAGAGCAGGGAATCGAAAATTCGACAGGTGCTTTAGCTATTAATACCGGAGAATTTACAGGTCGCTCACCGCAGGATCGATTTATTGTAAAAGACAGTATCACCGAAGACAAAGTTTGGTGGGGAAATGTCAATATTCCATTCGAAGCTGATGCTTTTGATGCTTTATACAATAAAGTGACCTCTTATTTGTCCAACAAAGAAGTTTTTGTCAGAGACTCTTATGTCTGTGCCGATGCGAATTACAGACTAAATGTTCGCGTTGTTACCGAAACGGCTTGGGCAAATTTATTTTGTTTCAATATGTTCTTGAGACCTGAAACTGAAGAATTAGTAGATTTCACACCTGAATGGACTTTACTTTGTGTTCCAAGTTTTATGGCAAATCCAGCAATTGACGGAACGCGTCAAGGCAATTTTGCTATTCTTGATTTTACCAAAAAAATTGCCCTTGTAGGTGGAACCGGATACACAGGCGAAATGAAAAAAGGAATATTTTCGGCTTTGAATTTTATTCTTCCCGTTTTCAAAAATACTTTGCCAATGCATTGCAGTGCCAATGTAGGAAATGAAGGCGACACTGCCATTTTCTTTGGATTATCCGGAACCGGAAAAACAACTCTATCGGCTGATCCAGCCAGAAAACTCATAGGAGACGACGAACACGGTTGGACAAATGAAAACACCGTTTTCAATTTTGAAGGTGGATGTTATGCAAAAGTGGTCAATCTTACTGAAGAAAATGAACCTGACATTTTTAGAGCCATAAAAAAAGGGGCAATTCTGGAAAACGTTGTCTTTAAAAAGGGAACAAACGAGGTCGATTATCAGGACGTTTCTATAACTCCAAATACCAGAGTTAGTTATCCTATTTATCATATTGACAATATCCAACCTAATTCGATTGGTGAAAACCCAAAAAATATATTTTTCCTTACGGCAGATTCTTTTGGGATTTTGCCTCCAATTTCAAGGTTAACTCCCGGTCAAGCCGCTTATCATTTTATTTCTGGCTACACTGCAAAAGTTGCAGGAACCGAAGCCGGAATTAATGAACCACAGCCCAATTTTTCGGCTTGTTTTGGAGCTCCATTTATGCCTTTGCATCCAACAAAATATGCCGAAATGTTAAGCAAAAAAATGAAAGATGCCAATGTAAAAGTTTGGCTCATCAACACTGGTTGGACTGGCGGACCTTATGGAACGGGCAGTCGGATGAAACTGAAATACACACGAGCAATGATTACTGCTGCATTAAACGGAGAATTAGACAATGTGGAATATGTAAATCACAGCGTTTTTGGAATTGCAAAACCGCAATCTTGTCCTAATGTTCCAAGTGAAATATTGAATCCAAGAAATACTTGGGAAGACCCCAATTTATATGATATAAAAGCGGTAGAATTAGCTCAAAAATTCAAGGCTAATTTTGCCAAGTTTTCAGCATTTGCCAATCCCGAAATTATGGGAGGAGCTCCACTGGTTTAGTTAATTTTAATTCAAAAACAAAAAAAGCTGTTCATTATGGACAGCTTTTTT
>DZAU01000126.1 GCA_022729635.1 Flavobacterium psychrophilum
TGCAAAACGATTAGAAATAGTAGAAGAGTATTATTTTTCTTCAAAACTTCGGGAAGTGCGACAACTCGCTTCCGAAGGGAAACCCATTATCAATATGGGAATTGGAAGTCCGGATTTGAGACCGTCACAAGCGGTTATCGATGCCGTTTCTTTGGCAATGCAAGAAGAAAATGCGCATCAATATCAGAGTTATCAGGGTTTGCCGGAATTGAGAAAAGGAATGGCCGATTTTTATCAAAATAATTATGGTGTTGCCTTGAATCAGAATACTGAAATTTTGCCTTTGATGGGTTCCAAAGAAGGAATTATGCACATTTCATTGGCTTTTTTGAACGAAGGAGACCAAGTTTTGATTCCAAATCCAGGTTATCCAACGTATTCTTCGGTGACGAATTTGGTGGGAGCAATTCCTGTTTATTATGATTTAAAAGAAAATAATAATTGGGAACCTGATTTTGAAGCTTTAGAAAAATTGGATTTATCGAAAGTGAAGATTATGTGGATTGGTTATCCGCATATGCCAACAGGAGCTAGAGGAAGTTTAGAATTGTTCGGAAAGTTGGTGGCTTTCGCCAAAAAGCATAACATCTTATTGATTAATGACAATCCATATAGTTTTGTTTTGAATGATAATCCAATGAGTTTGTTGCAGGTTGAGGGCGCAAAAGAAGTGGCATTGGAACTGAATTCACTTTCAAAAACCTTCAATATGGCAGGTTGGCGAGTGGGAATGGTTTTAGGAAATGCGGACTGTATCGATGCAGTTTTGAAAGTAAAAAGCAATATGGACAGCGGAATGTTCTTCGGAATCCAAAAAGGAGCGATTGAAGCTTTGAAAAGTGATAAATCCTGGTTCGATTCGATGAATGACATTTATAGGAAAAGAAGAATTTTAACAGAACAATTGGCCGAAAAGTTAGGTTGTGAAGTTTATGCAGCAGGAGTTGGATTATTTGTCTGGGCAAAATTACCAAACGGAATCATATCTGCCGAAAAGTTTATAGACGAAATATTATACGAAAAATCAATTTTCATCACACCAGGAACCATTTTTGGAAGTAATGGAGAAGGATATATCCGGTTTGCATTGTGTGTAAAAGAGGAAAAAATAAAGGAAGCAATTGATAGATTCCTCCCCAACCCCTCCAAAGGAGGGGCTTTGAGCAACTAATAGAAAAACTAATGGACAAAAATAATATAAATACATTTCAAGCTTCAGCTCCCTCTCCTTTGGAGAGGGCTGGGGAGAGGATATACGTAATTGGAACAGGATTAATAGGAGGATCATTAGCATTAGGAGTTAAAGATTTTTTTGATGATGCCAAAATTTATGGTATTGATAGCAATGAAAATCATTTACAAGAAGCTATAAAACTTGGAATTATTGATGAAGTTGCGGTTTTTGAAGATATAGCTAATGCTGATTATGTAATTCTTTCGGTTCCTGTAGATGTTGCACTCGTTTTTCTGCCAAAAGTTTTGGATATAATTCCGGACACAGCAACAGTTTTTGATGTTGGTTCTACCAAAATTCCAATTTGTGAGGCAGTTGCAAATCATCCAAAAAGGAGGAATTTCATAGCAGCGCATCCCATAGCGGGAACGGAATTTTCAGGACCTTCGGCAGCGATAAAAGGTTTGTTTCAAGGCAAAACCAATATCATTTGTGAGGTAGAAAAAACGACTTTCAAATTACAGGAAAAAGCCTTGTATTTGTTCAAAAGTATGGGAATGAGAATCCGATATATGGATCCAAAATCGCACGATAAGCACATTGCTTATGTGTCGCATCTGTCCCACATTAGTTCGTTTATGCTAGGTAAAACGGTAATAGATAAGGAAAAACACGAGCAGGATATCTTTGATATGGCTGGTTCTGGTTTTGAAAGCACCGTTCGTTTGGCTAAAAGTTCTCCAGCAATGTGGACGCCAATTTTTAAACAGAATAAAAAACAAGTGGTGAAAGGATTAGAAGAATATATTTCTAATTTATCTAATTTCAAAGAATTATTAGAGAATGACGATTACGATGCGATTTTCAACGAAATGCAAGGCGTAAATAGAATAAGGGAAATATTAAACGGAATGAAAAAGTAGTCAGTTTGCAGTTTGCAGATGGCAGTTAAAAAGAACAACAAACGATAAACAATAAACGACAAACAATAAATAAAATGGAAAACAAGAAAGAAATGAGAAATTGGTTGAACGAATTCAATTTGACTCATCCATTAGTGATAGCTGGGCCTTGTAGCGCAGAGACAGAGGAGCAAGTGTTGAAAATCGCTCACGAGCTGAAAAATTCAGATGTGAGTGTTTTTAGAGCTGGAATCTGGAAACCAAGAACGCGTCCGGGAGGATTTGAAGGTGTGGGTGAAATTGGATTGAAATGGTTGAAAAAAGCAAAAGCGGAAACAGGATTGCTAATGGGAACCGAAGTTGCGACTGCTGCTCATTGCAAACTGGCATTAGAAAATGACATCGATGTTTTATGGATTGGCGCTCGTACAACAGCAAATCCGTTTGCGGTTCAGGAAATTGCCGATACTTTAAAAGGAACGGATAAAATTGTACTGATTAAAAATCCTGTAAATCCTGATTTGGCTTTGTGGTTAGGAGGCGTTGAGCGTTTACTTATGGCCGGAATCGAGAAGTTAGGAGTAATTCACAGAGGTTTTTCTACGTACGAAAAAACAAAATACCGTAATATTCCTGAGTGGCAAATTGCTATCGAATTGCAAAATAAATTTCCTGATTTGCCTTTGATTATCGATCCATCACATATTACGGGAAACCGTGATATGGTTCTTGAAGTAACTCAAGAAGCATTGGATTTGAATTATGACGGAATGATTATCGAGACACATATTGACCCAGACAATGCTTGGAGTGATGCAGCTCAACAAGTAACTCCAGATGCTTTGAAACAGATTTTTAAAGATTTGAAAGTGAGAAAACACGACGATACCACAAATGAATTTACATCTAAAATGACAAAATTAAGAGCTAACATCGATGTTTTAGACGCTAATTTGTTAGATTTATTAGGAAAACGTATGAAAGTAGCAGACGAAATTGGTCAGGTGAAAAAAGAGGCTAATGTTGCCGTACTTCAAAGCAATCGTTGGAATGAAATCCAAGCAAAAATGATTGCTGAAGGAGCAAAAAAAGGATTGACAGAAGAGTTTATTGTTAAATTATTCAAAGATATTCACCAGGAAAGTATTGGTCATCAAGAAAAAAT
>DZAU01000058.1:0-5156 GCA_022729635.1 Flavobacterium psychrophilum
TTACAAATTATTTTGGATAAAATTAGTCATTTTATTAAACAATTGTATTCTTGTCATTCCGCCGTAAATTCCGTGGTTTTTATCCGGATAAATTTGTGAGTCAAATTGTTTATTAGCTTGAATCAAGGCTTCCATCATTTGCATCGAATTTTGTACATGCACATTATCATCGCCCGAGCCGTGAATCAACAAGTATTTTCCTTTCAGTTTGTTGACAAAATTTATTGGCGAATTGTCGTCATAGCCTTTTGGGTTTTCTTGTGGTGTCTGCATATATTTTTCGGTATAAACACTGTCATAGAAACGCCAGTTGGTTACCGGAGCAACGGCAATCGCCATTTTGAAAACATCATTCCCTTTTAAAATACAATTACTCGACATAAAACCACCATAAGACCAACCCCAAATTCCGATTCTGGTTTTATCAACATAAGGATAATTTTCTATTGCTTTTGCTGCGTCAATTTGGTCTTCGACTTCGTATTTCCCTAATTGTTTATAGGTAATTTTTTTAAAATCGGCTCCTTTAAATCCTGTTCCTCGACCATCAACACAAGCAATAATATAACCTTGTTGCGAGAGCATCATAAACCAATAATCGTCATAAGAACCCCATTCGTTTTTAACTTCTTGTGAACCTGGTCCAGAATATTGAAACATTAAAACCGGATATTTTTTATTGGCATCAAAGTCTTTTGGCTTGATTATCCAAGTATTAAGTTCGTTTCCTTTTTCGGTTTTCAAAACAAAAAATTCTTTGTCCGGCAAATTGTAGTTTTTTAGTTTTGAGACTAACTCTTGGTTATTTTCAATAATCTGAATTTGCTTTCCGGTTTTCGATTCGTTTAAAGTATAAATCGTGGGTTGAGCAGCACTCGAAAAGGTGTTGATGAAATATTGAAAATTCGGACTGAAAGTTGCCACATTTGTTCCTATATTTTGTGACAGTTGCACTTTGTTTTTTCCGTCGATATTGATTCTGTAAATCGCTCTGTTTATAGAACCGTTTTCTGTTGATTGATAATAGACTGTACCCGTTTTTTCGTCAAAACCATAATAGGTGGTTACTTCCCAATTGCCTTTAGTAACCTGATTTCTTAATTTTCCTGTTTTGTCATACCAATAAATATGATTGAAACCGTCCTTTTCAGAGGTCCAAATAAAACTATTGTCTTTCAGAAAAGTCAAATTATCTGTGTCAATAAAATCAATGTATGCTTTGTCTTTTTCGTTCAGGACTACTTTTGCTTCGGCGGTGTTTCCGTCAACAAACAACAAATCGAGGTTGTCTTGATGGCGATTCAATATTTTTGCCGATAAAACATTGGCATCATTTGTCCATTCAATTCTTGGAATATAAAAATCATTATACTGACTTAAATTGACATTTTTTGTGGCTTTTGAATCAACATCATACAAGTGTAACGAAACCAAGGAATTTTTCTCCCCCGCTTTTGGATATTTGAAAGTTTCTGTTTTTGGATACAGATTCTTGCCAAAAATTGACATCGAAAATTCCGGAACCTGGCTTTCGTCAAAACGAATATAGGCTATTTTTTTGCTGTCTGCACTCCAATCGAAAGCCCTGACAAATTTGAATTCTTCTTCATAAACCCAATCTGAAATACCGTTGATGATGGCATTTTTCTTGCCATCGGTGGTGATTTGGCTATTTGTATTTGAAGTAATGTCATAAATAAAAAGATTGTTTCCTTTGGCGTAAGCAATCTTCTTTCCATCTGGCGAAAAGGTGGGTTCTTGCACTTGTTCCAAAATCTTGGTTAACTCTTTCGAAGCAATATTGTAAAGAAAATAATCGGCAGTATAGGAATGGCGGTAGATTTGGCTGGTATTATTGGCAATCAAAATCTTTTTTTCGTCTGAACTAAAAGCATAACTATCAATTCCTCCCAATAATTTATATTGGTTTTTTGTGTCGATTAAAGTGGCTACTTTTTTTAAAGTTGCAAAATCGAATAAATCAATTTGCATGCTTCCGGAAGCTTCGTCAGAATTTAAGACCGTGTATTGATTGGTGTTTTTCAAGGACTGTAATTCAAACATTTCCTTGGCGGTAAATTCTCCAGTGTAAATGGCTTCGACAGTAATTTTTTGTTGCCCGAAAGCACTAATAAATAACAACAAAAACAAGAAGGCAATTCTATTTGGGTGCATAAAATTTATTTAAATATAAAAGACATCAATTTTAGTGAAAATTTTACAATTATTTCACGTTTCAACTGTTAATTATTAAAAAAAGAAACAAAATGTCAAATTGAGTTCCATACCAATTTTTTTACTAATTTTGAATTCTATAAAAAATGAATATGGAAACTATCAGAATAGAATTTCAATCAAATGTAAAGGAAAAATTAATTCATTTTTTAAATTCTTTTTCAAAAAATGAATTGCATATTATTGAGGAAAAGAGTCCAATTGTTGAAGACAAATCTTTTGAAGAATATCGAGATAGATTGCATCTAGAGGTCAAGAGAATAGCGTCTGGAGAAAGTAAGACTTACGATATTGACGAATTAGATGCGATGTTAGAAAAAACAATTTCAAAATATGAAAATTAAATTTTCTAGTAACTTTTATTTTTTATTAGACGAGATAATTGATTTTATTGCTAGAGACAAACCTCTTGCCGCAAGAAAGTTCAAAAAAGAGTTGATTGCTGCCATCAAAAAAGACTTAAAATTTCCTTTCAACTTCAAAAAGTCGATTTATTTTAAAGTCGATTCTTATAGAGATTATGTTTTCAAAGGCTATACGATTTCGCATCAAATTATTGAAAACGAGAAATCAGTTCTTGTTATAGGAATCATCAAAAACAAATATTCTTATTAGAAAATTATTAATGAAAAATACAATTGCCGGATTTTCAAAATTATCCAAAGAAGAAAAAATAAACTGGATTGCCAAGGAGTATTTTTCCAATCCCAAAGACGCTATTTCGATCCTTAAAAACTATTGGAATTCTGACGAAAAAATACAGAAATTACACGATGAATTCATCGAAAATACGATAAGCAATTTCTATATTCCGCTTGGAGTCGCTCCTAATTTTCTGATTAACGGAAAATACAGCAGTATTCCGATGGCGATTGAAGAAAGTTCGGTGGTTGCCGCTGCCTCAAAAGCAGCCAAATTCTGGTCCACTCGCGGCGGATTTAAAGCCACCATTATCAATACCGAAAAGATAGGACAAGTCCACTTTATTTTTAAAGGAGACGAATCGAAACTCGCACTGTTTTTTGCCCAAACCAAAACGAAATTTTACGCCAATACCGAAAGCATTACCAAAAATATGCAACGCCGCGGTGGCGGAATTCTGGACATCGTTTTGAAAGACAAAACAAATTTGTTGCCCAATTATTACCAATTGCACGCCACTTTTGAAACCAAAGATTCGATGGGTGCTAATTTTATCAATTCGTGTTTGGAACAATTTTCCAAAACGCTGAAAGAAGAAGCCCAAGCATATGAGTTATTTTCCGAAGAAGAAAAAGACATTGAAGTCGTGATGAGCATTCTCTCGAATTATGTTCCCAATTGTATAGTTCGTGCCGAAGTTTCTTGCTTAGTTGATGATTTGGTCGAAAAACACATTCCGAATCCGAAAGTATTTGCAGAAAAATTCATTCAGGCGGTTCAAATTGCCGAAGTGGAACCTTTTCGAGCCGTAACCCACAACAAAGGAATTATGAACGGAATCGATGCCGTTGTGCTTGCCACGGGCAATGATTTTCGTGCTGTTGAAGCCGGAATTCACGCTTATGCTTCCCGAAACGGAAGTTACTCGAGTTTGTCGCACGCTAAAATCGAAAACGGAATATTTACTTTTTGGATGGAAGTTCCTTTGGCATTAGGAACCGTTGGCGGTTTGACTTCCTTGCATCCAATGGTGAAATTGTCTTTAGAAATGCTGGAACATCCATCGGCAAAGGAATTAATGCAGTTTGTGGCCGTTGCCGGTTTGGCACAAAATTTTGCCGCCTTGCGTTCGCTAACCACAACCGGAATCCAGGAAGGTCACATGAAAATGCACTTGAACAATATCTTGAACCAATTTGAAGCTAATGACGAAGAACGACTTTTGATTCAAAAACATTTCAAACATCATGTGGTTTCACATAGTGCTGTTGTTGAATATATAGAAATTTTAAGAAGACCAGTTTAATTTATAAATAAACCCTGTCAGGGTTTTGAACCCTGAAAGGGTTGGATTTGTTTACTTAATGAAAAAAGAATTTTACAGCAACGGAAAATTATTAATCACGGGAGAATATCTAGTTCTTGACGGTGCCAAAGCATTTGCGTTACCCACAAAATTTGGACAAAACCTGATTGTCGAAGAAGGAAAAAATCAAGAAATAAAATGGACGAGTTTTGATGCTGACGGAAGTATTTGGTTTGAAGATACTTTTTCGTTTGTGGCTATTTCGAATAAAATAATCACTGGAAAATCGTCTGTAAGAAATACACTTATTGAAATCCTGCACGAAGCCTATTTATTAAACCCAGATTTTATTAATCAATCCGACGGATATGAAATCAAAACTGCACTAACATTTCCCAGAAATTGGGGTTTGGGAACTTCCTCAACTCTAATCAACAATATTGGGCAATTGTTGCAAATCGACGCTTTTGTTTTACTCAACAACAGTTTCGGAGGAAGCGGGTACGATATTGCCTGCGCTCAAAACGACAGTCCTATTTTATATCATTTAAGTAGTGGCAAGCCAATGGTTGAAAAAATAGATTTCGCTCCAGAATTTTTAGAAAATTTATACTTTGTTTATTTGGACAAAAAGCAGAACAGTAAAGCCGCAATTGCTTCGTATTACAACAACAAAAACCAAGATTTAGAAAAAAACATTTTCGAAAACAATACAATAACACAAGCTGTTTTAATCGCAAAAAATATCGAAGATTTTTCTTCAGTTTTAGAAGAACATGAGGCTCAGATGAGCCATATTTTAGAACTAAACACGGTAAAAGAAACTTTATTTCCAGATTTTAATGGTGTTGTAAAAAGTCTTGGCGCTTGGGGAGGCGATTTTGTGTTGGCAATTTCAAAAGAAAATCCAAGCGATTATTTTGAAGCGAAAGGTTTTCAGACGATAATACCTTATAGGGATATGATTTTGTAA
>DZAU01000058.1:5256-13120 GCA_022729635.1 Flavobacterium psychrophilum
TTTTGAAGCGAAAGGTTTTCAGACGATAATACCTTATAGGGATATGATTTTGTAATCCCATTTGCCCTTTAAGTTTAACAGAAAAACTCCAGCTGCTTGTCATTTCGACCATCGGGAGAAATCACACGTTTATAGAAACCTCTTCCGATAAAATCTAAAACAAAACTGTATAAACCAAAAAAATCCCGATTGCTCGGGATTTTTGATATTTTTAAATCTTCAATTTAATAATTAAATTGTTTTCTGTTGTCTTCAATTTTAGCATTGTCTTTCAAAGCCGGAATCACTCTGTTGAAATCGCCGGCGTTTTGCGCTTTTAATTTGGCAACATAGGCTGAATGGTTTTTCAAAACTGGTGCTTTTACAGTACTGTTGTTTTTTACTACATAAACTCCCGTATTTCCTTCGATTGGAGCAGAAAGTTTCCCAGCAGCCAAAGCAAATGCGTTTCCAACTACTTTAGGTTCTTGACCAACTCCACCAGCCAAAACCGGATTTTCTAACGTAACATCAATAGCTTGCTGAATGGTTGAACCTGTAGCTTTTGCAATAGCTTCTAATGAAGTTCCTGTCATTTTAGCTTTGATTAACTCGGCTTTTTTCTTGTTCTTAAGAATTGGTTCAAGATAAGGTCTTACCAAATCTACCGCCATTAATCCCGCTGCATTTACTTTTTTGACTTTAGCAATCACGTGACCTAAATTTGCCACTTCAAATCTTTTTACGGCTCCTAAATCTGTTTCGTCTGCGAATGCCCAACTCACAATATTTCTTTGATTACCCAATGGTCCAAAAGCTTCGTCCATTACTTTCGCTGTTACCGGAGGAGCAACTGTAAGTTTCATTGCTACGGCAGCTTTATCGAAATCTTTATTTAAAGCTTCGCTTTCAAATTGAGTTGCTTGTGTAAATATTTTATCAGAAGTAGTTTCTGAAGGCTCAATTTTTTGAGCTATAGTCGCTAAACGGATTCCGTCTTGCTTATCCGTTACTTTGATAATGTGAAAACCAAAAGGAGTTTCTACTAATCCGACTTTACCGATAGGATTGCCAAAAACGAAATCGTTGAAAGGTTTTACCATTTGGTTTGGACCAAAAAAGCCCAAATCACCACCTTGCTGAGAAGAGGAATCATCTGATGCAGTAAATGCCAACATCATAAAACTATCTGGATTTGCATTTACTTGAGCTAAAATAGCTTCAGCTTTTGCTTTAGCTTGTTCTTTTGTTCGTTTCTCTTTTTGGTTTGGAACTTGAGTTCCTTCATAACTAATCAGGATGTGGCTTGCTTTTGCATTCACGCCCACTTTTCTTCCCATTGATTTTGAAATACAATAGTATTTTCCAAACATATAAGGCCCATAAATTTCTCCTGGAGCCAGATTGTATAATTTATCAGCATCAACGGCTGGCAAATCTTTTTTGGCCACATAAGTAGAGTCATAAGGAATATCTGAGTTTGAGTTCACAAATTCGATGGTGTTTGGAGTTGTTCTAAAACCTGACTCTGACACATTTGTTTTTGTTGCATCGTCATATTTCACACGCTCATTCAATAATCCGTTTACTTTGGCTTTTACTTCGGCTTCATCTTCTGGTGAAGCTTTGTCTTCAATCAAAACATATTCTATTTCGCGAGTTTCATCAGCCTTGTATTTTTTCTCGTTCTTTTTCATAAAAGCCACAATATCCTCGTCAGATACTTTTACTTCGCTGTCTTTTATGGTAGAATATAATCCGGCAACATAGGCAAAATTCACTTTGTCAGCTTCCATTTCGTATTTCAATTTTGCTTCGGTTTCGGTTGTATAAGTTCCCGCTTTTATTAAAGTTGCATAGATTTGATATTTTGCATTAAGTTCTGCATCTTTTTCTCTGTCTTTTAAAAATTGAGCTTGTGCGGGATTTGCTTTGAAATATTCTTTGAATTTTGCTTGGTCGAAAACTCCTGCAGCATTCAAAAATATTGGATTTTGCCCTATATTTTGATCTGCTTTCAAGATTTCCATTATGTGTTTTTCTCCAACTCTTAACCCTAATTTTTCGAATTCAGAAGTTAGCAAAGCGATCGTTACTTCTTGATCCCAAACTCTATTTGCTGCTGCTGTTGGTGTAACGCCTTGTTGGCTTTTTTCAAGATTACTTACTTTTACTCTAAATTCCTCAAATGAGATGTCTTTTCCGTTAACGCTTCCCACATCTTTCGAGCTTTTACCAAAATTTCCTTTGTCGAATAGACTTGGTACTAAAAATGCAAATAATGCAAATGCAATAATTATTATTGTTAAAGCGGAACGTTGTCTAATTTTTTGTAAAACTGCCATTTTTATTGTTATTAATTTTATATTCAGTCTGCGAAAATACAATTATCTAATTAATAATTATACTAGTAGCTCCATAATTTACAAGAAAATTTCATTTACCAAAAAAATTCAATCTTTTAGGGTCATTTTAACCAATTCGATTTTCTTATTTGTGGCTTCTTCTATGATAAAATGATACATTCCTATGGTGATTGTATCGCCTTTTTGAGGGATTTCTTTGGTTGAATCTACAATGAAACCGCCAAGAGTTCCGTAGGAATCGCTTTCGGGAATATTGAGCTTGTAAGTTTGGTTTAAATATTCGACATCTAATCGGGTAGAAAAAATATAAACGCCGTCTTCGAGTTCTTTTTCGGTCAATTCTTCATCTGAATCGTGTTCGTCTTCAATTTCTCCAAAAAGCTCTTCGATAATATCTTCAACAGTAATAATTCCAGAGGTTCCCCCGTATTCGTCAATCACAACGGCTACGCTTTTTCTTTTTTTGGTAAGCAAATCCATTGCGTCTTTAATATAAATTGTTTCGGGGACAAATTCTACCGGAATTACTATCGATTTGATGCTTTTTGGTTTTTTGAATAAATCAAAAGAATGCACGTAGCCCACGATGTCATCAAGCGAGTTTTGATATACCACAATTTTAGAATAGCCGGTTTCTATAAACAAATCCTTCAGTTCGGATATTGAATCAAACAAATCGATGGCTACAATTTCGGTTCTGGGACTCATAATATCTCTGGCTTTGACACCCGAGAAGTCTAAAGCATTTTGAAAGATTTGAATTTCTGAATCTATTTCTTCGGTATCTTCCACGGCGCTCATTTGTTCGGTAATGTAATTCCCAAGTTCCGCTTTACTAAAATATAACTGCGTTTGATCGCCTTGTGTTTTGAAAATTTTTATTAAAACAACATCAGAAATCCAGATAAAAAAAGAAGATATATAATAAAATAGTAGGTAAAAACTATACGCTGGAAGGGCAAAAAATCTAATTAAATTATTGGCATAAATTTGAAAAAACACTTTAGGTAAAAACTCGGCAGTAACTAATACAATAATTGTAGAAATTAGTGTTTGAACGATTAGATTCAAAAATTCGGAAAATTGAAATCCGAAAAACGCTATCCAACGCATCAATAAATCGCCCATAAAAAACCCGTAAACCACTAATGCAATGTTGTTTCCAATGAGCATTGTAGCAATGAATTTTGAAGGTTTTTCGGTGAGTTTTGTGAGAATGTTAGAGATAAAACTGTCTTTTTTTTTCTCTATTTCGAGATAAATTTTATTGGAGGAAATAAAGGCAATTTCCATCCCAGAGAAAAAGGCACATAGTATTAGACTTAATAGTATAATGCTTATTTCCATAATCAGGGTTTTTTATTTCGGTCTTCGATATTTTTGGCAAATCTTCTTCTGAAGAAAAACATAAAAATAGCCAAGCCTCCGATAAACAGGCTTACTTTTGGTGTTTCGTTGGGAGAATTCCAATGGATGATTCCGTCATAAATAAAAACTGCTCCAAGAATAAGATAAAGGTAAGGTGTGTATTTTAAGTATTTCATGATTTGAATAGTAAATTTATTCGTTTGATTCGATTTCGCCGGCTATTCTTTGTGAATTAATAACTTTAAAATCTTTGCTGAAATCTATTCCCTGACCGCTTGAAACTCCTTTTGGGTCTGTAAATTTAAAGCTTTTTTCGGTAAAAAACCACTCGTTTTTTTGGTCAAAATACAATTGTTCTGTTTCGAGTGTTTGTCCGTCCTGCGAAGTAATTTTTACATTTCCTTTCAAATCAATAAGATTAGTTTGTTTGTAAGACGTGGCATAATCTGCTTTTACAAAAGTCTTTTTACCGTTTTTGTCAAATAAGGTAACGTCAATCCCCTTGGGAAATTCCGTAAAGGGAAAATCCACAGTAGCATATTCCATCATTTTTGGACTTATCAATATCACCGTTATGCGACCAGAATCTGTATATTTTAGATTTATTTGTTCGGCTTCGCCACTGGGCACAAACTCAGTGAAATTACTTTTTTGGACTTCCTTAAAATTACTTTCGCACCCAAAAAACAGTGTCACGGCAAGAACCGTGACAAGCGAAAGGATTCGGTGTTTTTTTAGTGAAATCATTTGCAGTTATGAATAATTACAAAAGCTAATGTTGAAATTAAAAGAATTTACTTCTCACAAACCATTTATCGTTAAGCGAAAAGTTTATGCTTAGGTTGAAATAATTTTCCTGAACTAAATCATTTGAGGTCGTTCCTTTTTTTCCATATTCGAAACCGATATTTGTGTTAGAAAAGGAACCCGTTATTGGCAATCCTACTCCAAAAGTTAGCCCAACATCGTTTATTGAAGTTGAATTGACAACCAATCCTGTTTTTTCGTATTTAAAACCTCCTCGGTAGGTGATTCTTTTGACATAACTTGAAAACGGGTTTGCATTGGGTGTGTAATAGCCGCCAACGCTGTATTTTTGATATTTTTCGTAAGTCACATTGTCTAAGGTATTGTAATTATTGGCTAATTTCCCTACGTCTTGAAGGCTAACTTCTGTGCCAAAAAACCATTTTCTTAGATCTCCAACTCCAGCGCCAAGCGTCCATTTTTGAGCCAAGTTTAAATCGGTTTTTGTAATAACTGGGTCTAAAACATCCACATCTTGAATATCAAAAACTGAATTATAAGTTACTGTGCCAATTGTTCTGGTATTATTGGATGTCAAATCACTTTTTGGTGTGTAATATACGCTACTGAACAAGGAAAGTTTTTTGCTGATTTTAGTATTATACATCATCCCGATGTTAAAATTCACCCCGGAGAGTTCCGTAACATTCAACTCACGAGAACCAATCGGAACATAAGGAATAAACTCTAAACTATTGGTTTGGATTTTCCCAAAGTTATAATACGCATTGGCTCCAATAGTTAAATTTGGCATTATTCTATAGGCTGCGCCAAGGAAAACGCGATTCAATCCACCCCAACCATTAAAACGTTTATTGTTTTGAGAGCCATCTAAAGAGATGTTTTCAATTCTATAACCAACAGAAGAATAGGGCAATAATCCAAAAGCCGCTCCAAATTTTCCTAAAGGAATTCCTAAAGCCAAATAATCGAATGTGGTTCTTTGTGCGGTTCCGGATACTTTGTCTGATTTTTGTTTGGTGTAATTGCTGCTTCCGGCCATCGTAAAAGCAGTATATTTTAAATTGGCATAGCCTGCAGGATTTTGTAAATTGACGTGTGTACTATCCGGAATTATTGATATTCCGGCCATCGAACGATTTTCAACTGCTCCTTTAAATCTGGATTCCCCAATTCCGTAAAAAGAATAGGGTGAAGAAGTCCCTTCTTGGGAAAAAGAAACTAATGACAAAAATAAACAAGTGCTTATTAAAAAATTTTTAATCATTTTCGGTTTTATATTGAAATGTTTGGTTCAAACTTTCGAGTAGGAAATTTGAATTGGCAAATATGGTATTTTTTAATCGTTTAGCCAAAAATTCTGAGTCTCCACCCGTTAAAATTATGATAAAGTTTGAATATTGCTCTTTATATTGATTGATAAAACCCTCTATTTCGTAAACCAATCCATTTACCACACCGGAATGAATAGATTCTGATGTTGAATTCGCTATAAATTGTTTGGGATTTTCTAAATTCAGCAAGGGTAATTTTGCCGTATGATTATGTAAGGCTTCGTATCGTAGTCGCAATCCGGGCGAAATAGCTCCGCCAAGATAATTGTCATTCTCATCGATAAAATCGTAGGTTACACAGGTTCCGGCATCAATCACTAACCTATTCTGATTGGGAAATTGAAGTGTTGCGCCAGCGGCAAGAACCATTCGGTCAATTCCAAGAGTTTGTGGTGTTTCATAGCAATTAACAAACGGAAACGAATCCTTGTGCGAAACAAAATGAATGTATATGGAATCTTTAAATTCAGTAAAAGCTTGTTTTTCGACATCAGAAACAGAAGAAACCACTAAATGAGAAATGTTTTGGTGCTTTTTTAAAATACTTTGGATGCTTTTTTGGAGCTCCGTTTTCATAAAAACAAAGGTCTCTAAAAGGGTACTATCCTCAAAAACAGCGGCTTTAATTCTGGTATTCCCAACATCGACAGCTAGAATCATAATCTATATTTAACGATGCGAAGTTACGAATAGATTTTTTTTAATAATTGTTTTGTATAAATTAAAAATCATTCTATATTTGCACCCGCATTAGCGAGGTACCTTAGCTCAGATGGTAGAGCAATGGACTGAAAATCCATGTGTCCCTGGTTCGATCCCTGGAGGTACCACGAAACCCACTCGATTGAGTGGGTTTTTTGTTTTAAGTTTGTACAATAATTAGTTTTGTGAAATATTATTGTCTTTCAGAATCTGATTGAATTTTTCTTCTTTCCCCTGTTTTTTCATTTCTGCATAAATAAAACTGATCATTTTTTCGGCATCGCTTCTATAAGGAGATTTTAGATAAACATACAAATTATAAGCCTTGCACATATTATCCAATCCTCTTTCATAATCTTGTAAATTAGTTGTATAAACATTCCCAATTCCATAATAAACTTCTGGATTATTTTTGTCTAATTCTGCTAACTTCTCATAGGCTTCAATAGCTTTATCATATTCTTTTTTGTACTGATAAACCAATGCAATATTCTGCAAAGGCATTAATCCTTTTGGATCTATTTCTAATGATTTTTTATAGCATTCAATCGCTTTGTCAAAATTGTTTAATCTTCTATAATTTACACCCAAATTATCCCAAGCAAAAGCAAATTCAGGGTCTTCTTTTACTGCTTTTTCAAAATACACGACAGCTTTTTCAGAATTTTCTTTTTTGACCTCATCCATTCCTTTATTGTAGTATTCTATGGCCTTTTTATTGTCAGAAAATGATTTAGCACTTTGTTTTTCATTACTTGCTATTTTCTCTTTTACAGAAGCACAATTACTCATCATATACCTTTCCATTTCATAATAATATTTTTTATACTCTTCCGAATTTTCGTTAGTATTAAAAGAAATATCAACTTGCTTTTTTCCATCTTTTTCGGATGCTTTCTCTTTTAAAACATCAATATCCAATAGCTTTGAACCTAACTGATAAGCACCGATTTGCTTGTCGATACAGTCGCTAATATCTATTGCTATTTCGTTTATCGGGCGATTGTAAGTAGGAATAGAATCGACGCACTTGCATCCTTTCTCAGCTAACTCTTTTAAAAGTGTTTCGGAACCTATTTTTTTAACTTCCTGAGAAATCCCTTTAGAATAGAAAGCAATTGCAATTATTAATAGTGCTGTTTTTTTCATTTTTTATTTATATTTTGATTATTAGAAACTTACGTGTATATCAACTTTGTTACCTCCAAAAAATTTAAAATTTTACTCCTTCGAATCATCAAATTTAACAAATTAAACATTACTAAAATTACGGCTTCCCGTAAACGAGCAATTTTTTTTTAATTCTAAATAAAAAAAACGGCAACCCATTCAGGTTGCCGTCTTTCA
>DZAU01000127.1 GCA_022729635.1 Flavobacterium psychrophilum
TTCCTTCGAGAGCAAGCTCTCTCGAAAACCCCGCAAAGCGGGGGCTCGTTAGCTGTCAGTGTAGTGAAACTCACAACAGACAAAAAAACTTAAAGAAATTAATGGCAGATAAGAAAAATATATTAGCAATTATTGGAAGTGCAAGTTCATATTCTGCAAACTATAAACTTGTTGAAAAAATTGCAAGTTTGACATGTGAGAGCATTAACCTGACAATTTATAACGACTTAAAAACTTTACCGCATTTTGACCCTGAACTTTCGGCAGACAATCCACCAAGACAAATAATTGAATTTAGAAAAAATATTGAACAAGCAGACGGAATAATTATTTGCACACCAGAATATGTTTTCAGCATTCCAAGTGGACTAAAAAACGCAATTGAATGGTGTATTTCGACAACAATTTATACGGACAAACCAAGTGGTTTAATTACAGCTTCGGCAAGTGGACAAAAAGGACACGAAGAATTGCAACTGATAATGAAAACTGCAATGGCAAAATTTACAGACGAGACTTGTTTGCTAATTCAAGGAATAAAAGGAAAATTTGACGAACAAGGTAATCTAATTGACAACGAAACTAAAACACAAATAGAAAAATTTACTGACGAATTAATGAAATTGATAAGTGAATAATAAACACCGAACCGCTAACAGCAGTTGGCAATATGGCGGGTTTTGGGCTTAATTTGAAGTTGGTTTTGTACTTTCGAATTTCGGTATTTAACCGAAAGTTTTGGCTTCCTTAATCCGCCACATCGCCAAGCTGCAAACCGTTAGCGGCTATTTTATAGAACAACAATAAACTTAAACAATAACAATAAAAAAATGAAAAATTTAATTTTGACACTTTTAATTACTGCTTGTATTTGGTCATGCAAACAATCGCCTAAACCGGCTGACAATGCTTCAACTTCAAAAGTTACAGACACTAACTATGAAGTAAAAACAGGTGGCTCTAAAATGATACGAGTTGACGGCAAATACAATGTTTGGACAAAGAAAATTGGGGATGGCAAAATAAAAGTCTTGCTATTACATGGTGGACCAGGTTTTACCCATGACTATTTTGAATGCTTTGAGGATTTTTTACCAAAAGAAGGAATTGAATTTTACTATTACGACCAATTAGGCGTTGGAAATTCTGATATTCCAACAGACACATCTCTTTGGAATATTCCACGCTATGTAGAAGAAGTAGAGCAAGTGAGAAAAGGTCTTGGATTAGAAAACTTCTATTTGTTGGGGCATTCTTGGGGCAGTATGTTAGCAATGGAATATTTACAGAAATATCAAAGTCATGTAAAAGCTGCCGTACTATCTAATATGACCGCAGGAATTAAGAGTTACGTTAGTTATAGCAATAAGCAAAAGAATGAGTTTTTGACAAAAGAAGAATTGGCTACTTTTGATTCATTAGACAAACGTAAACTTTATGACTCGCCTGAATACCAAAACTTGTTGATGAATAAACTTTACACTCGTAATGTTTGCCGTATGCCGGTTGAAAATTGGCCAGAGCCATTAATGAGAGCATTCAAAAAAGCAAATCATTCAATCTATATACAAATGCAAGGTGTGGACGAGTTTCATGTTACTGGCAATTTTAAAGATTGGGAAATGTGGGATAGATTACCCAATATCAAAGTTCCAACGCTTGTTCTTGGTGGAATATATGACGAAATGAACCCAGAGGACATGAAAAGAGAGGGGCAACTTATTCCGAACAGTAGAACTTACTTATGCCCAAATGGAAGTCACTTAAGTATGTATGACGACCAACAGAATTATTTTACTAACCTCATTGCTTTTTTGAAAGATGTGGACGAAAATAGATTTACGGCAGACAAAAAAAAATGATTTGTAGCGTAAAAAAACAGCCGCTAACAGCTAGAGTTTCGTTGCGTGCGCAGCACGAACAATGAAACCCCCAGCTAGCGCAAGCGTCACGCCCGTGAACACTAACAAAAGCAAATAAATTTTAATTGGAAATGGACACGAGCTTGACGCTCGCACTAACAAAAGGATTAGTAATTTCAAAAATTTAAAATACAGTAGATTATGAAAATCGGAATTATCTTAGAAACAAAAGAATTTGAAAAAGCATGGAATGCTTTTCGATTTGCAGTAACAGCAAAAAAACAAGGACATGAAGTAAAGGTTTTCCTAATGGGAGAAGCCGTTGAATGTGAAGGATTAACTCACGAGAAATACAATGTTGACGAACAATTAAAAGCATTTGTGAATGTTGGAGGAGAAATCCTTGCTTGTGGAACTTGTTTAAAATCAAGACAACTTAATGAAACCGATGCTTGTCCGATTTCGACAATGATTGATTGTGTAAATCTTGTGGTTTGGGCTGATAAAACCGTGACATTTTAACGAAAGACAAAAATGCCCAGTGGCAAACAACGTGTATAAAACGTATGGCAATTAGTGGTTTATCAAGCGTTACAGCTCGTATCAAAAGTAGGTGTAACTTGACAAGAAACCGCTTCGAAATGCCAAATGTTTCATACACGCATATCATCTGTGGTCTATTTTGTCACAAACTCCGCTTCAAAAATATTCGAAAAATGTTTCAGGATTTTCGCTTTCACTTCTGCTTCGTTTACTTTTTCGACACCGAGTTCTACATTTAAAGAAGTTACCGCTTTACCTCGAATACCACAGGGGATAATGTTGTCAAAATAACCCAAATCTACATTTACATTCAAAGCAAAACCGTGCATCGTAACCCAACGTGAAGCACGAACTCCCATTGCACAAATTTTCCTTGCAAACGGTGTTCCCACTCCGAGCCAAACTCCAGTTTCGCCTTCGCTTCTGCCACAATTGAGTCCATATTCTGCTAAAGTGAGAATTATGGCTTCTTCCAGAAAACGTAAATATTTATGAATATCAGTGAAGAAATTCTCTAAATCTAAAATAGGATAACCCACGATTTGTCCTGGTCCGTGATAGGTAATATCGCCACCACGATTGATTTTGTAGAAAGTTGCGCCTTTGGCTTCGAGTTGTTTTTCGCTTAGCAATAGATTTTCTAAATCACCACTTTTTCCTAATGTATAAACGTGAGGATGTTCGACAAGAAGCAGGAAGTTGGGAGTTGGAAGTTGTCCTTCGACAAGCTCAGGAT
>DZAU01000059.1:0-9085 GCA_022729635.1 Flavobacterium psychrophilum
TGGTTTTTTTATGTTCAAAAATAGCTTTACTTTGTAAAATGAATTGGAAAACTTACATCAAAAGCTTTCAGTCCTATCTCAGGATTGAAAGAGGTTTATCAAAAAACACGATAGACAATTATTCATTTGATGTTGAGCGTTTGTGTCTTTTCTTGGAAGAAAATGCCATAGCCGTTTCTCCAATAAAAATAAGTGAAGAAACCATTCAGCAGTTCATTTATAGTGTTTCAAAAGAAGTAAATCCACGTTCGCAAGCCAGAATAATTTCGGGTTTAAAGAGTTTTTTTAGCTATTTAATTTTCGAAGATTATCGCACTGACAATCCAATGGAATTGATTGAAACCCCAAAAACCGGAAGAAAACTTCCAGACACTTTATCTGTTGATGAAATTGATTCTTTGATTGCTGCTATAAATTTAGAGACTGATGAAGGAGAGCGCAATCGAGCCATGTTAGAAACGCTTTATGGTTGTGGACTTCGGGTTTCGGAATTGGTTTCGCTTAAAATTTCAGATTTGTTTTTCGATGAAGGATTTATCAAAATCACCGGCAAAGGAAATAAACAACGCTTTGTTCCTGTTGGCGATTTGACCCAAAAATACATCCTTATTTATAAAGATACTATACGGAATCATTTGAATATAAAGAAAGGACACGAAGATACTTTGTTCTTAAACAGAAGAGGAAACCAACTTTCGAGAGCGATGATTTTTACTATTATTAAAGATTTGGCAACCCTAATAAATTTGAATAAAAGCATAAGTCCTCATACTTTGAGGCATTCCTTTGCAACTCATTTACTGGAAAATGGTGCCGATTTACGCTCAATTCAATTAATGCTTGGCCACGAATCAATAACAACAACTGAAATTTATGTGCATCTGGACAGGAAATTTTTGACCGAAGTGATGAATACTTTTCATCCTAGAAAACAGCTATGAAATTCCAATAAAAAAATTCCAAATTCCAATAATTTAACTTTGGGATTTGGAATTTTCTTATTGAAATTTAAGATTTTTACTTTGCAATATTTACCGCTCTGGTTTCTCTAATTACTGTAACTTTTACCTGACCCGGATAAGTCATTTCGGTTTGAATTTTTTGGGAAATTTCGAAAGATAATGAAGCTGCATTATCATCAGAAACTTTTTCGCTTTCTACAATAACACGTAATTCTCTACCGGCTTGAATGGCATAGGCACTTTTCACTCCACTAAATCCGTAAGCTACTTCTTCTAAATCTTTTAATCGTTGAATATAAGAATCCAAAACTTGTCTTCTTGCTCCCGGTCTCGCTCCTGAAATGGCATCACAAACCTGAATAATTGGCGATAATAATGATTTCATTTCTATTTCGTCGTGATGCGCTCCAATGGCGTTGCAAACTTCTTCTTTTTCACCATATTTTTCAGCCCATTGCATTCCGAGTAAAGCGTGAGGCAAGTCACTTTCGGCATCGGGAACTTTACCAATATCGTGCAATAAACCGGCTCTTTTGGCTAGTTTTACATTCAAACCTAATTCGGCAGCCATAATTCCGCAAAGCTTAGAAACTTCGCGTGAGTGTTGCAATAAATTTTGTCCATAAGAAGAACGATATTTCATTCTTCCTACGACTTTTATTAATTCAGGATGTAAACCGTGAATGCCTAAATCGATTACGGTACGTTTACCAACTTCAATAATTTCGTCATCAATTTGTTTGGTAGTTTTGGCCACAACTTCTTCGATACGTGCAGGGTGAATACGTCCGTCAGTAACTAATTTATGTAAAGCCAAACGTGCAATTTCTCGTCTAACAGGGTCAAAACAAGAAAGGATAATAGCTTCTGGCGTGTCATCGACAATGATTTCTACACCGGTTGCGGCTTCAATCGCTCTAATATTTCTACCTTCACGACCAATAATTCTTCCCTTGACATCGTCAGATTCGATGTTAAATACAGACACACAGTTTTCTACTGCTTCCTCTGTTCCAACTCTTTGAATGGTGTTGATAATGATTTTTTTTGCTTCTTGCTGGGCGGTCAATTTTGCTTCTTCGATAGTGTCCTGAATGTGAGACATCGCTTTTGTCTTGGCTTCAGCCTTCAGACCTTCTACCAATTGATTTTTTGCTTCTTCGGCAGATAAGCCTGAGATTACCTCAAGTTGTTGCAGTTGACTTTTGTGCAATCGGTCAACTTCTGCTTGTTTTTTATCTAAAGTTTCAATTTTAGAATTGTATTCTGAAGTTTTTGTTTCGAATTCATCGTTTACTTTTTTGGCTTTTGACAATTCGTTTGAAACTTGTGATTCTTTGTCCCGAATTCTTTTTTCGACTTCGGCCATTTTTTGATCACGAGACAAAATTACTTGTTCGTGTTCTGATTTTAATTCGATAAATTTTTCTTTTGCTTGAAGAATTTTATCTTTTTTGATGTTTTCAGCCTCAAGATTAGCGTCTTTTAAAATTGATGTCGCTTCTTTTTTTGCGTTTTTTATCAAATTGGAAATATTGCTTTTCTCTATTATTTTGGCTAGTCCAAAACCTCCCGCTATGCCGGCAACTCCTAAAATAATTATTGTTAAAATGTCCATGGTTATTTAAGTTTAATATATAAAAAAGCCTACATTAGATTGCTTGTATAAACTCTGAAATACAAGTTTTGAGCTAACTCGTTGTTCAAGCTTTCCACCTAGGCGGACGTGCTATAGTAACGATGATTTGCTCATTCTAATTTGTTAGTGTTGAGTTTACCAAATATGAACTAATGTAGGCAGTGTCTTAGTTTCTGTAAAGAACGTGTTTAATCTTTGAGATATTGATCTAAAAGCGAATTGATTTTTTTAATTCTTTCGATGGTTGCTACTCCATCGATGGCATTATCAATTTGTTTTTGTTCTGCTTGTGAGGCAAATTGCAAAGCACACATGGCTAATACATCTTGCTTGTCGCGAACGGCATAATTTTCTTCAAATTGCTTAATCATTGTATCAATTTTTTTTGAAGCACTTCTAAGTCCTTCTTCTTGAGAGAGTTCCACAGTTAGTGGATATACTCTGTCCGCAATCGATATTTTAATTTTAAGCTTTTCGTCCATGTTTTTACTAATCTGATAGCTGTGCTATGCAGTAATCAATTTCACGAATTAATGAATTTATTTTAAGCTTTGTATCTCTTTTATTCTCTTCACTGCCAAGTAAGGCGTTGGTCATTTTGAGTGTTTCATACTGCGATTTTAAGGCTTCAATCTCTTGAGATTGAGTTTGTATGATAGCTGCAGATTTTGTTAATTCAATTTTCAAATCTTGAGATTTTTTCTCCAAACTATTTATTTTCGTAAATAACTTTTCAATCTTATTTTCAAGAGTATCAATTATTTCTGCAATTACACTCATAGTATATCCTACGTATTACTTAATCTTACAAAGTTAGTATTCCTTTTTATTATTGCAATATTTTATTGTCTTTTTATTCTAAAAAAAAATCAACGATCTGTATTACAGTGCAATAGTCGAGTATATTTTTTAAAAAATTTATGGACTCTTTTTTTTATCTTAGCCAAAATGTATCCGATGAAATCCTTTTTATTTTTTCTCTTTTTTTGTGGTTCATTATTGGCTCAAGTCAATTATCCGAAGGATTATTTTAGCCCTCCGCTCGATATTCTTATGCAGTTATCGGGTAATTTTGGAGAATTGAGACCCAATCATTTTCACGCTGGCTTTGATTTTAAAACCTTGCAAAAGGAAGGTTTAGAAGTTCATGCTGTTGCCGATGGTTATGTGTCAAGAATAAAAATTTCCACTTTTGGAAACGGAAAAACCATTTATATTACCCATTCTAATGGCTACACTTCGGTTTATGGACATTTGCAAAAAGCCACCGATTCTATTGAATATTTCATTAAAAAAACACATTATGCTGAACAATCTTTTGAAATAGAAAAATATTTGAAACCTGGAGAATTAGTGGTCAAAAAAGGGCAAGTTATTGGGCTTTCAGGAAATACAGGTGCTTCTGAAGGGCCACATTTGCATTTCGAATTTCGGGATAACATCACTGAAAATATTATAAATCCAATGCTTTTTGGGTTTGATAAATTTATGAAGGACACTAAGAAACCTATAGTTTTCAATGTTTATGTTTACCCATTAGATGATGAGACTTTAGTTAATCAATCAAAACGACCATTATTATTGAACTTGGTCTTGCAAAAAGACGGAACTTATTCGGCAGACCAAGTTATTGCCAGCGGAAAAATTGGTTTCGGAATCAATACTTTTGATTATGATGATGTTTCTTTTAACAAAAATGGTGTCTATAAAGTGCAGACTTCCATTAATGGGAAATCTACTTTTGGCTATCAATTTGACACCTATTCTTTTGATGAAATGCGTTATATAAATGCGCTTATCGATTATTCAAGATATAAAAAAACTCAGCAGAGAGTTCAGAAATTATTTATGAAAAATCCCTATAATTTGAGTATCATTAAAACCGATGCAACAAACGGAGTTCTTTCGGTAGTTCCAAATTTGGTTTCGGTTTACCGCATTGAAGTTTCTGATTTTTATGGCAATCAAACTTTGGTTTCCATTCCGATACAATATGAAATAATGCCCACCATTGTTGAAAAGGAACCTATTTCAAAATATTTTGTAAAAGCAAAAAATGAATCTAATTTTTCTAAAGAAAACATATCGGTTTTCTTTCCTGCAAATACTTTTTATGAAGATTTTAATCTCAATTTTGATGTGAAAAATGACACTTTATATCTTCACGATGATAGTGTTCCGGCACATTCAAATTTCGATATAGAGATAGTAGATTCCAAATTTACTGAAGCCCAAAGAGAAAAATTATATATTGCCACAATTCAAGGAAAGAAGAAAGGATATAATTTTACTTTTAGAAGAGAAAATATTTTTATAACCAAAGTAAAAACTTTAGGAAAGTATGCTTTGGTTTTAGATACAATTCCGCCAAAAATTTCCATTGCAAAATCTATTGAAGGGAAATGGTTGAGTGATAAAAAGACTATTCAATTTACTATAAGCGACGATTTATCAGGCATAAAATCGTATAATGGTTACTTGAATGGAAAGTGGATTTTGTTTGAATATGACAACAAAACCAGGAAAATCATCCATAATTTTAGCGATGGTATTGTAGCCGAAGGACAAAATGAATTAAAAATTATAGTGATAGATAATATGGGAAATTCTACTATCTTTGAAACTCGTTTTTTCAGAAGTCAAAAAAATAAAAATTAAATTCCTTGAGCGTAAATAAAATAATACTTGCTTTCTTCTTTTTCTGTTTTGGAACTGCAACTTTTGCACAAACAGCCCACATAAAAGGAGTAATTCTCGATAAAAATAACCAGCCTGTTGAAAATGTAAATGTGTCTTGTCAAGGCATTGGAACAAAATCAAACGAAAATGGTTTTTATAGTTTAAACATTCCCGCTAACAAAAAAATGACGGTTGTTTTTTCGCACGTCGCGTTGAAAAAAGTTACAGTGGCAGTTACTTTAAAACCAGACGAAGATTATGAGTTCAACCTGGTTATGAATGACAAAGATGAGCAAATGGGAGAGGTTGTAATTACAGTAAACAATAAAAAAAGGGTTCAGGGAATTACGATTATTGAGCCGGAACTGATTCGGAAAATTCCTGGAGCGAATGCCGGTGTCGAAAATATTTTGAAATCCTTGCCAGGCGTAAATTCCAATAATGAGTTGAGTACACAATACGCTGTTCGTGGCGGAAATTATGATGAAAATTTAGTGTATGTAAACGAAATTGAAGTCTATCGTCCTTATCTTATTCGTTCCGGTCAGCAAGAAGGATTGAGTTTTACGAATACCGATTTAGTTCAAAATGTCGATTTTTCGGCTGGAGGTTTTCAGTCTAAATTTGGAGATAAATTATCCTCTGTTTTGGATATTACCTATCGAAAACCAACTCAATTCGGAGCCGTTGCCGAAGCGAGTTTACTTGGCGCAAGCCTTGCTGTTGATGCAGTTTCCAAGAATGGAAAATGGTCTGAAGTAACCGGAATCCGTTATCGAAATAATTCACTTTTGGTTGACAGCCAGGAGACGCAAACCAATTATACTCCTGTTTTTGCCGATTTTCAAACCAATATCAATTTTAAATCTTCCGATAAATGGGAATGGAGTTTTCTGGGAAATATTTCTTCAAACGATTACAAATATCAACCGTTGACTCGTCAAACTAATTTTGGAACAATCGATGACCCAATGGCGCTATTGATTTATTATGAAGGTCAGGAAAAAGATAAATATACCACTGTTTTTGGAGCCATAAAATCAACTTATAGTGCCTCAAAAAACGCCACATACAAACTTATTGTCTCGGCTTATAATACAAAAGAACAAGAACATTTTGATATTTTGGCACAATATCGTCTGGGCGAAGTAGATTCTAATTTTGGTTCTCAAACCTTTGGAGACGTTGCTTTCACAAGAGGAATTGGCTCGCAACTCAGTCACGCTCGCAATGATTTAGATGCATTAATTGTAAATACAGAGTTAAAAGGAATCCATAATTTTAAAAAGAACCAATTTGAATGGGGCGCAAAATTCACTCGTGAATCCATTCGAGACAGAGTTATAGAATGGGAAGTGATTGATTCTGCCGGATTTTCCCTAAATCCGCCGATTGATTTCTTACCAAAAAATGATCAGCCTTATTCTCCTTATACCGGACCATTAGTTCCATATAATAATGTGAGAGCGACTAATTTTGTTGACATCAACCGATTTTCAGGTTATGTACAATGGAGTAGAAAAGGATATTTAGGCAACAACGAAATATGGTTTAATGCTGGTGTTCGGTCTCAAAATTGGACAGTTTCCGGTGATAATATTACAAGTACAACCCAAATTACATTTAGTCCAAGAGTGCAATTTTCCTTGAAACCCAATTGGAACAAGGATATGTTTTTCAGGCTTTCGGGAGGATTGTACCATCAACCGCCTTCGTATCGAGAATTGAGAGATGCCAATGGAGTTGTTCAGCCTGATGTCAAAGCGCAACAATCGATTCATATTGTTTTGAGTAATGATTATAGTTTCAAAATGTGGAATCGTACATTCAAAATGGTTTCTGAATTGTATTATAAATCGTTGACGGATGTCAATCCTTATACTTTAGACAATGTTCGAATTCGTTATGCTGCTGCCAATAATGCCAAAGCATTCGCCGAAGGTTTTGATTTTAGACTGAATGGAGAGTTCGTTCCCGGAACCGAATCTTGGTTCAGTTTTGGCTATTTAAAAACCGAAGAAAATATCGATAACAAAGGATTTATTGCCAGACCAACCGACCAAAGATTAAAATTTGCACTTTTGTTCCAAGATTATATGCCCAAGATTCCAAGTATTAAATTATATCTGAATTTGGTTTACAATACTGGGTTGCCTGGAGGTTCGCCATCATACTCTGATCCTTATTTATACCAAAATAGATTGAGAGATTACCGTCGTGCCGATGTTGGTTTTTCCAAAGTTTTAATTGATGCCCAAAATCCGTCCTCTAAAAGATGGTTACAAAGATTCAAGGAATTAGCCATTGGATTGGAAATTTTCAACCTTTTCGACAATCAAAACGCGATTACCAATACTTGGGTTCGCGACGTGTATTCGAAAACCCAATACGCGATTCCTAATTATATGACCACACGAGTTTTTAATGTGAAGGTGAATATGAGGTTTTAAGTAACTTATAACCTGAGTCAGATTAAAAAAATTTAACCACATAGAATTATTGAAAAATGTAATATTCAAATATTTTTCATAAGCATTTTATTAGCTCCTAGCTATGCCCCGAGTCTCGCCAAGGCGGATGAACAGACGAAGTAAAACTATGATATGCAAAGCAACTTTCTATTAAAAAGCAAAATTTATTCGAGCCTGTACTGAACGTAGCCGAAGTATGGTTGAAACTTTTTAATAACTATCGAGTTCAGATTTGAAAGATACCATCCTCAAAACCGAAAACATCAAATAAATTTCAGAAACACATTGCCAATTGATGATTAAAGTTTAATCATCAATTGGCAATGTGTTTTTATACTTCATAAGAGCCAAAAATATTTTATTTCTCTTTCTCCCTCTGAGAAAAAATAAATGTATACTAAAAATATCATAACCCTATCTTATTTTTTATAATGCCGATTCGTTTGTTAAATCTTAGTTTTTTGAAACAAAAAATTTTTCCTAATAACAAAATAATTATTTTATATTTTTTGTAGGTTTTATATCTCATTTATAAAATTAATTATGTACTTTATCGTTTTTTTTTGTTTTTTATCGCTATTTGTGAAAATGATTTCTATTTTTACTTTACAAGAAAGACATATTCGCTTTATATTATTTTCAAAAAAAATATAAAAATGCCATAGTCAAAAAGGAAAAATTAAATCTAAAGTATAGATTGAATGTTTTTTTTAAAATTATGAAGAAAAAATACAATTTATTTATTCTACTATTTTTATACTCTCTGTATAACTACGGACAGTGTTTTCCAGATACTACTCCACCAATTATTATTCCTGGTCTAGACCAATCCTCTTTTACGCCTTTAGAAAGTTGTTCAACAACAATAACCGTAAACGATGCTATTTTCAGTGATAACTGTTCTGGTATTGTTTTGTTAGAGTTTACTTTAACTGGCTCAACAACATCAGTTGCTATTTCAGGACAAGTAGGAACTTATTCTTTCAACCAAGGAGTGACCACCATAAATTATACAGTAACCGATAGCTCTGGAAATACTGCTACAGCTACTCAAGTGGTGACTGTGACTGATAATGTGAATCCAACCATTAGCACTCTTCCAGTTTCGGCTACAACGAACACGGGTTGTACTGCGACTGGCGTGGTTTTGACTGCTCCAACAACTGCTGATAATTGTTCCGTTGCGTCTGTGACGAATAATCATCCTTCTACAACTTTTCCTTTAGGAAACACAACTGTAACTTGGACGGTTACCGATGGTGCTGGAAATACGGCTTCGGCTACTCAAGTGGTGACTGTGACTGATAATGTGAATCCAACCATTAGCACTCTTC
>DZAU01000059.1:9185-12863 GCA_022729635.1 Flavobacterium psychrophilum
GAAATACGGCTTCGGCTACTCAAGTGGTGACTGTGACTGATAATGTGAATCCAACGGCTAGTAATCCGTCCCCAATATCTGTGTCATGTATTAGTGATATTTCTTCAGCAAATACGAGTGTAGTAACAATAAAATCAGACAACTGTGGCTCTCCAACAACAACATTTCTGTCGGAATCAAATAATGGTGGTATTGGCTCATCTGCTAATCCGTACATTTTAACTAGAATTTATAGAATCACAGATAATTCAGGTAATTATATCGATGTATCTCATACTCTTACTGCAATTGACAATGTTATTCCTATCATCACAACTAATGGCAATAAAATAGTGAACAACGACCCAGGTGTTTGTGGAGCATTGGTTTCTGTTAGTTCAACAGCTTCAGACAATTGTTCAGTAGGTTCTCCATTAGGAATTCGAAGTGATGGTTTAGCATTAAGTGCACTTTTTCCAATTGGCAATACTACAATAACTTGGAATATAACTGATTCAAGTGGAAACCAAGCCTTAACCACTTTACAAACAGTAACTGTAAAAGATAACGAATTACCTGCGATAACATCTCTACCAGCATTAACAGCAAATTGCTCTTTAACAATATCTACTGCTCCCACGTCACCTGACAACTGTGGGACAATTACTGGGGTTACAGGCGATATTACTTTGCCACATACATTTTCTACGCCAGGATTTTACATTGTAGGTTGGAATTTTACAGATGCCTCTGGAAATAGTAAAAACATTTCACAATCTATTACAGTATTAGACAATGATGCCCCTGTTTTGAATACAACAAATTTACCAGATATAGTATTAACTGGTTGTGAACTTACCAATTCTCAAATTACCTATCCAACTGCAAATGATGCTTGCAATGGAACAATTACAGGTATTCCAAACATTTTATTTCCCTATTATATCACAGGAACCTCAACCATAACTTGGACATTTACAGATGCAGTCGGGAATTTTTCAACACAAACACAAAAAGTTATTATGACTCCAGAAAATATTGATGGAGGAATTTTAAAGGGATATTTAACCGCAGATGGTATTTCTACAAAAGATGTTCAAGTTGACATAACTTCCTGTACAAGTGGAGGTAATGAAATCAAAATTGATTTAACTGGAGAAAATGGAACTATAATACGCTGGGAAAAATTTGAAGTTGGTGATGCTATATGGGTTCCTATTGCAAATACAACAAATAGCTACACAACTACTTTTTATCCCGAAACAACTGAATCTACCTTTTTTAGAGCTTTAATCCAAAAAGGAAGTTGTTTTCAATACTCTGGCAGCTTTTATGTTAGAGCTTTACCAACAGACAAACCACCAATTTTAGATCAAAGTGTGTTTAATATTTGTTTAAACGAACAAGTTACCTTGGTTGCTCGTCGTGGTTACACTATTCAAGAAGATGCTTTAACTGGAAAAGGAGGCGATTTTAACACAGGTCAATTTCCGGACAAATTCAATGATGATATGTGGCGAATTGACGGTGTGGCTGCTGCATCGTATTGGACTGCCAATGGGAATGCAACAAAACCAACCAACTGGGCAGGTACAAATCCGCATCCTTTTGGTACAATAACTTATGATTCTGGCGATCCAAAATTTGGAATTGCACAAGGTGATTTTTCTTCTACTTGGATCCAAAAAAATAACCCACAGATTTTCAATGGAGAAACTACATTAGAAACACCTGTTTTTAGTTTAGAAAAAATATTAATTGCTTCACTTGACTTTGACCAAGCATTTAATTTAGTTGCTGGTGATTATGCAAAATTAGAATTATCATTAGATGGAGGTGTAACTTATCCTATTACCCTACAATCATTTACTAGTCCTACAACTTGGGATTGGGCGAATCATCCTGGATCTACAGCAACTGCTTATAACTTTGAAGATGATAATTCATCCTTTGATTTGACTCCTTACGCAGGCGAAACATTAGTTAGAGCAAGATGGACTTTTCACGGAACTTCCGATTTTAGTGTTTGGGCTATTGATGGTATAACAATTCCGATTGTTCCTGTTTTAGACCAAATAGAATGGACGGATGGAATTGGAAATCCAGGCGTACCTCCAATTACTGAAGGAGAACTTGAAACCTCTTTTACATACACTCCAGAAGCACCGGGAAAACATCAATACGGAGCTACTGTTTTAGTAGATGGATGTCGTTCTTATGACGCTTCAGGAACTGCATTAGCCGATGTAAATGTTAGTTACTCCTATGCAGGAAACAACATTACTTTAGGCCCAGAAGTTTGTGGTTCGAATACTGTTCAATTAAACGCATACGACAATTTTAAAACAGCAAATCAAAATGCGGAAAAAGGAACCTATACAATACCTTCGGGATGTACTACTTGCAATGATCCTGGTACTCAAGAAATAGGTACTTGGTCCATTTCTGGAACAAGTAGTTGTGGAACTGGTACTTTTTCAAACATAAATGATCCTGACGCTATATTTACTGGTGAAGTAGGAAGTTACACATTGACTTGGACCGTAAAAGGGTGTTCTAGTTCTGTAAACATTGTGATTTCTAACTGTACTACGGTTGACTTTGATGGATCAAATGATTATGTGGATTTCAAAAAACAGAACTATGATTTAAATTCAAATTTCAGTATTGAAGCTTGGATAAAAACATCCGAAACATCAAGTAATATTCAAACCATATTTTCTAAAAGAAACGGTAATGTTCTTGGAGACGGATATGATTTAAGGGTTCAAAATGACTTTGTCACTTTTAGATGGAATGCTTCAGGAAGCATCACTTCACCTTTCAAGATTGGTTCAAACCGATGGTATCATGTTGCAGTTACTTTTGCTAATAATGAATATAAATTATATATAGACGGAATTTTCATGGCTTCTAAACCGGGAAGTAGCTTACCAAATTCAAATAATTACAAAGCGTTATTAGGCGCTATGGATTTAAATAATACCAACCCAAATATTGCCATGAATTATTTCAAAGGATGGATTGACGAATTAAAAATTTGGAATGTAGCTTTAAATGAAGAGCAAATTCACCAAATGATGAATCAACAAATCAAAGAAGAAATCACTGGTAATAATGTTGTGTATGGCGAAATTATACCTTTACCAATCTATGGTTTGACCTGGTCAAATTTAAAAGGTTATTATAGAATGGACCAATTTGGTTGCGGTTATTTAAATTCTAATTTTGGCGTTGGTGTACAAGGAAAATTAAAAAATATCACTACACCCGAGCCTCAAACCGCACCACTTCCCTATTATTCTGTAAGAACAGGAAATTGGACAAATACAACTTCGGTAACACCTTGGGCTTATGGAAACTCTGTTTGGGATTATCCAAATAGCACTGGAATTAATGGACAACCTATCGATTGGAATATAGTTAGAAATTTGCACGATATTAATTCAACAGCCAAAGACATCACTTTATTAGGGTTAAAAGTTGAATCTGGAAAATTAACCGTCGCAAATCCTTCTCAAACATTAGACGAAAAAAATAATGGACAAGGTCTATGGATTACTCATTACTTAAAATTAGATGGAAATATTGATTTAGTAGGAGAATCGCAACTAGTAGAAAAACCATATAATGCAGTACAAGTTAGCGAAAGTATTTTAGACGCAACAAGCATTGGATTTATTAAAAGGGATCAACAAG
>DZAU01000128.1 GCA_022729635.1 Flavobacterium psychrophilum
AAAGAAGTTTAGACTTGATGTTTTGAACAATAACGTAGTGAAACTGGACAGTTAGGATTATTTTTTTTATGTTTTTCATTTTTTTGACGTTTTTTTTAAACTAGCCACTAACGGTTTCGGGCTTGGCGAAGGTGGCGGATTTCGGAGCACAAAACTGTCAATACACCACAAATGTTGATGCGAGGTAGAATGTTCAATTAACCACGTCACCCGCCATTGAGCCAAACGCCTGTTATAGCTCGTTTTTCTTTGTCGGTATCTCATTTGTCCTGTCAAAATAAGCATAATAGTTTGGTATTACTTTTAATAAAATCTTTTCTCCTTGTCCATATTTTTTGAATTGTTGCCTGAACCGCTTTAAGTTCTTAAACAGTTGTCCATTGTAGCCAAAGTTGTGAAATACTGTCATTTCTGGCACATACTTAATTGCAAAACCTTGTCTGTTGGCGTTAAAGCAAAATTCAATGTCTTCTGCTGCTGCAATTGGAAAGTTTTCATTAAAGTCAATTTGTTCTGCTACTTCTCTTGTAGTAGCCAAGTTTGCCGTTGTTCCATATAGAAGTCTTTCAGAGTTTTTCAATTGTCTGCCGTTCAACGTTCCATTAATGTTGTGATAAGTTCCGAACCAACCCTGGTCAAATGCTGGTGTGTCGCCTGATAATATTTGAAAATCTTTATAGGCAATAAACGCTTGCGTAATTGTTGAAACCCAATTTTCTGATAAAATGCAATCTGTGTCTGCAAAAGCTATAATGTCTGAACCACTATCAAGGGCAATTTTTTTACCTATGTTTCGTGCCTTTGCAGGTCCTGAATTTTTTTGAAGTCTTTCAACTTTTAAATGGGCAGGAAATGTAAAATTGATTGGTGAACAGTCATCAATTATTATTACTTCATTCGGTTGCAAAGTCTGGTTTTCTATTGATTGAATGAGATTTGAAAGGTCTTGTTTATCCTTTTCGGATTTAACAAACGTTGCTATTACAATACTAACCTTGGGATTGTCAGGAACAGTATTTTTTATTGTTGTAGGAAAATCAAAATAGTTATGTTTGTTACTACCGTTCCCACTATGACTTTTGAAGGTAAAAACTTCAACTGTCTTAGTCAATAGAAATTTGTATCGGTATGGTTTGCCTTTTAGCTTTTCATACCAATAGTCCAAGATTTTGCCATATGGAAGATTTGAAAGTGAACTCATTTTTACATACCAAGATTTGAGCAGTTTTGACAATAATAGTGGCTCTTATGAGAAGTTAAAAACTCTAATCTTTCAGGACTATTCCAAATTTCTTCTAATGATTGTTTGAATATGTTACCATAAACATAAGGATTGAACATATTACAAGGTGTTGTAGTGCCATCATAGAAAATACAAAGTTCCTTATCCAAAGCAGGACAACTTTTCATTGTTCCGTGTGTCTGTGTTGGTTTGGTTACTTTCAATTGTATTCCTGCAAGTTGTTCAGGATACAAGCATTGTAAAGTTGAAGTAGAATATAACTCTGTTACTTTTTCAAATTGTTCTGAAATGTTTTGATTTTGCTCATTCACAATTTCAATAAATGGTTCTATGCCTTCATCTCTGCGGATTGTGTTGAAAAGCATTTGGCAGTTGTTGTCAAATGCAAATTTTGCAATGTCATAAATGCGGTGAATATTAGTTTCTTGAATTGTGAAAATGATAAACGGTCTGTTCGGCAAGTCGCTTAGTCGCTTAATATTTTCTTCAATGTACTGAAATCTTGCACCTTTTCTAATTGCGGTAAGTTCGTCAGCTTCGGAACTGTCCATAGAAATAAAAAGCTGAACCTGATTTTTGATTAATGCGTCAAGTATTCTCTTGTTGTTAAATGAAAAGTTTGAGAACAGATTGATATTAACACTCGGATATCTCTCTTTGGTGTAATTTAAAATTTCAACAAAGTCTGGGTGTATGGTGCTTTCTCCGCGTCCGTTTAATCGGATTGTTTTAGTCTTGTCGCCTATTTGGTGAAGTATGTTTTTGTAATTCTCAAAAGTCAAGAATTTACTCTTGCTGTATGGATTGACTTCTTTGCCAAAGCCACACATACTGCAACTTAAATTACAGTTGTAGCTTAACTCAACAATTATTTCTTCAAATTCTGTCATTAGTTTTTTGTATTGCATTTAAGAACTTTACAAGGCAGATTACAAACTCTCATTTTTTCGCTTACAAAATCTGTATAGTCAGAAGATAAGATTTCTGTCATTGTTTGTGTGTTTAAATTTCCAAGTGGTTTTTGACAACCGTCAATCCAATTTTGTTGAAAACAAGTATGAACATCTCCGTTTTGAATAATGGATAAATTTCTGTCGGCTGCAAAACATTGCTGTTCATTATCAGGAATAATGACTTGTTTATTTTCTGTCGCAGTCCAAGAACCTTCAAAGCCTTCTGAAATATAGTCCTGAATGGAATGATAAACATTTTTTGAATTTGCATATTCCTCAACTTCTGCCATATGTGGTTGAGTTTCTTTGGATAGAACTGATTGAATACTTATTTGTGCAGGTGTTAGGATAGTTGTTGCATACTCAAAGTTTTTCAAAACCTTTTCTTTTGAGTTTGTTCCACGAACAAACTTCCAAAACTCCTTGTCCATTGTGTCAATGGAAACAACGATATGAATGTTATATTTTGATACAGTGTTAATGAACTCCTTGTCCATAGAAACTCCGTTTGTAATTATTACCGTTCTTATGTCTGTGTCGGAAATGCCTTGTAATATTTCGTAAATCTCTGATTTGAATAAAAGCGGTTCGCCACCAACAATACAAAGTTCTGTTGCTGTCGAAATAGACTTAATTCCATTTATAAATTTCTCTGTCGGCAGTCTGTCTGCTTTGTCCTCATATTTCCAATGTGAACACTTGGTGCATTTTTGGTTGCACTCGATTGTGTTCATATAGTAAATGTTTGTCGGTCTATACATTGGTTTCTGTGGTCGTTCTTAAAATGAGCTATAACGGTTGAGTGTATGTGCCGTAAGGGATTGCGGGACAGTTACCTGTCTACCG
>DZAU01000060.1 GCA_022729635.1 Flavobacterium psychrophilum
CGCAGATTCGCAGATTAATAAGCATAAATTTTTTTTAAATCTGCGAATCTGCGGTATTTTTATTTTAGAAGCTGCTTGTAAAATGTATTAAATTGCATAGTTTTTAGTTATTTTTGTAACCAATTTAAATATAAAATCCGCATTCTTTGCGAACTTTGCGGTCAATAAAAATTACAATGGCAAAAATACTCACTGGCGTTCAAAGCACCGGAACACCTCATTTAGGAAACTTACTTGGCGCAATCATTCCCGCAATCGAATTATCGAATAATCCCGCAAACGAATCCTTTCTTTTTATTGCTGATTTACATTCGATAACCCAAATAAAAGACGGAAAAACATTAAGAGAAAATACGTATAGCACAGCAGCAGCTTGGCTTGCCTGTGGTTTGAATGTGGAAAAAGTGGTTTTTTACCGCCAGTCCGATGTGCCACAAACGGCGGAATTGTCTTGGTATTTGAGTTGTTTTTTTCCTTTTCAAAGGTTGACATTGGCACATTCTTTTAAAGACAAAGCGGACAGATTAGATGATGTAAATGCGGGTTTGTTTTCCTATCCAATGCTGATGGCTGCCGATATTTTGTTGTATGATGCTCAAATTGTTCCTGTGGGAAAAGACCAAATGCAACACTTGGAAATCACTCGCGATGTGGCTTCTCGCTTCAATCACCTTATGGGCGAAACATTTGTAATTCCCGAAGCTAAAATTCAGAAAGGCACTATGTATATTCCTGGAACTGACGGTGGGAAAATGAGTAAATCAGCCAATAATTTTATCACTATTTTCTTGGACGATAAAGCCTTGCGTAAACAAATTATGAGTATAGAAACCGACAGTACTCCGCTTGAATCGCCAAAAAATCCGGAAACCTGTAACACTTTTGCGCTTTATAAATTATTGGCAAATGAAGAACAAATAGCCTCAATGACCGCCAATTATCTTGGTGGAAATTATGGTTATGGTCACGCCAAACAAGCCTTGTTTGAACTCATTGTAAAAAAATTTAAACCCGAAAGAGAGAAATACAATTACTACATCAATAACCTCGCTGAAGTAGATGCTTTATTAAAAGTTGGCGCCGAAAAAGCTACGATTGTTGCCAATGGAGTCTTAGGAAGAGTGAGAGAAAAATTGGGATTTGAGTAAATAAACAACCCTTTCAGGGTTTAAAACCCTGAAAGGGTTTGTCTCATTAAATCGCCTCAAACAATTTCCCTGGCAAGGGTCGAATCACGCCTTTGAGTTCCATATTCAGCAGCATTCCCGAGATTTTATAAATTGGGAAATCACATCGCAAGGCAATGATATCCATTAATTCTTTTCCGTTTTTTAGAAGGTAATCATATACTTTTTGTTCGTCATTTTCTAGCGTGACAAAGAGTTGTTTTTGCACTGGTTTTGCTTTGCTTTCGATGTCCCAATTCAAGATATAAACCAAATCGGCAGCGCTGGTTAGCAGATTTGCTTTTTGGGTTTTTATCAGATTGTTGCAGCCTTGACTGTACTTGTCAGTTGTTCTTCCCGGAACGGCAAAAACATCGCGGTTGTAGTCATTGGCAATATTTGCCGTAATCAATGAGCCTCCTCTTTCGGCAGATTCGATAACAATTGTAGCTTCGGAAATGCCTGCCACAATACGGTTTCTTCGAACAAAATTTTCTTTATCAGGATTGGATGAACTCCAAAATTCGGTCATAAAACCCCCATTTTGTTCTACTTTGGCAACATACTTCTTATGGGTTTTAGGGTAAATTTGGTTTAAACCGTGCGCCACAACTCCAATAGTTTGCAAATCGTGTTCCATCGCCAATTGATGTGCAAAAATATCGACACCATAAGCAAAACCGCTTACGATTACAGGATCAAGCGGAGCCAAATCTTCTATCAGTTTTCTGCAAAACTCCATTCCGTAAGACGTGATTTGTCGCGTTCCCACAATGCTGATTATTTTTTTGTTTCTCAAGTCGATATTTCCGGACGTAAACAACAAAACTGGTCCGTCGATGCAATGTTTCAATCGATCTGGATAATTTTCGTCCAGAAAATACGCCACATTGATTTCGTTTGATTGGATAAATTGAAGTTCTTGTTCGGCTTTTTCGAAAACAGATTTGTTTTTTAAATTTTGAAGTAAAATTGAACCAATTCCATCAATACTGGCAAGTTTAGCTGTTTTAGTCTTGAAAACTTCTTCTGCGCTACCACAATGCGTTATCAATTTTTTGGCTATAATATCGCCAATTCCATCCACTTGTTGCAATGCCAATAAATGAAATAATTCTTGCTCTGTCATCCTAATTATTTGAGGTTGAAAAGTATAAAAATTTATGCGGATTGTTAATAAAAATTGTGAATAAAATTTTGATAACTATATTCAATGTATAACTTTGTAAGTATGAACATCGAACCTTACATCGCCCAGCTTTTATACCGATATCAATGTGTTACCGTTCCTGGTTTCGGAGCATTTTTAACCGAAATTCAATCAGCTCAATTGATTGAAAGTTCCAATTCGTTTTTTCCTCCAAAGAAAATGATTTCTTTCAATGCTTATTTAAAAAATAATGATGGTTTACTGGCCAGTCATATTGCCCAATCCGAAAAAACTTCTTATGAATATGCTGTCAGTGCTATTCAATATGAGGTTTTTAACTGGAAAAAAGCACTTCAGGAAAGCGGCTTGTTTTCTATAAAAAATGTAGGGAGTTTTTCGCTCAACGCCGATAAAAACTTGATTTTCACGCCTTATGACCAAACCAATTATTTGACAAATTCTTTTGGTTTGAGTGCTTTTGTTTCTCCAATGGTAAAGAGAGAGCTTTTTGAACAAAAAACGGAAGCTCTTGAGGAAAATGAAGTTATAGATTTCATTCCGGAAAGGAGAAAAGCTAGTTCTTATTTGAAATATGCCGCCGTTTTTGTTTTAGGAATTGGCATTGCTGGAGCTATTGGTTATCCAATATACCAACAACAAATCGCTAACGAAACAATTCTTGTGGAGCAATCCGTTCAAAAACAAGTTCAACACAAAATTCAAGAAGCCACTTTTTTTATCGAAAATCCAATTCCGGCCGTAACACTCACTGTTAAAGAGGAAAAAATGTCTTATCACATTATGGCTGGCGCTTTTAGAGAGGAAAGAAATGCTCAAAAAATATTTGAAAAATTATCAAATCAAGGGTATAAAGCCAGAAGAATTCCACAAAATAAATACGGTTTATTTCCTGTTCTTTACGGAAGTTATGCCACTTATGCCGAAGCTGAAAAAGCTAAACAGGAAATTCAAAAAACAGAAAATCCTGATGCTTGGGTACTGGTTGAATCACTATAAATTAAAAACCTGTTCGAAATGAACAGGTTTTTTTATGCTTGTTAATTCAAACTCACCTTAAACATTCTCAACTCTTCCCAAGTGAATTTATCTCCATATTTTTCTTTTATACAGAAACGTTCCCTGAATTTACAAACTGTTTTTTACATTAATTTATTCTAACAATTTTATTAATTCTTGAATCCATCATTAAATATTTTCTCAAAGTCCCAGGGTAAACACATATAATTTAAAAAACACTTGGTTATTAGCAGATTTCGAGAGTTATTAGGTTTGAGATTCTAAAAAAGATGGATGTTATAAACATTTGTTTGAAAAAATCAGTTAAATCTTCGCCTGAATTGAACGACTTGAAAAATTCCTGATCGTTTAATAATTCTTCTTTTTTCATAAGACGGTGTAAAATTTAAAATTAAACAAAAAAATAATGGGGTTTTAAAACCCCATTATTTTTTTACTTACACAGTTTATCAGATGGTATTCAGAAAATTTTGCAAATACATTTGCACTGCAATGTTGAGTATTTGTGGAGAATATCGGATTCGAACCGACCACCTCTTGCCTGCCAGGCAAGCGCTCTAGCCAAATGAGCTAATCCCCCAATTGTAGGGCACAAATATAACATATAAATAAAACACAAAGCAAATTTTGAAAAAAAATCATACGCTTCCCTTAATATTTTTAACTTTACATCAAAATTGATGAAATGACAACTCAAAACCCAAACGGTTCCTTAATTACAACTATCGAAAATAAAATTGCCATTCTTGAATTCGGGCATCCTGCGAGCAATTCTTTTCCAAGTAATTTACTGGATCGCTTGACAAACGAATTCCATAATTTAAGCCAAAATCCTGAAATTTCTGTGATTGTTTTAAAAAGTAGTGGTTCAGGAGCATTTTGTGCCGGAGCTTCTTTTGATGAGCTTCTAGCAGTTTCAAATCTCGAAGAAGCCACAAAATTCTTTTCAGGATTTGCCAATGTGTTGAATGCGATGCGCAATTGTTCGAAAATAATCATCGGTAGAATTCACGGAAAAGCCGTTGGCGGCGGAGTTGGCATTATTGCAGCCTGTGATTATGCTTTGGCAACAAATGAAAGCAGCACCAAATTATCCGAATTGGCAATAGGGATTGGTCCTTTTATAATTGAACCCGCCATTTCACGAAAAATTGGGAAAAATGCAATGACCGAAATGACTTTGGAAACCCAATGGAAGTCGGCTTCTTGGGCAAATCAAAAAGGTCTTTTTGCCCAAATTTTTGATACCACAACTCAATTAGATGCCGAAATCACGGCTTTCGCCAATAAATTAGCCGGTTATAATTCCGAATCTTTAATCGAAATAAAGAAAATATTTTGGGAAGGAACAGAAAATTGGAATACTTTGCTTTATGAAAGAGCTGAAATTTCGGGAAAATTAGTGCTTTCAGATTTTTCCAGAAAAGCCTTAAATCAATTTAAAAAATAAAAAATGACACAGCTTATCTTGCTTTTGCAACAAACAAAAATTGAAGAAAAACTAAAAAATTCTCCAGACAACGCTTATCAAATAGGAGTAATCATAGGTTCGTATCTTCCCTTTGTAGTATTGGTTGGAATCGCCTATTTGATGTATTATCTAGCAAAAAAAAGAAATAAACAAGAGTAGTTTCATAAAATTTACACTCAAATTAAAATCAGAATGAGCAAAATCAGAATTACAAAACAATTCAACTTCGAAACCGGTCACGCCTTGTTTGGCTATGACGGCAAATGCAAAAATGTTCACGGACATAGCTACAAATTATCGGTAACGGTGATAGGAACACCGATAAATGACCATGCTAATGTGAAATTTGGAATGGTTATCGATTTTTCTGATTTGAAAAAAATTGTCAAAGAAGAAATTGTCGATCAGTTTGATCACGCCACAGTTTTTAACGAAACAACGCCTCACCTTGAATTGGCAAAAGAACTAAAATCTCGCGGGCATCACGTGATTCTGGTCGATTACCAACCCACAAGCGAAAATATGGTAGTCGATTTTTCAAAAAAAATCATCAGCCGATTACCCAAAAACATCAACCTTTTTTCCTTAAAACTGCAAGAAACAGAGTCTTCCTTTGCCGAATGGTTTGCCAGTGATAATATGTAATAAATTCCAAAAATTGAAATTCCAAATTCCAAGTATTGATTTATAATAACACAATTTATTAAATGACGCCCAATAAAAAAATATATTTCGCCTCCGACCAGCATTTTGGTGCGCCAACTCCTGAATTGAGTTTTCCAAGAGAGCAAAAATTTGTGGCTTGGCTCGACGAAGTCAAAGCTGACGCAGAGGCAATTTTCTTGTTGGGTGATTTATTTGATTTTTGGTTCGAATACAAAACCGTCGTTCCTAAAGGTTTTGTTAGAATTCTTGGGAAACTTGCCGAAATTCGTGACAGCGGAATCCCTATTTATTTCTTTGTGGGCAATCACGATTTATGGATGGACGATTATTTAGAAAAAGAATTGAATATTCCTATTTACCGTGAAAATCAGGAATATACTTTTAACGATAAAACCTTTCTTATTGGTCACGGCGACGGAAAAGGGCCAGGCGACACAGGATACAAACGGATGAAAAAAGTATTCACGAATCCGCTCTCGAAATGGCTTTTCAGATGGCTTCATCCCGACATTGGCGTGCGATTGGGGCATTATCTTTCGGTAAAAAACAAACTGATTTCGGGCGATGAAGACGTGAAATTCCTTGGAGAAGAAAACGAATGGCTTGTTCTTTATGCCAAAAGAAAACTAGAAACCAAACATTACAATTACCTCGTTTTTGGTCACCGTCATTTGCCTTTGAAAATCACTGTTGGCGAAAACTCCGAGTATATAAATCTAGGCGATTGGATTGGCTATTTTACCTATGGTGTTTTTGATGGCGAGACTTTTGAGGTAAAAAAGTTTGAGTGAAAATCAAAAAACTCAATCCTGATTTTCGTGTTCATCCAAATCTTTTTGTAAATCCAAATTCCGGAATGAAGGCAATTTTGCTCCCGTAAAAAGCACCACCAAAAGCGTCATGCTTCCGCCAAAAACAACAGCTGTAACTGTCCCCATTAATTTTGCAGTCAATCCGCTTTCAAAAGCACCCAATTCATTAGAA
This sequence comes from Flavobacterium psychrophilum, assembly GCA_022729635.1. Lineage (GTDB taxonomy): Bacteria > Bacteroidota > Bacteroidia > Flavobacteriales > Flavobacteriaceae > Flavobacterium > Flavobacterium psychrophilum_P. The sequence goes on from DZAU01000060.1 coordinate 6,476, forward strand.
GAACCCACAAATATCGAATTTACTGCTGCCACTCGACCTCGCATTGAGTCGGGAGTTTTGAGTTGCAAAATGGTTTGTCGAATCACCACCGAAATTCCATCGGTAACACCACTCATAAACAAAGCAAATACGGATAGCCAAAACCAAGTGGAAAGTCCAAATACAATAATACAAATTCCAAATGCAAAAATGGCCATCAAAAGTTTTTTCCCCGCATTTTTATACAAAGGAACATAAGCCGAAACAAACATGGTCAATAAAGCACCAACCGCCGGTGCTGCTCTTAAAACGCCAAATCCTTCGGGGCCAACTTTTAGAATATCCTGGGCAAAAATGGGCAATAGCGCCACTGCTCCACCAAAAAGAACTGCCACCATATCGAGCGTTAAAGCTCCGAAAATTGTTTTGTTGGTATAAACAAATCTCACGCCTTCCTTCAAACTTTCCATTATGGGTTCGCCAATTTTTGTGTTTAAAATAGGCTTGGTTTCTATTTGCGTTAAAAGCATCAATGCCAAAACAGAACATCCAAAAACAAAACACATTGACCAATGAACTCCGATCCAAGTAATCGAAAATCCCGCCACCGAAGGACCAACAACAGCACCAATTTGCCATACAGAACTGCTCCAAGTGGCAGCATTAGGATATACTTTTTTGGGAACAATCAAGGACAAAAGCGAGAAAATGGTTGGGCCAAGAAAAGCCCGAACCAAACCACCCAAAAAAACCAAAAAGTATATGGAATACAAAATGGTGTCGGTCGAAAAATCGCTTACCATCCGTGGCCAGGTCAGCAAAAACAGACCAAAACTGATGACCGAAAAAGCCAAAATACATTTCAACAGCATTCCTTTTTTCTCTTTTTGATCGACAATATGTCCCGCAAACAAAGCCATTGCAATTGCCGGAATCACTTCCATCAACCCGATAATTCCTAACGAAAGTGGATTTTTTGTTAAACTGTAAACTTGCCATTCAATAATAATAAATTGCATTGACCAGGCAAAAACGATAGCAAAACGCATCAACAAAAAAACATTAAATTCTTTATAACGCAAGGAGGAGTATGGGTCGTTTTTCTTCATTTATAGGGCAAAAATTATTTTATATCTTTCAATCGCAATTGAATGGAAATTTTTCCGTTCCACTCATTTTCATCAATACAATATATAGCATTAAATGGTTTTTTATGGGTTACCAAATCCATTTTATTTCCCAATCCAAAGCCAATAGCCGGAATTCCTCCGGAATTATTTTGTTTTACAAAAAGTTTTAAATGCTCTTCCTCAGCTCCTAATTTTTTCGAATATCCAGTGTCTATTACGTTTTTGGTCAAGAAAACTGGAGTCATATTTTGTGGTCCAAAAGGTTCAAATTGTTTTAGAATTCGCATCAATTTTGGCGTAATATCATCAAAATTTATCTCGGCATCAATCGGAATTTCTGGAGTTAACGAATCGGGAAGAATGGTTGCTGATACCACTTTTTCGAAAGCATTTTTGAAAGCCAAATAATTTTCTTCCAACAAAGTCATTCCTGCCGCATATTTATGTCCGCCAAATTGCTCTAAATGTTCCGAGCAAGCTTCCAAGGCATTGTAAATATCAAATCCTTTTACCGAACGCGCCGAAGCTGCATATTTTTCGCCACTTTTAGTAAAAACCAATGTCGGTCGATAATAGATTTCTATCAATCGAGAAGCCACAATACCAATAACGCCTTTATGCCAATTTTCGCTATAAACAACACTAGTAAACTTTTTTTGTTCGCTATTTTCTTCAATTTGATTAAGTGCTTCATAGGTTATTTGTTTGTCTAAATCTTTCCTTTCAGTGTTATAAACTTCAATTTCCGAGGCGAATTGTTGGGCTTGTTCAAAGTCAAATTCCGTCAATAATTCCACCGCATGATTGCCGTGTTTGATTCTTCCGGCGGCATTAATTCTGGGAGCGATTATAAAAACTACATCGGTAATATCTAAAGTTTTCTTTTTTATTTGAAAAATCAAAGCCTTAATTCCTGGTCTCGGATTAGAATTGATTACTTGCAGTCCAAAATAAGCTAAAATCCTATTTTCGCCCGTCATTGGAACAATATCGGCAGCAATTGCAGTGGCAACCAAATCCAGATAAGGTGTGAAATCTTCGAGGGTTTGATTTCGGTTTTCGCCCAAAGCCTGAATCAATTTAAAACCAATACCACAACCGCATAATTCGTCGTAAGGATAATTACAATCGTTTCGTTTTGGATCCAAAACCGCTACCGCTTCGGGAATAAATTCTCCCGGTCGGTGATGATCACAAATGATGAAATCAATATTTCTCTCTTTGGCGTAAGCCACGTGATCGATAGATTTTATGCCACAATCCAAGGAAATAATCAGCGAAAATCCATTGTCGTCAGCAAAGTCAATTCCTTTGAAAGAAATCCCGTAACCCTCGTCATAACGATCCGGAATATAGGTAGAGACATTGGAATAATACGATTTTAAATAAGAAGAAACTAAGGAAACTGCCGTGGTTCCATCGACATCATAATCGCCAAATACAAGAATATTTTCACCGTTTTCAATCGCTAGTTCAATGCGTTCGACCGCTTTATCCATATCTTTCATCAAGTACGGATTGTGCAAATCTTCTAAAGTTGGACGAAAAAACTGCCGTGCTTCATCATACGTTTCAATACCGCGTTGCACAAGAAGCGTTGCCACAAAATCTTCCACGTTCAAAGCGGCAGCCAGGTGTTTTACTTTTTCTTCCGAAGGTTTTGGTTTGAGAGTCCAACGCATTGTTAATTACGAATTGAGAATTACGAATTCTGATTTTGTGTGTTTGACAAATTTAGTTTAAATTATGGTTAAAAAAATACAATTAATTTTTTAAAAAGCCTCAAATTTAACGCAAAATCGGAGTACTTTTGAATATCTTTTTAAAACAATCAAAATGCAAATTCAAGGACAAATTGTCGATATCCAAAACCAACGCATTTATGCAGGTGAAATCACTGTCGAAAACGGAAAAATCATTTCAATAATCGAAAAAAACCACGAGGTACAACATTACATTATGCCTGGGTTTGTCGATTCCCATATTCATATCGAAAGTTCGATGCTCGTTCCTTCCGAGTTTGCTAAAATTGCCGTGCTTCACGGAACGGTGGCCACGATTTCTGACCCTCACGAAATTGCCAATGTTCTAGGCACAGCCGGCGTTTATTATATGATTGAAAACAGTAAAAAAGTGCCGTTGAAGTTCCATTTTGGTGCACCATCTTGTGTTCCTGCAACTTCTTTTGAAACTGCCGGAGCGATTATCGATTCGGATGGAATCAAGGAATTAATGGCTTCGCCCGACATCTATTATTTGGCGGAAATGATGAATTACCCCGGCGTTTTATTTGATGATGCCGAAGTTTTAAAGAAAATCGAATGGGCAAAACATTTCAACAAACCCGTTGATGGTCACGCACCAGGATTGCGTGGCGAACCTATAAAAAAATATATTTCGGCAGGAATTTCTACCGACCACGAATGTTTCACTTTTGAAGAAGCCGAAGAGAAATTATCACTCGGAATGAAAGTCCTTATTCGCGAAGGAAGCGCCGCCAAAAACTTCGAAGCCCTCATCGATTTGCTTCCAGAAAATTATCAAAATATGATGCTTTGTTCAGATGACAAACATCCTGACGATTTGATTGTAGGACACATTAATTTGCTTTGTGCCCGTGCTGTTGCTAAAGGAATTGACGTTTTCAAAATCTTGCAATCGGCTTGTGTAAATCCTGTAAATCATTACAAAATGAACGTGGGTTTGTTGCAAGAAAACGATGCCGCCGATTTTATCTTGGTCGAAGATTTGGTTAATTTTAAAGTGCTGAAAACCTTTATTGATGGGAAATTGGTTGCCGAAAACGGAGAATCTTTTGTGCAACATGTTCCTTTTGAAACTCCCAATAATTTCAATATTACTTCCAAAAAAATCAGTGATTTTGCAGTTTCGGGTTCAGGTTCAAAAATTAGAGTTATCGAAGCTTTGGAAGGACAATTGATTACCAATGAAATTCATTACAAATCATTAATCGTTGATGGGAAAATCGTTTCGGATACAGAAAACGACATCCTGAAAATAGCTGTCGTGAATCGTTATGAAAACACAAAACCCGCTATTGCTTTCATCAAGAATTTTGGATTGAAAAAGGGTGCAATTGCCAGTTCCGTTGCTCACGATTGTCATAATATTGTTGTCGTTGGTACTTCTGACGAAGAAATTTGTAACGCTGTGAATCTTATAATCGAAAGCAGAGGTGGAGTTTGCGCCGTGAATGGTTCCGAAAGTAAAGTTTTAGCCTTGCCCGTTGCCGGAATTATGAGCGACAAAAACGGCTGGGAAACCGGAAAATTATATCAGGAAATTGATGCAATGGCGAAGGAATTGGGCAGCAATTTGAAAGCGCCTTTTATGACACTTTCGTTTATGGCATTGCTTGTAATTCCCGATTTGAAATTATCTGATAAAGGATTGTTTAGCGGCAATACTTTTTCTTTTGTGGATTTGGAGGTAGAGGATTAGCCACAAAGACAGAAAGGCACAAAGATTTTTTAGCCACGAATTACACTAATTTTTACAAATTTTAATTCTGCAATCTGTGAAAATCCGATTGAACAATCTTACTTTTTATTCTCTTTCACTGTTGTTTTCCCGCCAACGACAACCACAATTTCTCCTTTTGGTGGTTTGTTTTCAAAATGGGTCAAAACTTCTCTTACCGTTCCACGAACATTTTCTTCGTGTAGTTTTGATAATTCCCGTGAAACGCAAATTTGTCGGTCTTCGCCAAAATAAGTGATGAATTCAGCCAATGTTTTAACTAATTTATGTGGCGAAACATACAAAATCATTGTGCGGGTTTCTTCGGCAAGTGCCAAATATCGGGTTTGTCTTCCTTTTTTTTCAGGTAAAAATCCTTCGAAAATAAATTTGTCATTAGGCAAACCGCTATTGACCAAAGCAGGTACAAAAGCCGTTGCGCCAGGCAAACATTCCACATCAATTTTGTTTTCAACGCAGGCACGAGTGAGCAAAAACCCAGGATCTGAAATCGCAGGCGTTCCCGCATCCGAAATCAAAGCGATGGTTTCACCTGCTTTCAAACGCGAGATTAAATTCTCGACCGTTTTGTGTTCGTTGTGCATGTGATGGCTGTGCATGTGCGTGCCAATTTCGAAATGTTTCAGTAATTTTCCGCTTGTTCGAGTATCTTCGGCGAGAATCAAATCGACTTCTTTGAGAATCCGAATCGCCCGAAAAGTCATATCTTCGAGATTGCCTATTGGCGTTGGGACAATGTATAATTTACCCATTTAAGCGAATTTTTTCTCGATAATTTCGATAAAACGTTGCGCATAATCCTCTTTTCCATCCCAGCTATTGTAATCTGGTTTCACCATATCTTCAATAAAATTTTGGGCTTCGTCAAAACTGTCGTAGGTAATCAATTGGTTTAAAACTCGGTTATAATCTTCGTCGCTGTTGCCAAAAAGGTGTTTTATAAAAGCAATTCTGTCATTCAAATCGATGTTTAATCCCTTTGAAAGTTTTTCATTTAAAGAAACTGACTTCGACTCGTTACTTTCAGAAATTGATTCCGCAATTAGTTCCTCTTTTTGAGAATCTTCTACTTCAGCAAAATCAAAAGCCATTGGAATTGGCGGTTCCTCTGTTTGGTCTGCTTTTACAAAAAGCGTGTCCGAATAGTCAGCGCCTAATAAATCTTCGAATGAAATCTGTACTGCTTCCACTTTTTTAGAAGCTTCGATTTCCTCTTCATCTTCTTCATCTTCTTCATCCTCGTCATCAAGCTCAAAAGCGGGCTGGAATCCAATTTCATTTAATTCCTCGTTCGAAGATTCGGCAATTTCTTCGTCATCTTCTTCTGTTTCTTCTTCTGTTTCTTC
>DZAU01000129.1 GCA_022729635.1 Flavobacterium psychrophilum
TCAGGATAATTCGTTCCCAGAATTCCACATTCCAAGCCAGCGTGACAAGCCACCACTTTTGGTTTTTCGTTGTTTTGTTTTTCGTATATTTTAACCAATAAATCCAAGATTTCAGATTTTACATTTGGTGTCCAACCCGGATAAGAACCTGCCAAATTCACTTCGCAACCGCATAATTCAAAAGCAGACCGCAAGGCATTCGCCAAATCAAATTTGGAAGTTTCAACAGAAGAACGCGTCAAACAACTAATGGTAATTTCGCCATCTTTAATGATAACACGCGCCACATTATTTGAAGTTTCCACTAAATTTTCCATATCGGCAGACATTCTGTAAACCCCATTGTGAGCTGCATAAATCGAACGGAGAATTCCTTCCTGTACACCTAAATCCATAACTTTTTTCGGTAAATCACATTTCACGATTTCGATAGTTAAGTTCGGTTCGGTAGTTTTATATTCGGTTTTGATGTCGTTGATGATTTCCTGCATATCAAAAACATAGGCTTCGTCATACATTCCGGCAACAATCACTTTGGCAACGCTTTCTCTCGGAATGGCATTGCGCAAACTTCCTCCGTTGATTTCGGAAACCTGAAGTCCAAAATTTTCGAATGCGTCAAACAACAAGCGATTCATTATTTTGTTGGCATTGCCCAAACCTTTGTGAATATCCATTCCGGAATGTCCGCCATTCAAACCTTTTACGGTGATGATGTAACCTACAGAACCCTCGGGAGTTTCCTCTTCGTGGTAACTTCTGGTCGCCGTAACATCGATTCCTCCGGCACAACCAATGTCGATTTCGTCATCTTCCTCGGTATCTAAATTCAAAAGGATTTCGCCTTTCAGAATTCCGCCTTTTAGATTTAAAGCACCTGTCATTCCTGTTTCTTCATCGATGGTAAACAAGGCTTCAATCGCTGGATGTTTGATGGTTTTAGATTCTAAAATTGCCATAATCATTGCCACTCCAAGACCGTTATCAGCACCTAGAGTAGTTCCGCGAGCACGAACCCAGTCACCATCAACATACATATCGATTCCTTGTGTGTCGAAATCAAAAATGGTATCAGAATTTTTTTGATGCACCATGTCTAAATGCCCTTGAAGAACAATTGGTTTGCGATTTTCCATTCCAACTGTGGCTGGCTTGCGGATAATTACATTACGGATTTCGTCTTCAAAAGTTTCTAATCCCAGTGAATTTCCGAAGGTTGTAATAAACTCGATAACACGTTCTTCTTTTTTGGAAGGACGAGGAACGGCGTTTAAATCGGCAAATTTGTTCCAAAGTGCTTTTGGTTCCAGATTTCTTATTTCTTGGCTCATTGTATGTTTATTTAGGATGTTTTGAAGGATTTAAAGAAGTATTAAAGACTGACATTATATAAATAGTTTTTAGCTTTTCGTCTATGTAATAAAGGAGAATAAAAGGAAATTTACGGATGGGAAAACCGTGATAATCTTTGTATCTAATTTGAAAGAATGGACTTCTGGTTAAAGTTTCAATATTTTCATCGACCACTTGACTAAAATACTCTCCCAAACCATTCTGCTTTGATTCATAATAATCAATAGCATCTTGTATATCAAGAATGGCTCTTGGTTCAATTACAACTTTATAAATCATTTTTCAGATTTAAAACGAAATTGCTTTTTCGCATCATTCCAAGGAATAAAATCATCAGTTTTTGAAGTTGTTCTTCTTTCATCCAACAAATTTTTCATTTCTTGTGTTACAGAAAATTCATTAACAACCGTTTCGTAATTAAACTTTTCTATCAATTTCATAAAGAAAGTCAATTCGTTGTCTGGAATATTTAAAGTAATTTGTGTCATTCTTCCTTTTATTGAAAGACAAATTTACAAAAAAAGAAATACTACTTCTTGATTATTCATTAATTTTATCGCCAAAAGCCAATAAATGCAACGTAAATACATTCTTCCTTTATTTCTCCTATTTCAAATTCTGGTTTTGCAAATCATTCCGTTTTTTCCAGAATTTGTGGAACGATTTTACAGCAATGGATTGTATGTTTTCATTTCCAAAATTTTGAGAATTATATTAGGAAAAATTCCGTTTTCGGTTGGCGATATTATCTATGGAATCGTGATTTTATATCTTCTGAAATCGATTTGGAAAACTAGAAAAACATTTAAATCAGAATGGAAAAATACTATTTTAAAAATTTTAAGTGTTCTATCGATAATCTATTTTTTGTTTCATTTTTTGTGGGCGATGAATTATTACCGACAACCACTTTTCGAAAAGATGAATATCGAAAGAGACTATTCGGATGCTGATTTATTGACTTTTACCAAAAAATTAATTGCCAAAACCAACGAAATTCAAACCCAAATCACGAAAAACGACAGCTTGAAAGTTGTTTTTCCGTATTCGCAAGAACAGGTTTTCGAGATGAATTTGAATGGTTATAAAAAGCTTTCCAGCCAATACCCATTCTTTGAATACACGAATCCCAGCATCAAGAAATCGCTTTTTAGTTTGCCGTTGACGTATATGGGTTTTGGCGGATATTTGAATCCGTTTACCAATGAAGCACAGGTAAATTATTTGATGCCAATGTACAATTCTCCGACAACGTCTTGCCACGAAATGGCACACCAAATGGGCTTTGCCAGCGAAAGCGAATGTAATTTTATTGGGTTTCTGGCTTCGGTAAAAAATGATGATTTGTATTTTCAGTATTCAGGATATAGTTTTGCTTTGCGCTATTGTTTGGGCAATTGGCAAATTCGAGACGAGAAAATTTTTGACGAATTATTGAAAACCGTTCATCCCGGAATTTTAAAAAACTATAAGGAAAGCGAAGATTTCTGGAAGCAATACGACACTTTTATCGACAAAGGTTTTCATATTTTTTATGATAATTTCTTGAAAATGAATCAGCAAAAAGACGGAATGGAAAGTTATAGCAAGTTCGTAAATTTGATGGTGAATTATTATAAAGGAAAGGAATTTTAAATTTAAGCAATATTAAA
>DZAU01000130.1 GCA_022729635.1 Flavobacterium psychrophilum
TTAAAAATTCGTTTAATCCGCAAACCGTGACTTGTGGAGTTAGGTCATAAGAGCCCGAAATGGGGGTAATGACAATTGGCAGCAAACCTCAACCCAAAAACTCCCAAAAGTTTTCGCTATGAATCACTTCAAATGAATAATTTGGATATTGATTGCTAAATGTTTTCGAGATTTTGGCCTTAACATTGGGGTTCCATTTTATTTCTATGGCTTTTAGAGCCCCATTTTTTTCAATAATTAAATCTATTTCTTGTTGCTCTGTTGTTCTCCAAAAATAAAATTTTTCATACGTTTCATTATAAGCTGCATTTTTAATTAGTTCATTGACCATAAAATTTTCAAATAGATTCCCTTTATCTTTTCGGATTTCAATAGGCGAAAAATCATTAATTATGGCATTGCGAATTCCTAAATCAGTAAAATATATTTTTTTTCCTTTTTTCAATTCTGTTCTTTTATTGGTATGATAGGAATTTAAACGATACACCACAAACGATTGTTCTAAAAGGTATATATATTCTTCTACCGTCTCGTTTTTTAACCCAATCAACTTGCCAATTTCATTATAATTTACCTCATTCCCTATTTGCCACGCCAAAGCTTTTAGCAAATCTAACATTTTTTCGGGTTTACGCACCCCTGACAATAACAAAATGTCTTTGTATAAATAACTATCAGACAGTAACGAGAGTATTTTTATTTCTTCGGTATTTGAAGTTACAACTGCCGGATAATACCCATAAACCAACCGATGTGGTAGCATCCTGATTTCTTCTAATAAGCCATTTTCAACTTTCATTTCTGCAAACGAAAGCGGAAAGAGTTTGTGTTCATATTTTCTTCCCGTTAGTGGTTCGTTTAGCTTGTTACGCAACTCGAACGCACTGGATCCAGTGGCTATTACTTGTACTTCGGGAATAAAATCAGTGATTAACTTTAATTTACTCCCTATATTATTAATTTTTTGAGCTTCGTCAATGACCACAAATACATTTTTCTCAAAATAGGCCTGTAATCGAGTGGAAGTTGCATTTTCGAAAATTAAATGAACATCGGGATTTTCGGCATCTAACCACAAAACGTTTTCTTTTTCTTTTAACAATTCCTTTATTAAGGTAGTTTTCCCAACTTGCCTTGCCCCAAGTATAATAATTGCTTTTTTTTTGAAAAACTCTTGTTCTATGCTTTTTATAATGGTTCTTTCAATCATTTTTTTTTGGTAAAAATACAATATTAATCCAATGTAACGGCAAATTATATGGTTTTTTTTATATCGTAATAGCAAATTATACGTTTTCTTTGAATGCTTAATGAATTAGCAAAAGACAAACGCCAAAATCTACGCCTAAAGTTGAACACAAATTCCGCTCCCGAGCGAATGGATAAAAAGAAATTTTTACAGACAAAAAACTATATATAGAGACCAAAACTCGGACTAACAAACTAAACCACTATGGACTGGAAGTCCATAGATTTGATTTGACAGACTAAAAGTCTGCACTGCTGGAATATTTGTTTTTTGGTACAGATTTACAAATTCGCATTGATTAATCTGTGAAATCTGTGAAATCTGTGGCAAAAAAAATTAGAACCTAGAGGGGTAATGCACTAAAAGTGCATAGCTTAACTATTTTTGAGACCAGTAAACCTGCCTGTCATGAGACTTATCTGCGGCAAAAAAAATTTCAGATATTTATTTAAATCCTAAATTTAAAAATTCGTTTAATCCGCAAACCGTGACTTTTGGAGCTAGGTCATAAGAGCCCGAAATGGGAGTTATGACAAAAGTCTTTTGAGGTTGCACCACTTCTAACGCTCGCCAAAAGCCTTTGGGCAATTTTGGTGTCATCGATGCTTTGCACTCTATGGCAATGCGCTGATTTCCTTTTTCCAAAATCAAATCCAGTTCGTCTCCGGAAGCGGTTCTATAAAAATAATAATTCCAATCAGGCATATTGACAATGATATTTTCGACGACCAAGCCTTCCCAAGAAGACCCAAATACTGGATTTCCTAATAAGGAATTATAATCAGGAATAGCCAACAATTGGTGCAATACTCCCGAATCCCGAACAAACACTTTGGGTGATTTTACCAGCCTTTTCTTAACATTTATTTCAAAAGGAAGGATCGTTCTCAAAATAAAAGTTTGTTCTAACAAATCAATATAGCGGCGAATTGTAGGATGTGTCAAACCTAATGACTCCCCTAATTTGGAAAGATTAAGTAACTGACCCTGATTGTGGGCACACATCATCAAGAGTCGTTTGAGTTGCAAAGCAGGGATTTGAAACCCCAGTTGCGGAATGTCTCTTTCTACAAATGTTTTGATAAAATTATCCCGCCAAATCAAACTATATTCATCATTCCTCGCCAAATAACTGTCCGGGAAACCACCTCTTAACCAGAAGGTATTCAAGTTAAACCCTTCTAAAAGGTTCAGCTCATTGAGTGTAAAGGGAGATAAATAAATCATTCCTATTCTTCCTGCTAAACTCTCTGAAGTTTGCTGAATTAAATCTCTGGAAGCGGAACCTAACAAGATAAACTTTCCGTTTTGTCTGTTTTTATCCACCACGCTTCTCAAAACGGAGAATAATTCTGGCACCAATTGAATCTCATCCAGGCATATTATTTTATCGGCATTGGATTGAAAAAAATAAGCAGCCTGATCCAATTTTGCTAAATCTTCATCACTCTGCAAATCAAGATATAATGAAGCATTCCAGCTTTTGGCCAATGTTTTGACCAAAGTAGATTTTCCGCATTGCCTTGGTCCTAAAATCGCCACAACGGGAAATATTTTAAGATACTGACGAACAGTCGCTTCTGCTTTTCTCACTATAAAATCATGCATATTGTAAATGTGATTTTCAATTTGCAGTAAAATTACATGGAAATACTATATAAAACAGCATTTATTGACATAATTTTATTAAAATTATTTTTTTTATGAAAAAATAAATATAAAAATAACAATTTAAACTACTGATAATTAAT
>DZAU01000061.1 GCA_022729635.1 Flavobacterium psychrophilum
ATTTCCACAATGAGTTAACATTTTGGGAAAATGAAACACTGCAGAATACCAACAGTGTAGCTGTTATTAATCTGTTCATAATATTTGTAACTTAATAGGTTAAGGCAGTTACAAATTTAGAGCACTATTGTATTTCATCGATAAAAATAACAAAAAAATCGATAAAATACACATATATTATTACTATTGTAGTAAAAAGTTGTAATTATTTTTATTATTAAAACAGCCTGATATTTATTTTAATAAAATAAATAGTATGTTAAGTTGTTAATAATTTATGGTTTATCTTAAGTAGTTTACAAATATATTTCATTATTTTTCATTAAATTTATCGAAAATAATAATTTTGGTTTGATTTTTGGAATAGCCTCTTCGAACCAATAAAAAATAAAAATCATGAAAAGAATCATTACACTTTTAGCCGTAGTAGGAATGTTTAGTCTGCAAGGATGTACAGGACCCGAAGGACCTCCTGGAATTCCGGGAGAAGACGGATTAATTGCCGAAGTCTTTGAACTTAAAAATATTAATTTCACTTATGATGCCACTGATGGTTATCTAATTTACCAAAAATTGACTCCAGTTATTTATGATTCAGATGTAATTCTCATTTATAGATTATCAGGAACAATTGATTCGAATACTCCAATTTGGCAACCTATCCCAAGAACCCTTTATCTTACTCAAGGCGAATTAGATTATGATTTTGATTTTAGTAAGGAAGATTTTACCATTTACGCCGGCGGAACCTATAATTTAGCATTGACTCCACAGTATCTGAATGATCAAACTTTTAGAATTGTTATTGTACCCGGAAGTTTTGCGGCTTCCTTAAATAAAAGCAATTATGAATCAGTTATGTTGGCTTTGAATATAAATGAAAGTCAAATTCAAAAAATTAATTTCTAAAGAAAATACTGAATTTAATTAAAAAAAGGAAATCGAAAGGTTTCCTTTTTTATTTGTTGTTCTCTAACTCCTCTCCTTCACTTAGTTGCAAGGAAACAATAACCCCTATAATTAACGAAAGCGCAATAAAAGTCAATGAAGCCCATTCCGGTACTTCATAATAATCGTGAAGCAGCATTTTTAGTCCAACGAAACTTAAAATTGCGATTAAACTGTATTCTAAATGGCTGAATCTTTCTAGCATATTGGCTAAGAAGAAATACATCGAACGCAAACCTAAGATGGCAAAAATATTGGAACTAAATACTAAAAAAGGATCTGAGGTAATCGCTAAAATCGCCGGAACACTATCTACGGCAAATAAAACGTCCATTACTTCGATAATTATTAGTGCGACAAATAAAGGCGTTGCGGCCGTGATATGTCTTTTTTTTACAAAAAAATGTTCCCCATCGATGTGACTTGTCACAGGAATAACTTTCCTCAATGTTTTGTAAACAAAAGATTTTTTTGGTTCAAATTTTTCATCCTCTTTGGTAAACAGCATTTTTAATGCAGTAAAAATCAAAAAACCACCAAAAATATAGGTCGTCCAACTAAATTTATTAATTAGCATAACACCAAAAAAGATCATCAATCCCCTAAAGATAATTGCCCCTAAAATTCCCCAAAACAAAACACGATGCTGATATTTTTGCGGAATTCTGAAAGCAGCAAAAATAATAGCAATAACAAATATATTATCGACACTCAACGATAATTCGATTAAATACCCAGTAATGTATTTTATAGAAGCCACAGCTGGTTTTAACCCATCTGGATTTGAAACGTAATTATTGTTGTAAATCCAATACACAACTCCCGAAAACAAAAAAGACATCGTTACCCATATTGCTGTCCATTTGCTGGCTTCTTTAGTGTTAATTATATGAGGTGTTCTGTTAAAGACACCCAAATCAAGTGCGAGAAAAAGAAAAATTGAAGCTAAAAATAAAATCCAGACTATCATAAATTGTTTTTTTATTGTCTAGCAAAGATACTTTTTGATTTTTTATCATCTAAAATTATTTTGAAATAAACACATAAAAAAAAGTGCTCTCATTTCTGAAAGCACTTTTAAGTATGATTCATTAAGATTTACAAAGCTGATTTCACAGTTTTGATGATTCTTGCTGCAATTTTGTATGGATCACCGTTAGACGCCGGTCTTCTGTCTTCAAGATATCCTTTCCAGCCTTTTTGAACTGTATAAAGTGGAATTCTTATTGAAGCTCCTCTATCTGAAATTCCATAAGAGAAATCATGAATAGAAGCTGTTTCGTGTTTACCGGTTAAACGTTGTTCGTTGTATGCTCCGTAAACCGCAATATGTTCTTCAACAACGGGACGGAAAGCTTCACAAATTTTGTCATATATTACTTTGTCTCCGCAAGTTCTCATCACTTCGTTAGAGAAGTTAGCGTGCATACCTGAACCATTCCAGTCAGTGTCTCCAAGTGGTTTTGGGTGGTATTCAATATAATAATTATAATCTTCTGTTAAACGGTCTAATAAATATCTGGCTACCCAAATCTCGTCGCCAGCTTTTTTAGCTCCTTTGGCAAATAATTGAAATTCCCATTGACCACAGGCAACCTCTTGATTAATCCCTTCAAAATTAAGTCCGGCTGCGATACATAAATCAGCGTGTCGCTCTACTAATTCTCTTCCGTGTGTGTTTTTTCCGCCTACCGAGCAGTAGTACATACCTTGCGGAGCAGGATAACCTCCAATTGGGAAACCTAATGGCAATAGCGTTTTAGTATCCATAATGAAATATTCTTGCTCAAAACCAAACCAAAAATCACCGTCATCATCAATGGTAGATCTACCGTTTGATGGATGTGGTGTACCATCAGCATACATAACTTCTGTCATAACTAAATATCCATTGATACGAGTTGGGTCTGGATAAATGGCCACGGGAACTAACATACAATCTGAAGAGCCACCTTCTGCTTGTCTTGTTGACGAACCATCAAAAGACCAGTTTCCGATTTCTGCCAAAGTTCCTTTAAAATTTTCGTGATCTTCTACTTTGGTTTTACTTCTCATATTTTGAGTTGGTTCGTAACCATCTAACCAAATGTACTCTAGTTTTATCTTAGCCATAATAAATAATTTAGGTGATTTTAAATATTTTGCAAATGTAAATTAAAAGTTTTATGGTATAAAATAACAGGGTTAAAAATTTATATCTATAGGTTGTTTTTACGAATACCCTATTTTTGTAGGGGTTAAATTTTTAAAATAATATTTTTTGTATGCAAAAAATAATAATTACCTTTGATAAAAATTATCAGAATTATGTCAACATTACGTTTTCAAGCTTTAAAAGAAGCTTCCACTAGGAAACCAGTCCACTTTGAAGAGACTGATAGAAAGTCAATTGTTTTTGGTTCGAATGTATTTAACGAAAAAGCGATGAGGCAATATTTGACTTCTGATGCTTTCAAAGGAGTGCAAGGAGCAATTCAATTCGGTACTAAAATAGACAGAAAATTAGCCGATTATATCGCTATGGGTATGAAAGAATGGGCTTTGTCTAAAGGAGTAACTCATTATACACACTGGTTTCAACCGCTCACAGGAAGCACTGCCGAAAAACACGATGCTTTCTTCGAAACATCTTACGATGGAAGTGATTCTGTAGAAAAATTTGGTGGCGGACAGTTGGTGCAACAAGAACCAGATGCCTCGAGTTTTCCTAATGGCGGAATCAGAAACACTTTCGAAGCAAGAGGTTACACTGCTTGGGATCCTACATCGCCAGCATTTATATATGGAACAACTTTATGTATTCCAACGGTTTTTATTGCTTATACAGGAGAGGCTTTGGATAATAAAATTCCTTTGCTCAGAGCATTATCTGCCATCGATGAAGCAGCTACCGATGTATGTAAATATTTTGATAAAAATGTAAAAAAAGTCACTGCAACACTTGGCTGGGAGCAAGAATATTTCTTGATAGACAGTGCTTTGGCAAATTCTCGCCCTGATTTATTGATGACGGGAAGAACTTTGTTAGGTCACACTTCGGCAAAAGGACAACAATTAGACGACCATTATTTTGGATCAATTCCAACACGTGCCTTGACTTATATGCGCGATTTAGAGCAAGAATGTATGTTGCTTGGCATTCCCGTAAAAACCCGCCATAACGAAGTTGCTCCAAATCAATTTGAGCTGGCACCTATTTTCGAAGAAACAAATCTGGCCGTAGATCATAACTGCTTGTTGATGGATGTGATGCAAAAAGTTGCCGAACGTCACGATTTGAAAGTATTATTACACGAAAAGCCATTCAAAGGGGTTAATGGTTCAGGAAAACACAACAACTGGTCGCTGGCTACTGATACTGGAGTGAATTTGTTGAGTCCGAGTAAAACACCGATGAGCAACTTGCAATTTTTGGCATTCTTCATCAACACCATCAAAGCCGTAAATGACTATGAAACCTTGTTGAGAGCAGCCATTGCAACGGCAAGTAATGATCATCGATTGGGTGCAAATGAAGCGCCACCAGCCATTATTTCGGTGTTTATTGGCGAACAATTGACTAAAGTTTTGGCGGAATTAGAAGGCGTAACCGACGGTAAATTATCGCCAGAAGAAAAAACCGATTTAAAATTGAATGTTGTGGGGAAAATTCCAGAAGTTATTTTGGATAATACTGACAGAAACAGAACTTCACCATTTGCATTCACAGGAAATAAATTTGAGTTCAGAGCTGTAGGTTCTTCGGCAAATTGTTCGAATGCGATGACGACCTTGAATACAATTGTGGCGAAACAATTGAAAGATTTCAAAATTGAAGTCGATGGTTTGATTGAAAACAAAGGTTTGAAAAAAGACGAAGCCATCTTCAATGTGTTGAGAGAATACATCAAAGTTTCAAAAAATATCCTTTTCGAAGGCGATGGTTACAGCGAAGCTTGGGAAATCGAAGCAGGAAAAAGAGGTTTGAGTAATTTTAAAACAACTCCTGAAGCCTTGAAAGCCAGAGCTTCAAAACAAGCTTTGGATTTGTTTTCTGAAATGGGAATTTTAAACCACGTAGAAGTGGAAGCGCGTTACGAAATTGAATTGGAAGAATACACCAAAAAAATCCAAATAGAAGGCAGGGTTTTGGGAGATCTTTCCATAAATCACGTAATTCCAACAGCTATTCGTTACCAAAATACCTTGATTGAAAATGTAAAAGGCTTGAAGGATATTTTTGGAGATGAATTTAAAACCTTGGCCAAAGAGCAAATTTCTATGATAAAAGAGATTTCTGGTCACATCGAAGGAATCAATTCTAAGGTGGAAGCGATGACCAATGAGAGAAAAAAAGCAAACCATCTGACCAACGCTCAAGAAATGGCCGAAGCGTATTGCAATAATGTGAAACCATATTTCGAAGAAATTAGGAATCACTGCGATAAATTAGAATTACTGATAGATGATGAAAGCTGGACTTTAACTAAATACAGAGAATTATTGCTTACGAAATAACTTCATTGCACTATTTACATACAAATGCTTATCCATTTTTGGATAGGCATTTTTGATTTTTTGAAATATTATTCGGCTGTTACGGGATCAATAACGGTTGCTACTTCACTTACTGAATTTGCCGGAAATCCACCTTGTTTTGCGTGTTCGCGAACCATTTCTTCGTTTGGCGCATTGTAAATGCAATAAATTTTATCCGAAGTTACATAGCTCTGAACCCATTGAATTTGTGGCCCCATTTTGCTTAATACTCCACAAGAAGTTTGTGAAATAGCTCTTAATTGTTCAGCAGTAAGTTTACCTGCACCTGGAATTTCTCGTTCAATTACATACTTTGGCATAATAGTAAGATTTAAGATTTTTAATATGGTAATTGGCTATTATAGAATTTTATAGATTGTCTTTTGAATTTTCAATCATTTTAATATCAATTACATACATCAAATATAATAAAATATATTTAACTATTTAGAATTATTCTAAAATTCGTCAAACTCGTATCAAACCCAAATAGGTGGAACCCAAAAAAATATTTATATTTGCGCCATCTTCCATTGGCAGAGAAGCAACAAAACTACACAACAACAAAATGAGTTCAGATTCCAGCAAACGTTATGCACAAAGAGGTGTTTCGGCATCAAAAGAAGATGTACACAACGCTATAAAAAACATCGATAAGGGATTATTTCCTCAGGCTTTTTGCAAAATCGTCCCTGATTATTTAACTAATGACGAAGAGTATTGCCTCATTATGCACGCCGATGGTGCGGGAACAAAATCGTCTTTGGCCTATATGTATTGGAAAGAAACCGGCGATATTTCGGTTTGGAAAGGCATTGCCCAAGACGCTCTGATTATGAATATTGACGATTTATTGTGCGTGGGAGCAACCTCTACTATTTTGCTTTCTTCCACCATCGGAAGAAATAAAAACCTCATTCCTGCCGAAGTAATTTCGGCAATCATCAACGGAACCGAAGAATTAATCAAGGAACTAAAATCTTTTGGTGTAAGCATACATTCCACTGGTGGCGAAACTGCCGATGTGGGCGATATTGTTCGAACAATCATTGTAGATTCAACAGTTACGGCTCGAATGAAACGCTCTAAAGTCATAGATAATGCCAATATTAAAGCTGGAGATGTAATTGTGGGATTGGCTTCTTTTGGTCAAGCCACTTACGAAAAAAGCTATAATGGCGGAATGGGAAGCAACGGATTGACTTCGGCACGTCACGATGTTTTTGGGAAATATTTGGCGATAAAATACCCTGAAAGTTACGATGCTGCTGTTCCTGAAGATTTGATTTATTCCGGTCAGGTAAAATTGACCGATACTGTCGAAAATTCGCCAATCGATGCAGGACAATTAGTGCTTTCGCCAACGCGAACTTATGCGCCAATTATCAAAAAAATATTGGATAAATATTCGTCCAATGAAATTCACGGAATGGTGCATTGCAGCGGTGGAGCACAAACCAAGATTTTACATTTCCTTGCTGCCGAAAGGCATGGTGTACAAAATCTACATATCATAAAAGATAATTTATTTCCAGTTCCACCATTGTTCAAGTTGATTCAAGAACAATCGAAAACCGATTGGAAAGAAATGTACCAAGTGTTTAATTGTGGTCATCGAATGGAAGTTTACGTTCCGGAAACCGTTGCCAAAGATATAATGGCTATTTCAAAATCGTTCAATGTCGATGCTCAAATTGTGGGTAGAGTAGAAGCTTCGGATGCTAAAAAACTGACCATTACCAGCGAATACGGAACTTTCGAATATTAGAAAAGTGGTAACACTTTTTTTTTTAGCTTTTTCAATGTTGAAGTTTGGTAAGTTGTTGGTCTTTTGATTTAAGGAGTTTATTTATGTCTGTATTTATTTGTTGATTTTATTTTATAAAGTTTAAAGTGATTAACAAAATGATGATTAAAATTCCAATTAATGAAAGGACAAACAAGTAGTCAGCAATTGTTTCAAGTCGCTTTTCTTTTTTTAGGTCTGCTGACCTTATCGAGCCAAATGAAAAAATGCAAGAAAAGGTCAGTAATGTCGCTATAAGTGATGTCAACTCATCTATGATGTGTATTTCTGTCAAGTTAGCAATGTGCAATGATGTAATAACAAAAAGGCAAAACCCTAATAGGTTTGCTGAAGTATTTAGAATGTGTTGGGATGTATTGTTTGCCATTTGTTAAAGTTCATTTTTATGAAGTGGGTAAGTGGATATGCAAATAAAAACTGCACATAAAGTTAAGCTACATTTTTGTAATTAATTTGATTGTTAAATTCTTCAATAGTTGCATAATTCAAAGCAGAATGTCTCCGTTTTCTGTTGTACCAAATTTCAATGTATTCAAAGATTTCGAGCGTCATTTGTTCTTTAGTAATCAGTTTGTTTCCGTAAATCAATTCCTTTTCAGGATTTTATATTCTTCATAGCAAGAGCTAATGGCATCGAGAATTTGCAGATCATTGGCGGTTTTTACAAAGGATTCAGAGTAGTTGCAGCGTTCCAGAATTTCGGCAATTTCCTTTTTGTCAACACCCAGAAGCACCGCAATAGTTTCACGGTCGTACTTGGTTTCCAGAAGATTTCGAACGGTATCGTCTTTCTTCATTTCTTTCAGCCTTTTGAGTTCGTAGGGCTTTTTGCCAAAGAAATTATAAAGTGCATCGGCAGGATTAAAGATGGAACCCATCACTTTCCCGAAAGCATTTGGCGAATATTCTCCGGCTTCATAGCCTTCCGTAAGTCCGGAAATGCTGTAACGATAGTTTTCTTTTACCGGAATCAATTTTGCATCCACTTCGATATAACCAGTTAAATTGTAACGACCAACGACTACTTCTTCGAGTGCATAAGCTCTTTCGGTAAGTTGGATTTTAGTGGTTTTGTTTTTTATCCAGTCGTTGGTAACTTTTATTCTCAAGGATTGAAAACCAATAATGGTAATGTGTAAAGTATCGCTGGGAGATACTTCGATTTCGAAAAATCCTTTTTCATCAGTGGTCGTTCCCCTTACTTTATTGACGTTAATGATGTTTACGTTTGGTAAAGGAAATTTGGTATTGTCATTAATGATTGTACCGGAAACTTTTTGAACAGTTGTTGTCTCTTGTGCAAATGCAGTTGAGGCAAGAATTAAAAAAAAGAAAACTACAAAATATTTCATACACTGTTTTAAGGCTCTAAAAGTAATAAAACGGGATTAAATATTTTGTAGTTTCAGTATAATTATAAGAAAATTAACAAAATGAGGTAATTTTTCAATTCCATAATTCCCCTCTCCTTTGGAGAGGGGTTAGGGGTGAGGATTTAACTTCTTCTTGGTCTTCTTTCTCGTGGAGCATCATTGAATCTTTCGGAACGTCTTACCGGTCTTTCTGATGAACCGCCATCGCGTCTTGGTGCCTCAGAGGATCTTGGAGCTCTGTCAGAGAAACCGCCAGTTCTTGGAGTTGATGAACTTCTGGATTCGCTTCTTCCGCCAAAACCACCTTCACGCGGAGCTGAACTTCTGTCGCTTCTGAATCCGCCTTCACGTCTTGGAGCAAAATTGCCTTCTCTTCTTGGTGCTGAGCTTCTTCCGCCAAAACTTCCAGAGCTTCTTCCGTTGTGATCGCGTCTTCCGCCACCGTCGTTTTTAGAAATTTCTACATTGATTCTGCGTCCTTCAAGGGTTACATTGTTCAATATTTCCATTACTTTATCGGTGTGTTCTGGGTCAGTGTTAAAGAAAGAGAAACCTTCTTTTACGTCAACTTTGAATACATCGTCACGACCAAGGTCAAGTGTTTCCTTTAAATAATCTTTCAATGACATCCAGTCGAAATTGTCTCTGGAACCAATGTTTACAAAGTATCTTGTAGCACCACCATTGTTATTTTCTCTTGAAGCACCATCTCTGTCATCGCGTTCTCTTCTGTCAGAACCTGATGATTGAGAAGAAAGGTCTCTAGTTTTTTTATAATAATTGATAAAACGGTTAAATTCTACCGAAACCATTTTCTTGATTAATTCCTCTTTCGATAAATCATTCAATACATCGTTAATTGCCGGAAGATAGTTGTCAATTTCGTGATCTACTTCGGTATCTTTAATTTTGTTGGCAAGGTGCAATAATTGAATTTCGCAGATTTCTATTCCGGATGGAATTGTTTTTTCTTCAAATTTTTGTTTGATGATTCTTTCGATTGCAGAAATCTTGCGAATTTCACTTTTGGTCACAATAACGATAGAAGTTCCCAGTTTTCCGGCACGACCAGTACGACCTGAACGGTGATTGTAAGTTTCTATTTCGTCTGGTAATTGATAATTTACCACGTGAGTAATATTGTCAACGTCAATTCCACGTGCAGCAACATCAGTAGCTACCAGCATTTGAATTTGTTTTCCTCTAAAAGATTTCATTACGCTGTCACGTTGTGCTTGAGATAAATCTCCGTGCAAAGCGGCAGCACTGTAACCGTCTTCAATTAATTTTTCGGCAACTGCCTGCGTGTCTCTTTTGGTTCTGCAAAAAACTACCGAGAAGATGTCTGGATTAGCATCGGCCAATCGTTTCAAGGCTTCATAACGGTCACGAGCATTGACTAAGTAAAATTCGTGTGAAACTGTTGCGGAACCTGAATTTTTAGTTCCAACAGTTATTTCTAACGGATTGTGCATAAATTGCTTTGCAATTCGAGCCACTTCTGCCGGCATTGTAGCCGAGAATAACCAAGTGCTTTTTTCGTCCGGAGTTGTCGAAAGGATGTTTACGATATCTTCGTAGAAACCCATGTTCAACATTTCGTCTGCTTCGTCAAGGATACAATAATTGATTTGGGTAATGTTTACCAATCCTCTGTTAATCATGTCCTGCATTCTACCTGGAGTAGCCACAATAATTTGAGCACCTCTTTTGATGTCTCTGGCTTGTTCTGTAATACTTGCACCACCATAAACAGCCACTACATTAATACCTTTTTCGTATTTAGAGTAGTTTTTAATCTCGTTTGTAATCTGCAAACATAGTTCGCGGGTAGGTGATAAAATTAACGCCTGTGTATTTCTATTGTTAGCATCAATTTTTTGAATGACTGGAAAACCAAAAGCTGCCGTTTTTCCTGTCCCTGTTTGAGCTAGCGCAACTAAATCTGTGTCTTGTTCCAATAATAGGGGAATCGCTTTCTCTTGTACTTCGGTCGGATTCTCAAATCCTAGATCGATAATCGCACGTTGTAGCGATTCACTCAATCCTAATTGTTCAAATTTATTCATATATGTTTTTAAAATTTGGTGCAAAAGTACTGCTAATAAACGACATAATCTAATGCAAAATTTAGATTTAAGATTTTATTGTGCTTTGAAAATCAATTAGTTAGTTTTTTAAGAAGTTGATCAGCTGTTCCGTTGCCTTGCCACGATGGCTTATTGCAGCTTTTTCTTCTAGCGAAAGTTGTGCAAAAGTTACCTCATAACCTTCGGGTTTAAAGATAGGATCATAGCCAAAACCTTGATTTCCTGTTTTTTCTGAAGTAATTTCACCTCGGGCAATTCCTGTGAAAAGATGCTGTGTTCCGTTTAAATTTAAGGCGATTACGGTTTTAAATTGTGCATTTCTGTTGGTTTCATTGGATAAAGCATCCAATAATTTAGTCATATTGTCATCAGAATTACGTTGTTCGCCAGCATATCGCGCCGAGAAAACGCCAGGTTCACCGTTTAAAATTTCCACTTCCAGTCCGGTATCATCGGCAAAACAATTATAACCATATTTTTGGGTAATATAATTGGCTTTCATTACGGCATTTTCTTCGATGGTTTCTGCTGTTTCCGGAATTTCCTCAAAACAACCAATGCTTTCGAGACTTATAATTTCAATTGTTGAAGGAAGCATTTGTTGTACTTCCTTAATTTTATTTTTGTTGTTAGTAGCGAAAACGAGTTGCATTTTTTTATTTGGAATTATGAACAGCAAAGATACAAAGTTTAGAAAATGGTTGAAAGAATAATTGGATTTTGAGTTGGGATTATTCAGTATTAATTTTTATTTTGAATTGCTTTAAAAGTACTATAATTCTTAATTTTTATAAATTTATATCAATATAATGACGATTATTGGTACAAAATATTGGATAAAATGTATTTGTTTTTGTTTTTTTGATTATTATTGTATGTTAAACCAAAATAAATAAACAATGAAAAAAATAAGTATATTACTCGTTTCGGCATTAATTTTAGTCACTACTTTTTCTTCATGTACTACAGACGACAGTGGTCCGGTAGATATGAATTTAATTAGCGGAAAATGGTTATTCAATAAATCAACAGCAAGTTCAAGCGGAATCACAATTCCTTATCCAACTCCCTATTTTAAGAACGAAGACGGATGTGGTAAAGACTTTGTTGAAATTTTTAATGGAGGCACACTAAAAAATGGTGATTTTTCAGCAGGTTGTGTTCTTACTGAAAAAGATGGAACATGGTCACAAAGCGGGAATACTATAACAATCACTGTTACAGGTTCTAGTTTAAGCGGGACTTTTAATGTTAGCAGTCTTTCGGCAACCGAATTAATATTAAAAATTGATGGGACTTACGAAGGAAAATCAGGAACTTTTACTTTATATTTTACGAAATAATATATCAATTTCATCTGTTTTATTGCGCTTTTAATAATTTAAAAAATGATTGCGTTAATTTGTAGTTAAAGTAGAGGATTTCAAATAGTTAAATGAAATTTATTTGTACATTTGAGTGTGGTTTTGATTAATTACTTGAGTGTATCAATCTGCAAAAGAAAGGTTATTCAATAGTCAGCTACCGTAAGGTGTGAAGTTGATAATGGTAAATCAAAATCTACGATTGGAGGTCTGTAACAAGACCTCCTTTTTT
>DZAU01000006.1:0-3863 GCA_022729635.1 Flavobacterium psychrophilum
CAAAAAAACCGCTTCTTTCGAAGCGGTTTTTGTACCCGGAGCCGGAGTCGAACCGGCACGGTTTCCCACAGGTGTTTGAGACCAGCGCGTCTACCAATTCCGCCATCCGGGCAATTAGTTGCTTAAGGAATTTTGTTTTATTTTTTAAAAAAATAAAAGTAAAACAGTCATCCGGGCAGCTTTAGCTTGAAGGAATCTTGTTTATTTTTAAAAAAAATAAAAGTAAAACAGTCATCCAGGCTTCAGCAGACAATGAAATAACGACAGTTATTTCGACGCAATAAAAGAGGAGATTGTTATAAATCAACCATCGATTCCTTTAACACGGTGCAAATGTAAAAAATAATATTAATGTTTCTAATAAAAATACTCTAAAATTTCCTTTCAGAGTTCGATTTTATTCCTAAATTTGCACCTCGGTAAAACGAAACACACTAACTAACTACACCCGAGGCGCATACAAACATCCAGCTTAGACATAAGACAAAGCCTAATGGTATGGAGCGCAACGGAATAAAACAACTAACTAAATGTCACACTTAGAACCAGAAGCTAAAATTTTTGCGTGTTCAGAAAGTGTTTATCTCGCAGAGATAATTGCTAAAGAATACGGAATTCCTTTAGGCAAAGTTACAATGGCAAAATATAGTGATGGTGAATTTCAGCCATCCTATGAAGAGTCAATCCGGGGTTTACGTGTATTTATTGTCTGTTCTACTTTTCCAAGTGCTGACAATTTAATGGAATTATTGCTTATGATTGATGCTGCAAAACGCGCATCGGCGAGACATATTACGGCAGTAATCCCTTATTTTGGTTGGGCTAGACAAGACAGAAAAGACAAGCCAAGAGTTCCGATTGGAGCTAAATTAGTGGCTAAATTATTGGAAACTGCAGGCGCAACAAGAATTATGACTATGGATTTGCATGCAGACCAGATTCAAGGATTCTTTGAAAAACCAGTAGATCACCTTTTTGCATCGACAATATTTTTGCCTTATGTAAAAAGTTTAGGATTGGCAAATTTGACTATTGCATCGCCCGATATGGGAGGTTCAAAAAGAGCTTATGCCTATTCAAAGTTTTTAGAATCGGATGTGGTAATTTGTTACAAACAACGAAAAGCAGCCAATATCATTGACACAATGGAACTAATTGGCGAAGTAAAAAACAGAAATGTAATTTTGGTTGATGATATGATTGATACCGGAGGCACATTGGCGAAAGCCGCAGATTTAATGATAGAAAAAGGAGCGTTGAGCGTAAGAGCGATTTGTACACATGCTATTTTGTCTGGAAACGCTTATGAAAAAATAGAAAATTCGAAATTACTCGAATTAATAGTCTCCGATTCTATTCCGTTAAAGAAGGAATCAAACAAAATAAGAGTGGTAAGTTGTGCGCCCCTTTTTGCCGAAGTAATGCACATGGTACATCACAACAATTCCATAAGCGGAAAATTTTTGATGTAGAACAAGTGATTAGTTCTTAGTAATTAGTGAATAGCCAAAAATTAAGGCTGCCAAAATTACTCTTAGAAATAGTCAAAAACAAAAAAATGATTAGTTCCAAATGATTAGCTAATTACTAATCACTAATTGCGAATCACTTAAAAACAAGAGTTTAATAATTAACTATATAAATTTTTACAATGAAATCGATTACAATTAAAGGATCAGAAAGAGAAAGCGTGGGTAAAGTTGCTACTAAAGCCTTACGTAATGCTGGATTGGTTCCTTGCGTGTTATACGGAGGAAATCAGGCAGTTCATTTCTCGGCAGAAGTTATGGCTTTCAAAAACTTGGTTTACACTCCAAACGCACACACAGTTGTGATTGACCTTGGAAACGGTAAAACATATAATGCAGTTTTGCAAGACATTCAGGTTCATCCAGTGTCTGACAAAATTTTACACATTGACTTCTTTCAATTATTTGATGACAAAGAAATCACTATGGAAGTTCCTGTAAAAATCACAGGTGTGTCGCCAGGTGTACTATTAGGAGGTGATTTACGTTTGAATCAACGTAGATTAAAAGTGAAAGCTTTGCCAAAAAACCTTCCGGATACTATTGAAGCAAACATTTCTGAACTTGAAATGGGGAACAAATTGTATGTTACGAAACTTGTTTCTGACAAATACAAATTGTTGCACCCAGAGAACACCGTTGTTTGTCAAGTAAGAATTTCTCGTGCGGCCATGAAAGCAGCTCAAGAAGCAGCAAAAGCAGCAAAAGCTCCTGCAGGGAAAAAGAAAAAATAATTTTTTTCAAACAATTCAAGAAAGCATCAGTTGCAAAACTGGTGCTTTTTTTGTTTTATGAAGCACAGCTATCGGGAATCTTAAGTACCATTGCTCCTGCTGTCCGCTTCAATCTTTTTCAACCCTGACAGGGTTCAAAACCCTGTCAGGGTTTAGAAAAAGGATTTCCTCTTCCATCAGGGCTAGACAAAACCAATCGTTTTCAATTTGTGATTTCTCCTTCGTCGAAATGACACCAACAATATTAACTCGTTAATCTGTAATCAAAAAAATAAATTTACTTTTGTAAAATGCTAAAATGGTTAAACACGCTATTCTCAAAAACAAAAACAGAAGACAATACTGATGGTATGAAACCGGAGGTTCACGAACCCCAAAAAAACAATATAAAAAACGTGAGTAATAAATTTTTAATTGTCGGACTAGGCAATATTGGTGCCGATTATGTAAATACACGACACAACATAGGTTTTAAAATTGTGGATTTTTTCGCCAAAAAAGAAGGTGTCAACTTCGAAACCGTGAAACTGGGCTCCCTTGCCGAATACAAATTTAAAGGTCGAACTTTTTTGCTGTTGAAACCCAATACTTATATGAATCTGAGCGGAAAAGCGGTGAAATATTGGATGGACAAGGAAAACATTCCACTCGAAAACATATTGGTCATTACGGATGATTTGAATCTTTCTTTCGGAACCATCCGTATCAAACCAAAAGGCAGCGACGGTGGACACAACGGACTAAAAAGTATTCATTCGGTTTTGAACACTACAAATTATGCCCGTTTTAGATTTGGCATCAGCGACGAATTCAAAAAAGGAAAACAAGTAGATTACGTTCTTGGCGATTGGGATGAAGATGAAAAAACTTCACTCCCAGAACGACTAGAACAGGCTTGCGACATCATAAAATCTTTTGGAACCGCTGGATTAGAAAGCACAATGACCTCTTTTAACGGAAAATAAAATCAGATTGCACTTGCTATTTGAATCCGCCCCATATCCTATTTTTTATATTTTTTCAATTATATATTTGTACTTTGGTAAAATCCTTAACTTTGACAAAAAAAAATTCATAAAATGAAAACAACTGCCCCCATTTCTATCAAGATAATCCTTGCTGTGCTTTGTTTGTTTTTTCTTGGCAATGCTTACAGTCAGGACAAAAAAACAACAAGCAAAACCTTGTTTGGCAAGCCTGTCAAAGCCGAAAACGTAAATCCAAATACCGGACACATTCGATGTGCCACAACCGAATATGAGCAATTTCTTCAAGAAAAAAATCCTAAGAGAATGACAAATGCTCAATTTGAAGCTTGGTTAGCGCCTTTGGTTAAAAAACAAAAAGCGATGCGAACCACTTCTGAATCTGGCGGAATAATAACAATTCCCGTAGTTGTTCACGTGATTCATAGCGGAGAAGCAATAGGAACTGCTCCAAACATTACTGATGCTCAAGTGCAATCGCAAATTACGGTATTGAATGAGGATTATAGCAAAATGATAGGAACGCCAGGCTATAACACAAACCTCGTTGGAGCTGATACCCAAATTCAATTTGAGCTTGCCAAACAAGACCCAAACGGAAATCCAACAAACGG
>DZAU01000006.1:3963-40541 GCA_022729635.1 Flavobacterium psychrophilum
CCCAAATTCAATTTGAGCTTGCCAAACAAGACCCAAACGGAAATCCAACAAACGGGATTGACCGAGTTAATTTTTGTCAGCCCTCTTGGTCTGAAATTGATATTGACCAAATCGTAAAACCAGCAACCATTTGGGATTCAAACTCATATTTAAACATGTGGAGTATTATATTTAGTAATAACACTCTTTTGGGTTATGCACAATCTCCGGATAATAATTTTCCTTTTGGCGACCCTAATTATCTAGGCGGTCTTCCCACTTCAGGAGGATTGGCTACTACAGATGGAGTTGTTTCTAGTTATGATGTTTTTGGTAGTAGCACTTATGACGACGGAAATTTTTTATTAAGTCCTCCTTATGACAAAGGGAGAACAATGTCTCATGAAGTCGGTCACTGGTTAGGACTTCTCCATATTTGGGGAGATAATCCTTGTGCAGACGATTATTGTGCCGACACACCTGTTCACCATGATGCTAACTTTGGTTGTCCTACTGTTGTGAATTGTACCGCTACTGGAAATGAAATGGTCGAAAATTATATGGATTATACAGATGATTCCTGCATGAATATTTTTACACAAAACCAAAAAGACAGAATAACCACCATAATGAACAATGCAGCTAGAAGAGTTTCTCTAAAAACCTCAACCAAAAATGTTGCAATTCCTTTATATGCAAATGATGCCGAAGTTAAAATTGAAGCTACTCATTGTATAATCAATCTTGGATGTGGAGCACCGCCACCACCAGTTAACAAACAAGTAACTATATACAACAGAGGTACTTCTACACTAACCACAGCAACATTGAATTACACCATTAATGGAGGAGCAAATCAAGTTTATAATTGGACAGGTTCATTAGATCAACACAAGTTTGCTACAATAACTTTATCAAATACTAATTTTTATGGCGTTTTAAATGTAAGCGTGGTTTCGGCAAATGGAGGAACTGACCAAAGGGTTTCAAACAATACTGCGTCCGGAACTTTTGCAATTCCAACAGGTTCAAACTATAATTACACCAATTATGTATTTAATTTACAACAAGATTTATGGGGAAGTGAAATCACTTGGGAATTAAAAAACGGTGCTGGAACTACATTATTTAGCGGCGGACCATATACTGATGCGCCTGGAACTACGTTGCCAGCATTGATAACTCAAAACTGGACTTTGCTAAGTAATCAGTGTTACACTTTTACCATAAATGATTCTTCCGGTGACGGTATTTGTTGCGGGTCAAGTGGCGATGGTTATTATGAAATTAAAACAAATAGCGGAGCAATCGAGGTTGTTTATGGCACTTCTTATGGAACAAGCAAAAGCACTACTTTTACAACAAATACACTTGGAACTAACAAATTTGAAACATCAAATGATATTTATCTTTATCCAAATCCAACAAAAGGAACATTAAACATTCACGTTCCAAGCGGTTTTGGTTTGCCAAATAGTTTAAGCATAAGCAACATCTCAGGTCAAATCATCAGCAGAAAAGAGGTTTCAAAAGAAAATGATTTAATCCTAAACACCTCTTCTTTAAGCAAAGGGGTTTATTTTATTACTATTGTGAAAGAAGGCCAGAAAAAAACACTGCAATTCATCAAGGAATAATTTTAGTTCACACGAATTTTGAGAGGATTGATTTATTTCAATCCTCTTTTTTTTACCTGTTTGTTGGCAGGCAGGTCTGTTTTATTTGTATAAATTTGCAGCATTCTAAAAACAATCGCTTTGAAAATTTTTCATTCCATAAATGATTTTAAATCGTCAAAAAAAACAATTCTTACTTTGGGGACTTTTGATGGTGTGCATATTGGACACAAAAAAATCCTTGAAAAAGTAACTCAAAACACCAAAGACGGAAAATATGAAAGTCTGGTGCTTACTTTTTTCCCGCATCCAAGAATGGTTTTGCAAGAACAATCCGGAATAAAATTACTCAACACCATAAACGAAAAAATCGATTTGCTAGAAAAAACAGGAATCGAAAATCTGGTTATTCACCCTTTTGACGAAAGTTTTTCAAGACTTACTGCCCAAGAATTTGTTAAAGCCGTTCTTGTAGATCAATTCCACATCAAAAAAATAATCATCGGTTACGACCACCGATTTGGGAAAAATCGTTCGGCAAATTTTGATGACCTAATCACTTTTGGAAAACAATATGATTTTGATGTGGAACAAATTTCGGCTCAAGAAATAGATGCTGTTTCGATAAGTTCGACCAAAATCAGAAATGCTTTAATAGATGGAAATATGGATTTGGCCAATGAATACCTTGGTTATGATTATATTTTGACCGGAAGTGTTTCCAAAGGAAAACAATTGGGGCGAACCATTGGTTTTCCTACGGCAAATCTTCAAATGGAGGAAAACTACAAGCTCATTCCTAAAAACGGAGTGTATGTCATAAAAAGTATCCTCAACAAAAAAACCGTTTTCGGAATAATGAACATTGGATTTAATCCGACGGTTTCCGGAGAGCATCTTTCGGTCGAGGTGCATTTTTTTGACTATGACTCCAATTTGTATGGTCAGAAAATAAGTGTTTCCCTGCTCAAATATCTTCGTGAGGAACAAAAGTTCAAGTCAGTAGATTTACTTAAAGCACAATTAGAAAAGGATAAAAATTTTGCTTTGGCATACTTAAAAAAAATTTCTTAATTGAGTGTATAGCAAATTTACTATTCCCTTTCATTGTTGTCCGATAAAAGTAAAGTTTACCAAAATTTATACTATTTCGCCACAGATTCACACAGATTAAACGGATTTTATCCGTGTAAATCAGTAAAATCCGTATAATCTGTGAGCCATTATTCAATCTAATTTTATTATAAAAAATGAAGACGATCAGATTATTTTTAGATTAAGCGTTAAAAAATCAAGATCTTAAACTCTCTTTTGGTTTTTTTATCGGACAACAATGATTCCCTTTTAAAAAAAGCCCTGAATTCTTTATTTCAATACGGCAACTTTGCTTGATTGGAACAATTTGACTACTTTTGACACTCAAAAAATTAAATCAATGAGCACAATAAGACACGACTGGACAAAGGAAGAAATAATAGCTGTATATAATAAACCCTTGATGGAATTGCTTTATGAAGCAGCTACAATACACAGGGAGCATCACGACCCGAATGTGGTTCAAATTTCCACTTTAATATCACTAAAAACAGGAGGATGCTCAGAAGATTGTGGCTATTGTCCGCAAGCTAAACGGTATCATACCGATATTGAAACCAGTCCTTTTATGACTGTTGATGATGTAAAAGTACAAGCCATCAAAGCAAAAGAAGGTGGTTCGTCAAGAGTTTGTATGGGAGCTGCATGGAGAAATGTAAAAGACGGAACCGAATTTGACCAAGTGTTAGAAATGGTTCGCACCATCAATAAAATGGATATGGAAGTGTGTTGTACACTTGGGATGATTACCGAAAACCAAGCACAACGTTTGGCCGAAGCCGGTTTATATGCCTACAACCACAATATTGATACTTCTGAAGAATATTATAAAGAAGTAATTTCGACTCGTGGTTTTGAAGACCGTTTGCAAACTATCGAAAATATTCGCAAAACAAATATTACCGTTTGTAGTGGAGGAATTATAGGCATGGGAGAACGCATCGAAGACCGAGCCGGAATGCTTAAAGCTCTTTCTACTTTGGATCCAATGCCTGAATCTGTGCCAATAAACGCCCTTGTTCCAGTTGAAGGAACTCCTCTTGAAGCAGAAAAATCAGTAGAAATTTGGGATATGATACGCATGATTGCCACTACACGAATCGTTATGCCGGCCACTCAGGTTCGTCTTTCGGCAGGACGAATAAATTGGAGTCGCGAAGGTCAAGCCATGTGCTTTTTTGCTGGTGCCAATTCGATTTTTTCTGGAGATAAATTGCTTACCACTCCTAATAATGATTTGAATGAGGATATTAAAATGTTCGAGATATTAGGACTAAAAAACCAACAACCTTTTGAAAAAACCTATAAAAGAGTAAGTGTTGAAGCGGCAGATTCTAAATTTACTTCTCTTGGTGAAAAACCAAAATGGTCACGGCCAGAACACATTATTGAAAGAAATTTAGAAGCTTCAGGTAAAGGGAAGTAAAACAATTAATGCCGTTAAAAATTTACGAATTCTGCACTTTTCCTGCGATGGTCAAATAAGACACTTCGACAAGCTCAGTGTGACATCCTATACAATAATTAATCAAAAATATAATTACATCCAACGAGTTAAATTTTACACCTTCTTTATCACATACGTCACAATTCCACATACGATTAATTGGTTTTTTTCGGTGACTTTTATGGGCGAATAATTGGGGTTTTCATTTATATCAGAGATATATCTATGCGGTCGGGGTTTTTCTGTGTGTAAATCTATTTAATTTGTGCTATTTTTCTTGTGTTAACGGGCACGGAAAGAATTTCCGCACTAGCGTTGTGCAAATTCGAGCGGTTGGGTTTTTGTTTTCACTTATGTAATTATTCTTCAGTAAAAAACCTTTCTATAACAATCGATGTAAATAGTTTCGCACCAGTATCATTCAAATGTCCGTAGGAAGAAAAATAGTGATCGCCTTGCCCCAAATTTCTCATATTGTGAATTTTTGAAAATATTTTTTATGGTTATAACCTTAAAATGAATTTGTTTTTTAAGGTTATAACCTTAAATATTCATTTAAGAGGCAATAAACAATAATACAAATATTGAAACTAATGTGAAATCATATAAATAATAAATCAGTTTTATCTGCGGAACATTTGCGTCATCCGCGTCCAAATTTATTTCTTCTCAAAAAACCTCTCAATAACAACTTTTGTAAACATCCTCGCACCAGAATCATTCAAATGTCCGCAGGAAGAAAAATAGTGATCACCTTGCACAACGTTTTCTAGATTATAAATTTCGGGATAAATCTGGTTTGCTTTTTCAAAATAATCCAGTCCTTTTACATTAGTACACATTGGCGTCATCACGGTGATTAAATTGTAATTGTTTTGCTTACAAACTTGCTTGATTTCCTCGTAATATTTGTTGCGAATTGGCTTTAAATTAGTCAAGTCATTCTTCATATTTCCAGGTTTGTTGCTTGTCAAAGGATGATATCCCAGATTGTTTAAAATATTTGTGGGTTTGCCTGTTGCAGTTTGGTACACTTCCCGGAGACCAATAATGGCATCAAAATCTACATAGCGATAAAACGGAATATAATACAACTCATTGAAGTTTTCCTGCTTTGAAAAATGGGTTTTTATCGTTTCGGATTGATGAATGTACGGCAGAAACTTCGCAGCGATAGCATCGGATTCTTTTTCGTTGCAAAGACCCAAATCGGCTTCGAGAATCACGGTTTTGATTGTATAATTCCGTTCCGCCATCAATTTTAGCATTAGCGAAGCTTCGAATAAATGGGCGCCACTCATCCCGTAATTGAAAGTTTTTAATCCTTTCTTTTCGAATAGTTCGGGTACAAAATGATTGTTGGCTCTTGAGGAACCCAAGATGATAACATCATAATTTCTGGCTTTGGAATTGAATACATTTTCCACTTTTCCACGATTGAAAGAATGTAAATAAACGGTCGTGTAAACCCAATCCAGCACCACTAAAAGCACTAGAATGGTGAGTAGAATTTTGGTAACTAATAGTATAAATTTTTGCATTAGAATTGAAAATAAATAAATTCTTTATAATCTGAATACGTTCCGAAGGCAATGATTGCACTAAGAGCTAAAACTATTTTTAACCAAGAATACTTTCCTGAAATGGGTTCTATTTTGAATCTGTTGTTCCATTCCACCAGAACAAAAGCAAGAACCAATAAAATTAGTTCGTAATTGTAGCGTTCGTTTTCCAAATATTGAGACAAGAAAGCTCCATTGGTAAAAATTTTACTAATATAATCGAAAGCAATTTCAATAGAATTTGCCCTAAAAAATATCCAGGCGATACACGTTATGGCGAAAGTGGCAAGAATACTTACGACTACTTTTATGGAGGATAAATTCCAATGGAGTGTTGCTGTTTCCAAATTATTTCGGTTGGTTCCCAATAATAATGAAGGCAAAAAATACAGGGCATTGATGAATCCCCAAGCCAAGAATGTCCAATTCGCTCCGTGCCAAAAACCGCTCACGACAAATATGATGAATACGTTGCGCACTTGTTTTAGTTTGCTTCCACGGCTTCCGCCAAGAGGAATGTACAAATAATCCCGAAACCAAGACGACAATGAAATGTGCCAACGTCGCCAAAACTCGGCGATATCTCTGGAGAAATAAGGATAATTGAAATTTCGAAGTAAGTCAATTCCAAATAATTTTGACATTCCCAAAGCCATATCCGAATATCCTGAAAAATCGCCATAAATTTGGAATGCAAAATACACTGCACCCAAAATCAACGACAAGGAATTCATCGAGGTGTAATTGTCAAAAATAGCGTTGGCATAAGTCGCACAAGTATCGGCAATGACCACTTTTTTGACCAATCCCCAAATGATTTGGAAAATTCCTTCTTTGGCTTTTTCGAAATCGAAACTTCTTTTTAATTTGACTTGTGGTAATAAATGCGTTGCTCTTTCGATTGGTCCAGCAACCAAAAGCGGAAAATAACTCACGAATAAGGCGTAATCAATAACGTTTTTCTCAGAGTTTATTCTTTTGTAATAAATGTCAATGATGTAGGACAAGCCGTGAAAAGTATAGAAAGAAATCCCGACAGGAAGAATCACGTTCAGCAAAAGTGGACTGGATTTTATGCCAATAGTATTCAATGCTTCCGAAAAGGAAAACGCAAAAAAGTTGTAGTATTTGAATATTGCCAAGAATCCAAGATTAAAAACGATGCTCAACCAAAACCAAAATTTCCGACTTTTATCCCGTGTACTTTTTTCTATTTGGATTCCTGTATAATAACACAAAAAGGTCGAAAAGAGCAGTAAAAACATAAAACGCCAATCCCAGCAGGAATAAAAATAATAACTCATCACAACCAAAAATGCGTTTTGTGCTGTTTTAGTTTTACCAAAAACAAACCAATAGAGTAAAAATACTATTGGCAAAAAAACAGCAAATTGTAAAGAATTAAAAAACATATTCTACTTGTATAATGAAGCAAAAACCATCACGCTTTTAGGCAGGATGGTTTATTGTCTTATTTTTTAAAAAAATTACCGCAGATTAACATTCTTACACCTGTAAGGGTTAGGGTTTTCAGAGGTTAAAGATAATACAATATTTTTAAGTACACCATAAGTAAAATAAATCAAACCTTTTTTAGAAAACTATAAATACCAACACTATTAAGCTGTGCTTGACGGTTCGTCAGTTGATATTTTGCAAGCTTGCGGCAGTAATTCGTTAGGTAAACTGGTTTTCTCCTCGTCCTCTTTCATCTTCCTATTTAGTTTTAGCAATAAAAAGGAATGTTCTTTAAAAAAATTCGTTATAAGCTGTGTCTAAGCAGGAAACGACTTGCAATAGCAATCGGTTTGGTGTTCTTTGGCAAGTAAATTAAATTTATTTTCGGAAATAAAATACATTAATTATTTGAAAATCAGCTAATTGATAAACTTTTTCTCAATATCTTTGGGAACTTATTACTTTGGGGTTTTTAGACGCAAAAAATATAAAAAAAAGGCTTACTGTTTAAAGTAGCCCTTTATCCTGAAAATATTTAGTCGTTTAGTAGTGTTTTCTAATATTTAATTTAAAATAATAATCTAAATTTGAATCAAAATTATATCAACATTCATCAATAACGTTGTGAAACTCGACAGGGTTTTTATTTCTATTGATTATAATAATCTGTTTTTTATAATAATTTTTCAAAGACCAATAAATATTACTTTTAATTGGTTTAAAAAATACTCTGAAAAGAAAATATGCCCTTATGAACCTAAAAGTAATTGCCTTCGATGCTGACGACACTTTATTTGTAAATGAACCTTATTTTTTAGAAACTGAGGAGAAATTTTGCGAATTGATGCAAGATTATTTATCCAAACACGATATTTCGAAAGAACTTTTTAAAATTGAAATCGACAATTTAAAAATCTACGGATATGGCATCAAGTCTTATATTCTTTCGATGATTGAAGCGGCGATGAAAATTTCGAACAATACAATTCCTGTTGAATTTATCGAGAAAATCATCGAATACGGGAAAGAATTACTCGAAAAGCCCATTATTTTATTAGATGGAGTCGAAGAAACCTTGCAAGCTTTGAACTCCAACTACAAACTCGTTGTAGCCACCAAAGGGGATTTATTAGACCAACGCAGAAAACTACATAATTCAGGATTAGGAAAATATTTTCATCACATTGAAGTGATGGCGGACAAACAAGAAAAAGATTATATGGATTTAATAAAACGGTTGGATATTCAGCCTAAAGAATTTTTTATGATTGGAAACTCTTTAAAATCGGACGTATTACCAGTTTTGTCCATTGGGGGTCACGCTGCGCACATTCCGTTTCACACGACTTGGGCACACGAAAGAATTGATTATGAAGTAGAACACCAAAATTTTTATACTTTCGAAAAGATGATGGATGTTTTAGAAAAAATAAAGTCTTGAAAACCCTTTTAGATATTGAAATTTGGCCAAGAAAGGAACATTTCCTGTTTTTTAAACAAATGGAAGAACCCTTTTTTGGTTTAACAGTTGAAATAAATTGCACCAAAGCTTACCAAACCGCGAAGGCTTTGAACACTTCCTTTTTTGTGTATTATTTGCACAAAACCATCGTTGCTGTGAACACGATTGAATCCTTTCGGTATCGAATAATCGACGATAAAATTTATGTTTTTGACAGAATCAATGCTTCGGCGACGATAATGCGCGATGATAACAGCTTTGGGTTTTCATTAATAGAATACTCGCCCAATTTTGAAGTTTTTGCGGCAAATACATTCGAAGAAATTCAAAGAATAAAAAACACTCCCGGACTTTTTACCAGAGAGTTCCCCAATGAGAACGTGATTCATTTTTCGGCAATTCCTTGGGTAAATTTTATTTCGCTTTCTCACGCCAGAAGTTACACTTTTGCCGATAGTTGCCCGAAAATTTCTTTTGGAAAAATGATGATTGACGATAATGGAAAACGAACAATGTCAATGTCAATTCACGTGCATCACGGCTTGATGGATGGGTTTCACGTGGGGCAATTTATAGATTGTTTTCAGGAATTGATGAATGGTTAAGAAGTGGTCAGTGGTCAGTGGTCAGTATTTAGTGTTCGGGTTGAAGCACTAAAAATTAAAAGTCACAGCTTACAGACAAAATAGTGCTGTAAACTGCGACTCAACCTGATTCCTAATTTCCCCTTCGGGGGATAGGGGGCTTTACTTCCCTAAAAGAAGCAAATCATTCACGACTACTTCTGTGATATATCGTTTTTCTCCGTTTTTATCGTCATAACTTCTGTGGGTTAATTTGCCTTCTATGGCAATTTGCTTGCCTTTGGTTACATATTTTTCGATGATTTCGGCAGTTTTCCCCCAGGCAACAACTTTGTGCCATTCGGTTTGTTCTACTTTTTCTCCTTTGTCGTTTGTATAACTATCGTTTGTGGCGATGGTTATATTAGCTAATTTTTTCCCTCCGTCGAAGGTTTTGATTTCTGGATCATTTCCTACGTTCCCGATTAACTGTACTTTGTTTTTCATTGCATTCATGGCGTGTAAATTTAAATTGTTAGTATATGTTTTGTTGAATTGTTCGTTCAAATCAACAGGGCAAAGATGCGACGACCCTAAAAAATTATTCGGTTGATAACTACTTACTTTCGGTTGTAACTATTTGTAACCGTTTGTAAATGGAAAAAAATGTATATATTTGATTGATTTTAAAAGAATTAATGATTTTTTGAGATTTCAGAAAAATTTCTAATAAAACTACTAAAAAAGGATGATAAATAAAATACTGAAATTTACTAACCTTCATTTTGGAGAGGAAGACAAACAAAAAGTGCTAGAAACTGTAAAATCAAATATAAGTTTTCGAGGTTCAAACCTGTGGATTTTAGCCTGTGCAATTGTAGTGGCTTCCATCGGATTAAATGTGAATTCGACTGCTGTGATTATTGGCGCAATGCTCATTTCGCCTTTAATGGGACCAATTATTGGGGCTGGATTTGGACTCGGAATGTATGATTCCGAATTAGTCAAAAAATCATTAAAAAATCTTTTGATTGCAACCGTTGTGAGTTTAGTAGTTTCGACAGCTTACTTTTTTTTGAGTCCTTTTAAAGAAACCCAATCCGAATTATTAGCCAGAACCTCACCAAATATTTATGATGTATTGATAGCCTTTTTTGGAGGACTTGTAGGGGTAATTGCTATCACAAGAGTCGAAAAAGGAAATCCAATTCCAGGCGTTGCCATCGCAACAGCATTAATGCCTCCGTTATGTACAGCGGGTTATGGCTTGGCCATTGGCAACTATAAATTCTTTTTTGGTGCACTATTTTTATATACTATCAATTGTGTTTTTATTTGCATTTCGACCTTTCTAATTGTAAAATATTTGAAATATCCAGCGGTAAAACAAGTTGATGCCAAACGTCAAAAACAAATAAAATATGGAATTACGGCCTTGACACTGGTAATGATGATTCCAAGCATATTTTTTGCCTACACCCTGTTTGAAGAAAAAAAAACCAAACAAAAAATCAATCTTTTTATTGAAAATGAATTTATAAATAAAGGATATACCATTCTTTACAAAAAAATAGATCTAAACACAAAACCCAATAAAATAGAACTTGCATTTTTGAAACATAAATTTAGCGAAGACGAAATATTGGATTATAATCAAACATTAAACGACTATAAAATTGAGAATACCAAATTGCAAATTAAACAAGACACAACAGATATTAAGAAATATATTTTGGAACAAATTCATTCCGGAAAATCCGAATTAGACGCAAAAGACATAAAAATCACTCAGTTAAAAAATGAAATTGCATCCAATAAATACAACAATAAAGCTTTATTAGAGGAAATAAAAATTATTTTCCCTGAAATTGAAAACATCTCTATTGCCAATCATAGTTTTAATAAAAATACCGATATCACTGATATTCACCCAGTTTTGATATACAAAAGCAAGATAAATTTATCCGCCGCATCAGAAGAAAGGCTAAAATTGTGGTTACAAAAAAGACTCTCAAAAGAAAAAATAGAAATCTATAGGCAAGGAACAAACAAATCCTAAATTTTTGATTCAAAAACATTTGAAATACTATGAATAATTTCAATCTCGAAAAACTATGACTAAAACCTGCCTTGAATGTGGAGACAAAATTGTAGGTCGTGAAGACAAAAAGTTTTGCAGCGACGGTTGTCGCAATGCCTACAATAATAAAATAAACAAAGACAGCACTAATTTTATGCGCAACGTGAACAACAAATTGCGCAAGAATTACCGAATACTTTCGGCTTTGAATGTCGAGGGAAAAAGCAAAACCTCCAAATCAAAACTCTTGAGCAAGGGTTTCGATTTCGAATTTTTTACCAATATTTTAAAAACCAATACAGGAAACACCTATTATTTTGTGTACGATCAAGGGTATCGCCTTTTGGAAGAGGAATATTATATGCTTGTCAAAAAAGAAATTTAGAACCCAATTCTATCCCAATGAAAAAAAATTATACCTCCGTTTTTTCCGTAGCATTTATCCTTGTAATTCTTGGATTGCTGTTTGTCACAATGATGCCGCGATGGACAACTGACGATGAAGTTCCGCTTTCGGAATTTTCGACCAAAAGAGCTTTAGAACAAGTCAAAAACATTTCTCAAAAACCCCATTATGTGGGATCAGAAAATCACGATGTGGTTGCGAATTATGTGGTTAAAGAATTGCAAAAACTAGGTTTAGAAACTTCAATTCAGGAAGGTTTTTCGTTTTCGGATTGGGGAACATTGACAAAATGCAAAAACATTTTGGCTCGAATAAAAGGAACCAATAGCGAGAAAGCTTTGCTTTTGCTTTCGCATTACGATAGTGCACCACATTCTTCGTCTCTTGGAGCAAGTGATGCAGGTTCTGGCGTGGCAACAATTATCGAAAGTGTTCGTGCTTTTCTTTACAATAAAACGCCACACAAAAATGACATCATTATTCTGATTACAGATGCCGAAGAATTAGGGTTGAATGGTGCAGCACTTTTCGTCACCGAACACAAATGGGCAAAAGAAGTAGGTTTGGTTCTCAATTTTGAAGCCCGAGGAAGTTCCGGACCAAGTTATATGCTGATGGAAACCAATAAAGGAAATGCCGGTTTGGTCAAAGAATTTGCTAACGCCAATCCTAAATTTCCTGTGTCGAATTCCTTAATGTACAGCATTTACAAAATGTTGCCCAACGATACAGATTTGACCGTTTTCAGGGAAGAAGGCAATATTCAGGGTTATAATTTTGCTTTTATCGACGGACATTATAATTATCACTCGGCTCAGGACGACATCAATCACTTGAGCAAAAACACCTTGGCACATCAAGGAGAATATTTGATGCCGTTGCTGAATTATTTTTCGAATGCTGTTTTGAATTCAACTAAAAACACCAGTGACGATGTTTATTTTACGATTCCATATACTTTTATAAGCTATCCTTTTGATTGGGTTTTACCAATGGTGATTATTGCTTTTGCACTATTTGTGATTATACTATTCATTGGAATTGGAAAAAGAATATTAATCTTTAAAGAAATTCTAAAAGGGTTCATTCCGTTTTTGGGTTCCGTACTTTTTTCGGGATTAATCACTTTTTTTGGATGGAAATTATTGCTGATACTCTATCCGCAATACAACGATTTGCTCAACGGATTTACTTATAACGGACACGATTATATTGCGGCGTTTGTGCTGTTGACTTTGGCAATTTGCTTTGTGTTTTACCAAATTTTCTCTGTCAAAAAACTGACGATGAACCATTATGTTGCCCCGTTATTTATTTGGATTCTCCTCAATTTAGCGATTGCTTTTTACTTAAAAGGCGCAGGATTTTTGATAATTCCGGCTTTCGCAGGATTGATTATGTTGGCTTCTTTTGTGCTAACTCAAAAGTCTAAATGGATTCTGAATCTTGTTTTGAGCATTCCTGCCTTACTGATTATTGCACCTTTTATTCAAATGTTTCCAATAGGTTTGGGATTAAAAATGCTGTTTGGAAGCGCCATTCTTACTGCCTTGTCTTTT
The DNA here is from genome assembly GCA_022729635.1 of Flavobacterium psychrophilum. Classification (GTDB taxonomy): domain Bacteria; phylum Bacteroidota; class Bacteroidia; order Flavobacteriales; family Flavobacteriaceae; genus Flavobacterium; species Flavobacterium psychrophilum_P. The sequence goes on from DZAU01000006.1 coordinate 17,191, forward strand.
GGATTATTGCTGCCGGTTTTTGGCTCGTTTACACGAAAAGGAATGTCGTCGTTACTACTGTTTCTGGTTGCAATTGGGTTTTTCGCCAAAGCACATTATTATTCCGGTTATGAGTTGGGCAAAGCCAAATCGAATAGTTTGGTTTATATTCTCGATGCTGACAATAACAAGGCAACTTGGGCAACTTATGACACGAATCTTGACCAATGGACAAAAACCTATTTAGGAGAAAATCCGAAATCTGCCAAAGATTTAAACGATAATCCTTTGTATAGCAAATACAATTCAGGTTTTAGTTTTAGGACTGATGCGCCAATGAAAGCAATTGCAAAACCTACCATCGAATTCCTGAAAGACAGTGTTGTTGGCAGCAATCGCCATTTAAAAATACGAATTACGCCAAACCGAAAAGTCAATCGATACGATGTTTTAGCCAAGGAAGATTTATATATTGAGAATTTCAAAGCCAATGGATTGTCGGTTTTAGGTCAAAAAGGCACCAAATACGAACGAAAGGGCAAGAAAATATTGAGTTATTATGTAGTGGATCAACTTCCTTTTGAGATGGAATTTAACATTCCTGCTTCAAGTGTTTTAGATTTGGATTTAATGGAAAGTTCATTCGATTTGATGAGCAATCCGTTGTTTTCAATGGCGAAACGCCAAGATTGGATGATGCCAACGCCATATGTTTTGAATGATGCTGTTATGATTCAACAAAAAATAAAACCAAGCACTAAAATTGTCGAAGAAAAGCCAGCGAGTTCCGGAATTCAATATGCTGTGAAAAAAGATAGTTTGACGGTTGTGAAAGACAGTTTGAGAAAGCCATAATAGATGGTCACAAATTGTGATGACATAAAAATTATTTATTGTTTTTTATTGGTCAGATGTTATTGCATCGCCTATTTGCTAAAGTTCGGGTCGCATACAATCATAGGTGTTCACGACCAATTATCGATTATGTTCATTTCATAAAGTTTTATTAATACGCCTGTATTTACAAATTAATCTTTCTATTTTTGAAATATCAATAAATAATTTACTTATGAAAATTCAATTTAATACAGACAAAAACATCGAAGGTCACGAAAGATTAGAAAAATTTTTTACTTCAGAATTAGAAAAAGAATTGGCACGTTTTGACGAAAAAGTAACACGAATTGAAGTGCATCTTGGTGACGAAAATAGTGCCAAAGGAGGCGTAAACGATAAACGCTGTGTGATTGAAGCACGACCAGCAAAAACAAAACCTGTCGCAGTAACAGCCTATGCTGATTCTATAGAAAAAGCATTTTTTCAGGCAACCGAAAAAATAAAGAAAACCTTAAATACCACTTTTGAAAAACAACTTGAACACTAATATTTTTCTGAAGGGTTTTTATTAATTCAGCTGAAACAGTCTAAAAAAGCAATTCTTTTTTAGACTGTTTTTTTTACACAATAAAATTATATTTGTTAAACCGATAGTATAAATTGACATTAATAAAATCAAACAATTATTTGGTTTCGGTTTAGCCTATTTTGCTTAAGCTAGATTGAAAAAAAACATAGTGCATTTATAAAAGATAATACTATCTTTATGTAATACTTAAACTTTACCAAATGAAAATAATTTTAGATAAAGTAAAAGAGATTTTTGCATCCAAAAAGTTCAAAAAAACATTCAAAGTAATTGGGTTTTTTATTCTGGGATTATTTTCATTACTACTGATAAGTGCGATAGGTTTACGTATTTATTTTGTGAATAATAAAGCCCAAATAGTCGAAAAAATCAACACTCAAATCAACGAAAACATTCTAGGAGAAGTAAAAATTGGAGATGTTGGCTATAAGTTTTTGATTGGTTTTCCAAACTTTACAGTAGTTTTAAATGAGGTGGTTTTAAAAGACAGTTTAATAGCCGTTCATAAACGTCCCGTTTTGAAAGCAGAGGAAATTGAAGTGAGACTGAATGTTTTGAGTTTGCTAAAGAAAGAGGTAAATATTCATAAAATAGTGATAAACGATGCAACTATCGATTTGTTTAAAGACAAAAACGGAGTAAGCAATTCAAATATTTTTAAACCAAAAAAGAACAAAACCAAGAGTAAAACCAGTACTTCTATTGATGAAGTAATCTTAAAAAATGTCAACTTTATTTCAGAAAATCAAAAGGGGAACAAACTATTTTATTTTGAAATTAAGTCTTTAAAAAGCAAAATCATTTATTCTGACCAAGGCTGGAAAACAGAGATCCGTTTGAAAACGTTTGCCAAAAGTCTTGCTTTTAATACTCAAAAAGGGAGCTTTGTAAAAGACAAAGAAATTGCTGGGGACTTATTAGTTAATTTCTCAAAAGAGCAAAACAGGATTAGTGTGATTGCTGATAAATTGGAAATTGGCGATGATGTTTTTCATATTAAAGCCAATTTCAATATTGGAAAAGGAAATTCTTTGTTTAATATTGACATTAAAACTAAAATTTTATGGCAAAATGCGTCCAATTTATTATCCAATAACATAAGTTCAAAACTCAATAAGTTTGGTTTGCAGATTCCACTTCAAGCATCTTGTGCAATAAAAGGCGATATGAGTGTACATGGTGATCCCGAAATTGTGGTTAATGCCGTAATTAAAGAGGATGAATTGAAAACTTCTTATGGGTCAGTCACCAATTGTAGTTTTAATGGCAAATTTACCAATAATTATAAAAACGGATTAGGCTATAATGATGCCAACTCGGCCGTTATAATCACCGATTTTAAGGGAGAATACAAAGAAATTCCTCTAAATATTCCGTTGGGAATCATCAATAATCTTGAAAAACCTGTTGCGACCGGTAAATTCAATTCCGAATATAAAGTAGTTAAATTAGGAAATTTCATCAATGAAAATTTTATTAAATTTTCTGAAGGTAAGGCCAAAGTGAATCTTGATTTTAAAATTGATATTGTTGATTTAAAACTAAACAAACCTCATTTTACCGGAAGCATCATCATCAAAGACGCAAGCCTTTATTATAAACCCAAAAATGTAAATTTTCAAAAAACAGATATTGAACTCTATTTTACTCAGCAATCGTTATTGATTAAAAAAATCAAATATCAAAACAAAAAAAACACTGTTTTTATGGAGGGCAAAATTGATAATTTTCTCAATTTATATTATGATGCTCCAGAAAAAATGAATGTGAATTGGAAAATTTACAGTCCGTATTTAGACATTAAACAAATTGTAAGTGTTTTGTCCTATCACGATAAAGCCACAACTTCAAATCCCGATTCTAAAAATCAATCTTCTGACCAACTTCAGGAAGTACATAACAAATCGAAGATTTCAATAGATTTATTAGTTGATAAATTAGCCTATAATAAAATCTTGGCAGACAAATTTAAAATTAATATTAAGACTACAAATGGCGGAATATCCATCAATAATGGCTCGATTCAAGGTCCAAAAGGGAGTTATATTTATTTTGATGCACAATTAGTCCCTAAAAATAATATATCGCTTTTTAAATCCAACATCAATCTAAAAGATGGAGACATCACGAAGTTTTTAATCTCATTCAATAATTTTGGCGTAAAATCCTTTAGCCCAAATAACATACAAGGAAAACTTTCGCTCACAACTTCACTTTCTGGAAGTTTAGATTCAGAAGGAGAATTAATGCAAAATTCTATTTCGGGAAATATTAAATTCAGTGTTAAAAACGGAGCTTTAAATGATTTTGAGCCCATCGTGAAAATTGGAAAATTTGCCTTCCCGTTTAGAGATGTAAAACACATCACTTTTAGTGATTTATCAGGAAATTCAACAATAAATGGCGACAAGATAGATGTGAAAGAATTAAAGATTACTTCGAATATTTTGAATATTGATGCGAACGGAATATATTCTTTGTCTAACAAAGGAACTCATTTGGCTGTGAAAATTCCTTTAAGAAATCCGGAGGATGATTACAAAATTACTGACAAGAATAAGAGAGAAGAAGCGAGATACAAAGGAGTTGTCTTAAACTTGCTGGTAATTGATGGAGAAAATGGACAAACAAAAATTAAATTAGGTAAGCCAAAGGATGAACCGATGCAAGATAAAAAGAAAACCAAAAAACGGAAATAGAATTTAAAACAGCCTATTCCGTCTAATAAATTCCCTAATTTTGCGACCAATATAAATATTTAATAAAGCGTGGGAAGCAAAAATAAATTAAAAAGATTTAGGGAAAACGAAACATTCGATAATGTTTTTCAACCTTCAAGAGAAGAAGTTGTAGGCAATTTATTTTCGCTCAAAGGCAAATGGAATGCTGATTTCTTTAAAAACGAAAATCCACTGGTGCTCGAATTAGGCTGTGGCAAAGGCGAATATTCAGTAGGTTTGGCCGAAAAATATCCCAATAAAAATTTCATTGGAATTGATATTAAAGGAGCTCGTTTTTGGCGTGGAGCAAAAACAGCTGTCGAAACCAGATTGCATAATGTGGCATTTATTCGAACTCAAATAGAATTAATCAATCATATTTTTGCCGAAAATGAGGTCGATGAAATTTGGATAACTTTCCCAGATCCACAAATAAAATACAAACGCACCAAACACAGAATGACCAATTCAGAATTTCTGCAATTGTATAAAAAAATTCTTAAAAAAGAAGGTGTCGTAAACCTCAAAACCGATAGCGAATTTATGCACGGTTACACACTTGGATTGCTGCACGGCGAAGGACACGAGGTTTTGTATGCCAATCATAATGTCTATGTAAACGAAGGAAGTCCAGAGGAAGTTACCGCTTTTCAAACCTTTTACGAAAAACAATATTTGGAAATTAACAAAGCAATTACGTATATTCGATTTAAAATAGCCCCCTAACTCCCAAAAGGGAATAATTAATTTGGATAAATATGTTTTACCTATTTCAAGCAACATTAGAAATTAGAAGGCTTATTCTTCCGCTACTTTTTGGTTTTATCAGTGCTTTTATAGCGATTATTCCTCCAGGATTAATCAATATGACCGCTGCCAAAGTGAATCATAAAGAAGGAAAACGAAATGCGATATGGTTTATTCTTGGCGCAATACTTATAATTTGTTTTCAAGTTTTTTTCTCCATATTATTCGCAAAAATTATACATCGTCGCCCAGATTTGGTTACTTTAATGCGCGAAATCGGGTTTGGTATATTTGCAACTCTAACCGTTTATTTTTTATGGTTAGCCAAAAAACCAAAAGACAAAACAAAAAAACTCAAGAAGAATAGCAAAACCAACAGATTTTTCCTTGGAATGTTGCTCTCATTCCTCAATTTTTTCCCAATTCCTTATTATGTTTTCATCAGTATCACGTTAGGCTCTTATAAGCTGTTTACTTTTGATACAACCTCTATTCTTATTTTTGTGAATGGTGTTGTGATTGGGTCATTTTTAGTGTTTTATTTTTACATTTCTTTCTTTAATAAGATTGAACACAAAACGGAGTATATTATGAAAAACATGAACACCATTATTGGAAGTATAACCGGCATAATTTCAATAATAACGTTGATCAATATCATAAAATATTATTGGTAAAATGGTCAAGCCAAACGACAATTTTTTCGAAAAAGTGTACTTCATTGCACGTCAAATTCCTTACGGGAAAGTTACTTCTTATGGCGCAATAGCAAAAATATTGGGGACTCCCCGTTCTGCCAGAATGGTGGGTTGGGCAATGAATGCGGCGCATAATCTTGAAGATGTTCCGGCACATCGAGTGGTAAATAGAAAAGGATTGCTCACAGGAAAACATCATTTTGACGGAACCAATTTAATGCAACAATTACTCGAAAACGAAGGAATTGAGGTTGTGGATAATCATATTGTTGATTTCGAAAAACATTTTTGGGAGCCGGAAGTTCAGTTTTAATTTTGTAAATCAAATTGCACTTGCTAGTTGAATCCTCCAAGCAATAAATCCCCATTAAAACCATTATAATAATAACTTTTCTTGGTATCTTTGCATTCGATAATTTATAATAGATTCAGTTTAAATAAAAACAAAAGAAAATATATCAAAGAATATGAAGTTAGATAAAAAAGAAATCCTTAAAGCTTTAGAAACTATTACCGTTGCAGGTGAAGGAAAAAATATGGTCGAAAGTGGCGCAATCGCAAACGTATTGACTTTTGGAGATGAAGTTGTAATCGAATTGGTATTGCATGTACCAGCTTTGCACATTAGAAAACGTGCCGAAGACGATATTAAAAAAACTATCCTCGAAAAGGTTTCGCCAGAAGCAAAAATCAAAATCAACGTTAAAGTTGAAACACCACAAACAAGCGAAGTTACAGACAAATCAATTCCTGGAATAAAAAACATAGTAGCCATTGCTTCTGGAAAAGGTGGCGTAGGAAAATCTACGGTTACTGCTAATTTAGCCGTTTCACTTGCCAAAATGGGGTTTTCAGTAGGAATTCTTGACGCCGATGTTTACGGTCCGTCAATGCCAATTATGTTTGATGTTGAAGGAGCAAAGCCTCTTTCAATAGACGTTGGTGGCAAATCAAAAATGACCCCTATCGAAAATTACGGAGTAAAAATACTCTCCATAGGATTTTTCACACCTCCAAGTCAGGCCATTATCTGGCGTGGACCTATGGCAGGAAAAGCATTAAACCAAATGATTTTTGATGCCCAATGGGGAGAATTAGACTTTTTATTGGTTGATTTACCTCCGGGAACAGGAGACATTCATCTATCTATTATGCAAGCATTGCCAATAACCGGAGCTGTTATTGTGAGTACACCACAAGCAGTTGCTCTTTCTGATACTCGAAAAGGAGTTTCTATGTTCTTGTCTGAAGCTATCAATATTCCCGTTTTAGGAATTGTTGAAAACATGGCTTATTTCACACCCGAAGAGTTACCAAATAATAAATATTACCTCTTTGGAAAAGAAGGCGCAAAAAATCTTGCCGAAGATTTACAGGTTCCGTTCCTTGGCGAAGTTCCAATCGTACAATCTATTCGTGAAGCAGGCGATTTTGGTCGTCCGGCAGCATTACAATCCGGTTCTATTATCGAAAATGTTTTCGAAACTATTACAAAAAACACTGTTCAGGAAGTTGTCAATAGAAATAAAAATTTACCAGCCACCGAAATTGTCAAAATAACAACAATGGCAGGATGTTCTACATCTAAAAATTAAATAATGAATTGGTGCTAGAATGGAATAGATTAATCCCTTGACCAATTGTTACACCATTACATTTTAAATAAAAAATTACTAAAATGACAACAGGAGAATTAACAAATAATATTTTAAAAGCACTCGAAGAAATTCGGCCCTTTTTAAATAGTGATGGCGGTGACATTCAACTCGTTTCTGTCAAAGACGGGAAACACGTAATTGTTCGACTTGAAGGTGCGTGTACTAATTGTAGCGTAAACCAAATGACATTAAAAGCCGGAGTGGAGACAACCATAAAAAAATACGCTCCACAAATCGAAACGGTTGTTAATGTTGAATAAAATAAATATCGGAAACTTATTATTTGTAAAGTATGACACAATTCCCACCTATTTTTTAGTGTGGTAAATTTATATTCCGTTTTGTATTTCCCAACCTCATTTACAGTAAATTTTTTGAAGTTCTTGTTCAAAAAAACACAAATCAAAAATTTCTCTAATTAAATAATGAAAATTACATTAAAAATAAAAGACAGAAGAGCTAACAGCTTTGAGGTAGAAGTTCCTACTGACATGGGATTAAATTTAATGCAAGTCGTTCGTGCTTACGAATTCGAACCTCAAGGAACTGTTGGGGTTTGCGGAGGAGTTGCCATGTGTTCTACTTGTCAGTGTTACATCGAAAATGACGTAAAAGTCCCTGAAAGAAAAGAAATAGAAGCAGCAACACTTTCAAGATTACAACATGTAAAACCGAATAGTCGTTTGGGCTGCCAAATCCCAATCACAAAAGATTTGGATGGTTTAGAAATAGCTTTGGCACCGATGATGTAGTTCATAAAAAAGGCTTTTCATTTCCGAAAAGCCTTTTTTATATTATAAAATTTCTGTTTTTATTTGAAGGCCGGAATTCCCGTAACATCCAATCCGGTAATCAATAAATGGATATCGTGCGTTCCTTCATAAGTAATTACAGATTCTAAATTCATCATGTGGCGCATAATCGAATATTCGCCGGTAATTCCCATTCCGCCTAGCATTTGTCTGGCTTCACGAGCAATATGAATCGCCATATCCACATTATTTCTTTTCGCCATCGAAATTTGCGCCGTCGTGGCTCTTCCTTCGTTTCTTAAAACTCCCAAACGCCAAGTCAACAATTGTGCTTTGGTGATTTCTGTAATCATTTCGGCTAATTTTTTTTGTTGTAATTGAGTTCCGGCAATGGGTTTGCCAAATTGGATTCTTTCTTTAGAATAGCGCAAAGCGGTATCATAACAATCCATCGCTGCGCCAATTGCACCCCAAGCAATTCCAAAACGAGCTGAATCTAAACATCCTAGCGGTGCTGATAGCCCAGATTTATTTGGCAATAAATTTTCTTTAGGAACTTTAACATTATCAAAAATCAACTCGCCAGTTGCCGAGGCGCGAAGTGACCATTTATTATGTGTTTCGGGAGTTGTAAAACCGGGCATTCCGCGTTCTACAATTAATCCGTGAATTCTTCCTTCTTCACTTTTCGCCCACACGATGGCAACATCGGCAAAAGGCGCATTCGAAATCCACATTTTGGCACCATTCAATAAATAATGGTCGCCTTTATCTTTAAAATTGGTAATCATACTTCCAGGATCAGAACCGTGGTCAGGTTCGGTCAATCCAAAACAACCCATAAATTCTCCCGAAGCTAATTTTGGTAAATATTTCATTCGTTGTTCCTCGTTTCCGTATTTCCAAATAGGATACATTACCAAAGAGGTTTGAACTGAAGCGGTTGAACGAACACCAGAATCGCCTCTTTCGATTTCCTGCATAATCAAACCATACGAAATATGATCTAACCCAGCACCGCCATATTCTTCTGGAATATATGGACCAAAAGCACCAATATCCGCCAAACCTTTGATGATTTGTTTAGGAAATTCAGCCCGTTGTGCAAAGTCTTCTATGATGGGAGAAATCTCTCGTTTTACCCATTCACGTGCTGAATCTCGAACTAATTTATGTTCTTCTGTAAGTAATTCGTCTAAGTTGTAATAATCTGGAGCTTGGAATAAGTCTGGTTTCATAATGATGAATTTTATGTCGCAAATCTACATAAAGAAATATAACAAAACAAAGACAAAATGTTATAATATTAAAAATATAAAGAAAAGTTGTCGAAATTCAATTGTTGAATTTAAACTATGTTACAGTTTAGTTTTGAATAACCGATAAAGACTATCCGACTATTTGTCATTTCGACGTAGGAGAAATCTCAACAAATGTGAGCAACACGATGAGATTCCTCCTACGTCGGAATGACAAAATTATATAAAGCTATTCCAGTAATCCCAAAAATTCAGGACTAAAATAAAATGATATTAGTTACATCTTCAAGTAAAAATCCTTTGTCAAGGCGATGTATTCTGGAGTATAAATGTGCCGAGCGGTTTCGATGATTAACTCATCAATAGGAACGTTGGTAGTTTTCTGTCTGCCGTCAGGCTCCGTATTTCGGCTAAAAGCCAATAAACTCCGCTTGATTTCAGTGGCTGGAGTTCCTTTTACGCGGGTTATTTTTATGGGAAATAATTCATAATCTTGAGCCAAGGCCAAGAAAGTTGACTCTTCCTTGAAAGGAATAATAACAGAGAAGATTCCGTTTTCAGAAAGCAATAAAGCGGCAGCTTCAATCAAATCTTCAAAAGGCATTGCATCTTGAAAACGTGCCAAATCTCGTTGTTCGCTTTCGGATTTGTAATCTTCGCTATAAAAAGGCGGATTAGAAACTATTAAATCGTACTCATCTTCGGGTTCTTCGACAAATTCATCTAAGCCGGCGTGAAAACAAAACAAGCGGTCGTTCCAAGGGGAATTTTCGAAATTATCTGTCGCTTGTTCGTAAGCGTTTTCATCGATTTCGAGAGCGTCAATTTGCTCGGCAAAACTTCTTTGTGCTAACATCAAAGCAATAATTCCAGTTCCGGTTCCAATGTCTAAAATACTTTTCGGATTATTTTCTATCGGAGTCCAAGCGCCAAGCAAAACACCATCGGTGCCTATTTTCATTGCACATTGGTTCTGCTCTACAATAAATTTTTTAAATGAAAACATAATATTGGATATCAAAGAGATATGAAAAATTCCAATTTTTTAAATTCCAAATTCCAAAATTCACAGAGAAATATTGATTTTTCTAATTGAATTCCAAATTTAGATTAAAATATTCGAATTTCCATAACCACATTGGAATTTGGAATTTCAGTATTGGAATTTCCTCTTTAGGTTGGGGTTTGGAATTTTCTATTTCATTGTTTTTGTTATTATTGCAGATAATATTTTTCTTAATTCTTCAACTTCATATAATAAAATTTCAGAATACCCTTTCAATTCAGGGTTTAATTCTTCTAACAATCGAAGCCAATATTTGGATTCTTTGGCTTCTTTTCTAGCAATTTTTAATCGAAAAGATAAATCTTTTTCTCCTAATTTTTCGTTTGCCTCAATATAATTTGCACCAACAGAACCTGAGGATCTTACTAGTTGTCTCCCGTCTTCAATATTTGATATAGTTTTCGGAAGCTTTTGAATATAGATTCTACATTCTTTAGCAAACAAAAAAGTTCTTTCTTCTAAATCGTATGGTTTTTCCATAAAGTGTTAAATCTCAATTTTTAAATTCCAAATTCCAAAACGCTTATAGAAATATTGATTTTTCTAATTTGGAATTTTCAAAATTAGATTAAAATATTTGATTTTCCATTCCTACATTGGAATTTTGAATTTCCTTTTTAGTATTTAATTTTAAGTTGGAATTTGGAGTTTTCTTTTTGGATTGGAATTTGGAATTTCAGTATTGAAATTTCCTTTTTTATGTTGGAATTTGGAATTTAAAAAATTTGGAATTTCCTTTAAAGATACATTTCAATCAAGCCTTCGGGTAAATCCATCATGACTTTTTTGTTTTCTCGGTCAATTTTTACCAAGAAATGGTCAATCATTGGAATAAGAATTTCCAATTCTCCATTCAAAACTTCGAATAATGGTTGAGCTGTCGAATCGTTTATGGATTGAATTTTCCCAACAACGCCAAGACGTTTGTCTTCGACTTCAAAACCAATTACTTCGTGAAAGTAGAATTTATTGCCGGTAAGTTTTGGCAACAGCCGCAAAGGAAGATATAAATCGTTCCCAAGTAAGGCATCGGCTTCTTCTTCGGAATTCACGTCTTCAAAGCGAATGCGTAGAAAGTCGTTTTTATGAAGTGAACTACTTTCAATAAAAAAAGGAACCAAGTGTTTGTTGCATTCAACAAACACTGATTCCAGATTTTCGTATAACTCGGGTTCGTCCGTATCTAAATAGGCAAGAACTTCTCCTTTGAAACTAAATTTTTTTGCGATTTTACCTAAATAGAAACAATCTTCTTTACGCATTGTCGCTTCTAAAATTAAGCTTCTGTTGTTTCGTTATTTTCTTCTTCTGCAGTTTCAACTACAGCAGCAGCTTCAACTTCTGCTTCAATTTCTGGAGCAGCAACAGTTTCAACTTCAGCAACTTTTTCTTCAGTAGTTTCAACTTCCGCTTCAATTTCTGGAGCAGCAACAGTTTCAACTTCTTCTTCTGTAGTTTCAACTTCAGCAACTTCTTCTTCAACAGCAGGAGTTGCAGCGGCAATAGCATCTGCTTCGGCTTGAGCCGTAGCAGCAATACGTTTTGCATTAACGTCTTTTTCTGCTTTTAAGGCTTTGGCTTTAGCATCAGTTTGTGCTTTTGTTAAACCTTCTTTTTTAGAATCTACTTTTCCGGCTTTTGCCTCTAACCATTCGGCTAATTTTGCATCAGCTTGTTCTTGAGTTAAAGCTCCTTTACGAATTCCTCCGTCAAGGTGATGTTTTAATAAAGCTCCTTTGTAGGAAAGAATAGCTTTGGCTGTTTCAGTAGGTTGAGCACCATTATGCAACCATTTTACTGCGCTATCTATATCTAATTCGATAGTTGCAGGATTTGTGTTTGGATTGTAAGTACCAATTTTTTCTAGGTATTTACCGTCTCTTTTTGAGCGAGCATCAGCTGCTACAACCCAGTAAAAAGGTTTTCCTTTTTTACCGTGTCTTTGTAATCTAATTTTTACTGACATAATCTTATGATTAAATTTTGAGGTACACGACCTCGATTAATTAAGGGTGCAAAGATACATTTTTTATCGATAAATACTAATTCAATTTTTATTTTAATGAAAGACACTGTATTATGTCGATTTTTGATGTGAATTTTTATTTCTATTTCAATTTATAAATCAAAATAATATACTTTTGTGAAGACCAATTTGCTTAATTATGAGAAAACCACTTTTATATATATTCGTATTCATTGTTTTTATATCTTGCCAAGATGAAGTAAAGTTCAATAGCCCTTCTTTTGAAGGTCAAAAAGACAATGTGTTTTGGAGAGCTGTAGATTCTAAAGCTATACTTGATGCAAATGGCTCTTTAAGCATTGAAGGATATACCAGAAATGAAAAACTGATTTTAAAAACTACTTCTACAACACCTCAAACGTATCCTTTAGGGACAAGTACCTCAAAAATGGCGACTTATGTTTTAACAGATGCAAATGGGTCAATCACTTTTTCTACCGGAGATGGCATTGGGAATGGAGAAATTGTAATTGAAGAATACGATGCGGTAAATAAAACGGTTACAGGAACTTTTAAATTTAATGCAGAGAATATCTACAACAATCCATTAGCCGGACCAACATTAAATTTTCAATACGGCCACTTTTATAAAGTTCCGTTAAAATAGGATATTTGATTAATGGAATAAATTTTATAAAAAACTCTTGTAATCAGGGGTTTTGGCTTGTTTTTTTGAATGGTTATCAAAAATATAAAATATAAATTAACTAATACATAGTAGATTAGAGAAAAATAAGACTACATTTGTCACATATTATAAATAAGTACATATGAATATTTTTGTTGGAAGCCTTCCATTCAGTATTGAGGAAGCAGATTTAAGAGAGTCTTTCGAGGCTTACGGTACAGTTGATTCTGTAAAAATTATCACTGATAAATTTACTGGAAGAAGTAAAGGATTCGGTTTTGTTGAAATGTCAAATGATGACGAAGCTCAAAAAGCAATTGATGAGTTAAACGGAGCGACTGTTCAAGGTCGTGCTATTGTAGTGAATAAGTCTGAGCCAAAACCAGAAGGCGAAAGAAGAAGTTATAACAACAACCGTGGAGATTCTCGCGGAGGTTATGGTGGTGGAAACCGTGGTGGTGGAGATAGAGGAAGATATTAATATTTTCTTAAATACAAAAAAAAGGTGTCAATGAAAATTGACACCTTTTTTTTGTATATTTTGTTCCAAGTTTTTGTTAGTTTCAGGTTTCAAGTTGCTCAACTTGAAACCTGACTCGAGCCAGAATGGCGAACAGACGATGTAAACTTGAAACCAAAACAAACTATAAATTAGCAACCAACCAATCGCCAACTTCGCTGGTTTTATAGGATTTTGATCCTTTTGCAGCTAAATCTTCGGTTACAAAACCTTGTTCTAACGATTTGTTTACAACTGCACGAATGGCTTCAGCTTCTTCTTTTAATCCAAAAGCATCTTCAAACATCATCGCTGCTGATAATACTGTCGCTAACGGATTTGCAATATCTAATCCTGTTGCTTGCGGATATGAACCGTGAATGGGTTCGTACAATGAAGTGTGTTCTCCGACAGAAGCAGAAGGCATTAATCCCATTGAACCTGAAATCACCGATGCTTCATCGGTTAAAATATCACCAAATAAATTTTCTGTAATTAAAACATCATACGAGTTTGGCCATTGCACTAAACGCATTGCCACTGCATCAACAAACTCGTAGCTTACGGTAACTTCTGGATAATCTTTTTCCATTGCTTGTACGGTTTCTCTCCACAAACGTGAAGTTTCCAACACATTTGCTTTGTCAACACAACACAATCTTTTGCTTCGGGTCATTGCTAATTCGAATCCTTTTTTTGCCAAACGTTGTACTTCAGCACGAGTATAAACACAATTATCGAAAGCTGTTTCGCCATTGTCTTTTCTTCCTTTTTCTCCAAAATAAATTCCTCCTGTCAATTCTCTTAAGAAAACTAAATCAGTTCCTTCGATTCTTTCTCTTTTTAACGGAGAATTGTCAATCAAAGAAGGGAAAGTAAATGTTGGACGAACATTGGCAAACAAACCTAATTTCTTACGCATCAATAATAATCCTTGTTCTGGTCTTACAGTTGCTTTTGGGTCGTTATCATATTTTGGATGACCAATAGCGCCAAATAAAACGGCATCAGCTTTCATACAAATTTCGTGGGTTTCATCAGGATAAGGAACTCCAACGGCATCAATGGCGCAAGCTCCGGTTAAGGCTGGTGTCCATGTGATTTCGTGATTGAATTTTTTTGCAATTGCATCTGATACTTTTACGGCTTGAGCCACTACTTCTGGTCCGATTCCGTCTCCTGCTAAAAGGGCGATATTAAATTTCATTGTTTTTTATTGTGTTATTATTTTATCGATTTTCTTCTTAATTAGATTGTTACATTAAGCATTTTCTGGGTGGCTTTTATCGCAGCAACGGTTTGATCTGAATCTAATCCTCTGGTTTTAAATTCTTTTTTTCCGTTTGTCCAAGTGATTATAGTTTCACAAAGCGCATCCGAACTGCTTCCGGGTGGAATTCGAACAGCATAGTCAATCAACTTTGGCAAAGTCATTTTTTTGCTTTTATATATTTTTGTCAAAGCATTCATAAAGGCATCAAATTGTCCGTCTCCTTGAGCATTTTCTTCAATTATTTCGCCGTCAATTTTTAGACAAAGCGTTGTAGAAGGACGCATTCCTTTGGAATGAACTAATACATAAGATTCTATGACGATTTTGTCTTCATAAGTCTGACTGTCTAAAACATCAGAAATGATATAAGGCAAATCTTCTTTGGTAACGGTTTCCTTTTTGTCTCCTAACTCGATGATTCTCTGTGTAACCAATTTTAAATCTTCTTGGTTGAGTTGTAATCCCAATTCTTGAAGATTTTTTTCTATATTGGCTTTGCCGGATGTTTTTCCCAATGCATATTTTCGTTTTCTGCCAAAACGTTCCGGTAATAAATCGTTGAAATAGAGATTGTTTTTATTGTCTCCATCGGCGTGAATACCAGCTGTTTGCGTAAAAACATTGTCGCCTACAATGGGTTTGTTGGCGGGAATTCTATAGCCCGTAAAAGTTTCGACCAACTTGCTTACCGAGTACAATGAAGATTCTTTTACATTGATTTCGACTTCTGGCAAGAAATCATTGATTACGGCAACAGCACTTTCCAAAGGTGTGTTCCCGGCACGTTCTCCCATTCCGTTTACCGTTACGTGTAAGCCGTGAATACCTGCTTTTACGGCTTCCATAGCATTGGCAACGCTCAAATCATAATCGTTATGTGCGTGAAAATCGAAACGAATTGTTGGATATTTTTTGGTAATTTTCGAAATAAACTCAAAAGTATCTGACGGAATCAGCACTCCTAATGTGTCAGGCAAAAGAATTCTTTTTACAGGTTGAGTGGACAAAAATTCTAAGAATTGAAACACATATTCTGGAGAATTGCGCATTCCGTTGCTCCAATCTTCGAGATAGACATTAGTGTCAATACTGTTTTTTTGGGCTAATTGTATTGTATTTGCAATTTCGGAAAAATGTTGTTCGGGTGTTTTTTTTAATTGATGCGTTAAATGATTCATCGAACCTTTGGTCAATAAATTCTGAACTTTGGCGCCTGCTTTTTTCATCCATTCAATAGAAATTCCACCATCAACAAAGGTTAAAACCTCAATTCTATTCTCATAGTCCTTTTCTTTTGCCCAAGAAGTAATAGCTTTTACAGCCTGAAACTCGCCTTCGCTTACTCTTGCAGAAGCAATTTCGATTCTATCGACATTCAATTCTTCGAGCAATAATTGTGCAATGGTTAATTTTTCTGCAGCCGAAAATGACACTCCCGAGGTTTGTTCTCCATCGCGAAGTGTGGTGTCCATTAGTTCTATTTTTCGTTTTTTCATTTTTAAAAATGCTTTTGGCTTTTTAAATTATATTTTAATTTCAAACAAACTCAAGGTAATTCCTTCGTAATGTTTGGGCAATCCTTTGTATTCTGGCGTAATTATGCCTAAAAAATTGAAACCACAGTTTTGATAATATTCAATTAAGGCTTCGTTATCGCCCCAAGTATCCATTCTCAAAAAGTCTAAATTATTCTCTTTAGCAAATGGTTTTCCCCATTCGATAATTCTTTTCACAAAATGCTGTCCTCTAAATTTTGGATGCGTCACTATTCGGTGAAAATAAACCGCTTTGTCTTTGTTTTTTTCTTTCCAAATACTTTTGTCTTCGAATGTTATCGCAAAAACACAGGCAATTTCATTGTCAATAATTATTTTCCACTGTCTGTTTTCTGCAATTTCCGTCTTAACCAAACTTCTTTCAAAACCTTGCCATTGCTTATTAAATTTCGTTTTTTGATAGGCTATTGCCAAATTGTAAAACGAAAAAATTTCGTCAATGTCTTGGATATTGCTAGGTTCGAAAGTCATTTAAGAATGTGTTTTAGCTTTTTTTGTGACTTCTAAATTTTAAACCTCAAAGGTTTGAAAAAAACCTTTGAGGTTTGGTGCTGGCTAATTTTCTAATAAGGCAATTGATCAGCAAAAGCTACAATTTCCTTTTTAATGTTTTGCAAATAATCGATGTCGTCAAAACCGTTTATCATATTGTTTTTCTTGTATCCGTTGATAGCAAAACTCTCTTTTTCTCCAGTTGTTTGAAGAGTAATGGTTTGTTCCGGAAGGTTGATTTCCAATTCTGTTTTAGGATCAGCTTCGATAGATTTGAAAATTTTATCGGCAAATTCAGGACTTACCTGAACCGGCAAAACACCAATGTTCAAACAGTTATTTCTAAAAATATCTGCAAAAAAGCTAGAAACTACTGCTCTAAAACCGTAATCGTAAACTGCCCAAGCTGCGTGTTCTCTCGAAGAACCCGAACCAAAGTTCTTTCCGCCAACAAGGATTTTTCCGCTATAAGTTGGATTGTTTAAAACAAAATCAGTTTTTGGAGAACCATCATTTTTGTATCTCCAGTCACGGAAAAGGTTGTCGCCAAAACCAACACGTTCTGTCGCTTTCAAAAAACGAGCAGGAATAATTTGGTCAGTATCTACATTTTCGATAGAAAGCGGCACTGCGCTACTCGTAAGGATATTAAATTTATCGTAAGCCATTTGATTTTTGATTTAGCCCCCCAACCCCCGAAGGGGGAGTTGTAAGAGGGCGTGTATTTTAATTAAATTATTTCAGTTATTCGTAAAGAATTCCCCCTTCGGGGGTTAGGGGGCTATTAGTTCTCTCGGATCTGTCAAAACTCCTGTAACAGCTGCTGCTGCAGCCATATATGGACTTGCCAAAAGCGTTCTTGAACCCGGACCTTGACGCCCTTCAAAGTTTCGGTTAGAAGTACTTACCGCATATTTCCCCGCAGGAACTTTATCATCATTCATCGCCAAACAAGCCGAACATCCAGGCTGACGCAATACAAAACCAGCTTCAATTAAAATGTCAAGAATGCCTTCTTCTTTGATTTGTGTTTCGACAACGTGCGATCCAGGAACTAACCAAGCGGTAACATTTGCCGCTTTTTGTCTTCCTTTTACAATCGATGCAAAAGCCCTGAAATCCTCAATTCTACCATTGGTGCAACTTCCCAAGAAAACATAATCAATTGGTTTCCCAATCATCACTTCCCCTTGATGGTAACCCATATATGCCAAAGATTTTATGTATGTTTCTTCGCCTTCGGCAACGTCTTTTGAAGCCGGAATACTTTTAGAAATTCCCAATCCCATTCCAGGATTGGTTCCATAAGTAATCATTGGCTCGATATCCGAAGCTGAAAAAGTAATTTCTTCATCAAAAGTCGCATCGGCATCGGTTTTTAAAGTTTTCCAATAAGCAACAGCTTTATCCCAGGCTTCTCCTTTTGGAGCATACAAACGACCATTTAAATAATCGAAAGTTTTTTGGTCTGGAGCAATCATTCCACCACGTGCACCCATTTCGATAGTTAAATTACAAACCGTCATACGACCTTCCATCGTCATATTTTCGAAAACATCTCCAGCATATTCCACGAAATAACCGGTAGCACCAGATGTTGATAATTTTGAAATAATATAAAGCGCCACATCTTTTGGAGTAACTCCCAATTGAAGTTTTCCGGCAACGTTGATGCGCATTTTTTTAGGTTTCGGTTGCATAATACATTGGGTAGAAAGCACCATTTCCACCTCAGAAGTTCCAATTCCAAAAGCAATAGCGCCAAAAGCACCGTGAGTTGAAGTGTGAGAATCACCACAAACAATGGTTGCACCCGGCAAAGTAATTCCGTTTTCTGGTCCAACAACGTGAACAATTCCGTTTTTTTGATTTCCTAAACCCCAATGGCTAATACCATAAGCTGCACAATTTTCCTCTAAAGCTTTTAGCTGATTAGCAGATAAAACGTCTTGAACAGGCTGTTCTTGGTGTATTGTTGGCGTGTTGTGATCGGCAGTGGCAAAAGTGCGCTCTGGATACAAAACCGAGATTCCTCTTTCTTTTAAACCTAAAAAAGCAACAGGACTTGTAACTTCGTGAATGAAATGGCGGTCAATAAAAAACACATCTGGTCCATCCTCAATTTGACGCACCACGTGCGAATCCCATACTTTGTCGAATAATGTAGTACTCATTTTTAACTATTTTTATTAAGTGTGTTTTTGTTTTTTATTACAATGGAGGCAAATTTAGAAAAAGAAATAAAGTTGTCAATTATACTATTTACTTATATACGATACCCAAAATGGTTTTACGAATCACAACAACTCCTATTTATAGGTCTGTGATTTATCTAGCCAATGTGTTTTTGATTTTAATTTTAATTTTGATACTATTTGAGAGTTTAGCCCTGTCTTTTTCTATTTTTATGATTTCAACAAAATT
Organism: Flavobacterium psychrophilum; assembly: GCA_022729635.1. Lineage (GTDB taxonomy): Bacteria > Bacteroidota > Bacteroidia > Flavobacteriales > Flavobacteriaceae > Flavobacterium > Flavobacterium psychrophilum_P. The sequence goes on from DZAU01000006.1 coordinate 36,394, forward strand.
TTAATACAAATGGGATGTTTGTTTAAAAATTGTTTAACAAAATTTGGGATACGCCTAATGATTAATAATTTTATACTTTGAATTGTTTTTGATAGGTTAACGATAAACATCAAATATTCATTGATTTGACTTCAAAGAAGAGTGAGTTATTTTGAGGATTTCAATATATATTTTTCCAATTTTTTTGGTAAATTACTACGACATCCAAAAAAACGTGATTGTAAATTTATTTGGGCTTTTTGAATGTGTTTCGACGACAGCTAAAATCTATATTTTACGGTTAGCAATAAATATCTTGGCACTAATTTAATTGTTGATTTGTAGGAAGTATAATTATCTAAAGAAATCAAGGTAAATTCATTTTCGTTTGTTAAATTATTTAAAATCAATCGATAAGAAAATTTACTATCTTCAGGATTATAATTTACAATCGCATTAATAAAGGAATAATTTTTGGAATTCATTTGATAAAAGGTGCTGTTTATTTCGGCTAACCAAGTTTTGGATATTTTATAATTGCAATTTATAAACGCATCTTTGGTTTTGTTTTTGGTTAGAATTGAATTAAAATCGGTCTTATAAAAATTGTAATTGAATCCAAAATCAAAATTTATAGGAAGATTAAAATACGTAGTTGCAGAAAATTTATAGAAACTGGAATGGGTTTTTATGTCCACAAAATCAATACTGTTTACCCTTGTTGGTGTTTCGTTCCAATTTTGAATTGTCTCTAGTTTTGTAGCTGTTTTCAACTTTTTAAAATAATTGACTATGTTAAAACTGCCGTTAAGATAGGTACTTCCTTTGGAAAAAATGTACTTTTCGAAGGATAAATTATCGGTAATTAAGCTCTCTTTATTATATGTGTCTTTTGATTTTGTGTAAAACAGAGAAGTCCCGATTGAAAATCTCTTCTCATCATTAAATAATTTATGCGAAAATAATATGGTTTTGTTTTTGAAAATGCCTTCGTATTTTGTCCCTTTTTCGAAGGTTTTATAATTGGATAATAGAAAGTTTTCGTTCAAGTAATTGATTTCTGGAGTTTTGTTGTTTTCAGAATAGGATAGGGTGAAATTCCCTATTTTAGTCTTCTTTAAATTAATTGATAATAAAGGATTTAGAGTAAAAATAGTATTAGAAATTCCGTTTAGTGAAAATTGATTTTGAATTAAATTTATACTTGCTGTTGCATCTAATTTTCGGGTAAGATTGTATCGAAAATTGTTTTCCAAAGAAAATTGATTTTGTTTTAATACCGTATTGTTTTCATAAGTTGTGTTGTGAATTTCATTTTCAAAGAAAGTGTTATTTATAATTTCTCTGCTGTTCTCGAATTGTAATCCAAGTGTATATTCTAGTTTTTTGAATCTTGAAATCATTTTGCTTTTTAATCCAAAATAGGTATTGGAATTAGCTGCCTTTTCAGAAACTAAAGATTCTGGATTTATTTTTAAAAAACTGTTCAAAAACGGCGATTCTATTCGGCTGTTTTGACTAATATCGTCTTTGCCAAAATAAAAATAATTGTGTAACACTTTGTTTTCTGCAAGCCGATACGTGTGATTGAAGTGATTGTAAAAAGTTTGATTTTTGTCGTTAGAAGACTGATTTATCTTGTCTTTGTTATAAATCAATTCTGAATTTATAGTATTCGGATTGTTTTTAAAAATAAAAATATTGGTTAAGTAATTGTATTCATTCACAAAATATTTTAGCTCTAATTCGCCTGAAGAAAGCGTTTTTTTACTTGAATAATTATTGTTTTCGGTATAAGTTACAGGGTTATTTTCTATATTGTACTGTGTTTGTGAGAATGAGTTTTGTGATTGATTGTCATTGGCAAAATAGCCCACACCACGCAAGGTCATTGAAGGATTTATTTTTTTTGAGAAGCTTAATGAATTAAAAAACGCCTTGTTAAATACACTTTGTGATTTGCTAAAAGAACTGTTTTCGTTGCTGTTGATGGCAAACAAAGTTTTAGCCGTTTTTTCATATCGATTTTCTCCAAAAAGGTTGTTTTCATTGATAGATTTACTTACTTGGTCGGTAGCTTTTTCTCCTGAATTGTTATAATCGGCAAGATAAAACAGCTTTATTTTCTTTTTGAGCAGTCCAAGATTAAGCCCTTCTTTCCAACGATTTTCGGAAATTATCCCAGCTCCAACTACTATATTCCCAAACCAGATATTTTGTTTGTCTTTTTTTAGTTTTAAATTCAGGGCAACTTTATCAGAATTGTCCATTCTTTTTAGAATAGGATTATCTTCAAAACCATCAATAATTTGCACCGCATCAAGAGTTTTGGCATCGAGATTTTTGGTCAATAGCTTGTAGTTTTTGTCAAACAAGTCATCGCCTTCAATCAATAATTTGTCAATTGTTTTGCCGTGAGCTTTTATAGAGCCGTCTTTTTGTACTTCTATTCCGGGAAGTTTTTTCAGAATATCCTCAACCGTTTGCTCGGTTTTATTGCCAAAAGATGCGACTTTTATGGTGGTTGTATCTCTGTTAATTCTAATTTTTTGATTGGCTTCGATGACTACTTCTTTCAAATGTTCTGTTTTTTCTTCTAAAACAAAGGATTCGGAAAGATTCGGTTTTGAAGTTAAATCAAGAGTTATTTCTTTTTTAGAATATCCTAAACTTGCAACAGATAATTTAATTATGCTGTTAGTTGGTTTGTCGAATACTAAATTATAATTCCCTTTTGCATCGCTATAAGTGTAGGAAAGTGTGTTTTCGAGACTATCATAAACCAGAACAGAGGCACTTTCGATACCTCTGTTTTGATTGTCTTTTATCGTTCCCGAAATTTTTATTTCTTGGGAGAAAATAAAAATTGGGAATAGTAATAAAAAGATAGCAATTTTCAACGGATTATTCAAAAATTTCAATACTTATATCTTTCATTTCTCCTGCTTTTATAGTCATCCCATGTTGCTTTGACATAAGAATTGCTTTTGTTCTATTTTTTTCAACGATTGCGTTTAATGTTTGTTTATATTCTTCTGGGGATAACCATTTTAGATTTTTATCTTCTTCAGTTTTTCTTAACGGTTTTATCGATATGTTTTTTTGCATAGGATAATCGATTGATTTAAAGTATATATATAATTCTTTATTTGTGTCATACACTTCAATTATCAATCCTGGTAATCCTTGAAGTTTCCATGGCCCATAAGGAACTGGAATTTCATTAGTATACCAAGCAGTATATTCTCTTCCTCTATAAGTTGCGATAGCTTTGTTGCAAAGAAAAACTCCTATTTTTTTGGATTCATTTAGTAGTTTCCACGGAATTATTGTTCTTTTTTCGACTCCATAAATAGGGTCTTTGTATTTTTTGTTCCACCACACACTGTCTTTATTGCGATTATAATAGACTTGTTTGCCTTGTTCAAGTGTTCGTTTGCCTATATAGATTTGATTTACTACCCCGTCTTCGTTTTTAATTATTTTATTTTCGATATTTTTTTCATTTTCCAACGAATCTTTGGCTGTAACATAATATGATTGATTTTTATCAAATATCAAATAGGAATTATAATCTAGACCTACAGGAGCTCCTGCTCCTGGGCTTTCAATATGGCCATAATAGATTATGCCTTTGTTTTGAGTATAAGAGTGAAAACTAGATATTAGTACTAAAAGAAGTATTATTTTTTTCATTTTTTAAAAGCTTTATGCCGTTTTTCTTATTTATTCACAAACACTAATCGCTCCAGCGATTAACTGCGCTGTTGTACAACCATCACAGTAATAACGCCACGAACTTCCATCGGGGCAATTTACTGTTATTACAACTTCTTGTAAAGTCGTTTCTTGTTTTTTGATTTCTTTTTTTTCATCGACTTTTATACTTTTTGATTTCATATCAGTATTATTAGCAAACATACCTATAGAAAAAAGTCCTACTAAGGATAACATAATTAATTTTTTTATAATTTTAAGTTTTTAAGGGTTTTTAAAAGTAATAATTTTTTACAGCATAAAGACCCACAAACCAAAAAAAAAACAAGCTGTCCTAATTTTTTAACATATATTTTTCAAATTTAAAATTGGTGTAAATAAGAAAAATAGGGTAGGACAAATAAGTTAATTGTTAATAACTAAAATTGAAATTCAATCCCATAAAATGTATT
>DZAU01000131.1:0-1504 GCA_022729635.1 Flavobacterium psychrophilum
TAAAAAATAGTGAATTACCTAATACGGAGCGAACAGCCATTTTTAAACAACGATTTAGTAATGTATTGCATTATTTCAATCAACTGGAAAAAGAAGAAATAATCGTAACCGAACAAGATAAATTAGTATTCAGTTTATGTCAAAAATCAAGAATTTTAGACCTAATTTTCAATTATATAGTCTATGATGATGGCGTTAAGAAAATAACCCGATACCAACAATATTTTGCAATCAAAGAAACGCTCAAAAAAATTAGTGTTGCCGATGCTAATGGTAAGCGAACTGGTGGTGTAATTTGGCACACACAAGGAAGTGGAAAATCATTGACAATGGTAATGTTAGCGCAATTGATTGCAACTCAAAAAGACATAAAAAATCCAAAAATAATCCTGGTTACCGATAGAATAGATTTAAACACACAAATTACAGAAACATTCCAAAAATGCCACGTTGATGTGGAAGAAGCACAAACCGGAAAGCATTTAGTAGAATTAATCAATAGCCCAACGGATGCAGTAATTACAACACTGATACACAAATTTGAAGCGGCTATAAATCAATCAAAAGACGGATTTACTTCACCCAATATTTTTGTATTGATTGATGAAGGACACCGAAGCCAATACGGTACGTTTAATGTAAAAATGCAAAAAGTTTTCCCGAATGCTTGTTTTGTAGCATTTACAGGAACACCATTAATGAAGAAAGAAAAAAGTACAGCCAATAAATTTGGAGGTCTAATCGATGTGTATTCCATTACAGATGCGGTTGAGGATAAGGCAGTAGTCCCATTGCTTTATGAAGGAAGACATAATTTAATTGAAGTAAACGAAAAACCATTAGATACTTTTTTTGATAAGGTTTCCGAACCACTCACGCCTTATGGTAAAGCAGCACTAAAAAGAAAATACAGTTCAACCAACCAACTGAATAAAGCCGATCAAGTTATTTATGCAAGAGCTTGGAATATTAGCGAACATTTTGAAGATAACATTCAAGGAACTGGTTTCAAAGGACAATTAGTAGCACCCAATAAAACTACAGCTATAAAATACAGAGAATATTTAAAAGAAATTGGCAAAGTAAGTTGTGAAGTATTGATTTCTGCACCTGATACAAGAGAAAATTACGAAGATGCTTTTGAAGAAAACGAAGATGTAGTATTGAAGTTTTACAAAGCAATGATGAGTAAATACGGTAAACAATCCGATTACGAAAAATCAGTAATTAGCGCCTTTAAAAAACAAGAACAACCCGAAATAATTATTGTAGTAGATAAATTATTAACAGGATTTGATGCTCCAAACAATCAAGTTTTATACATAACTAGAGCATTAAGAGAGCATACTTTACTTCAAGCTATTGCAAGGGTAAACAGAGTAGCACCAGGAAAGGAATATGGTTTTATAATTGATTATTTCGGAAATTTAGAAAACCTCGATAGTGCATTAAATACATACAGTGGCTTAAATGATTTTGAACAAGAAGAACTATCAGGAACAAT
>DZAU01000131.1:1604-2921 GCA_022729635.1 Flavobacterium psychrophilum
TTAAGAGTAGATGTTAAGAGACGATATTATGATGATATTGATATTTCTGCGTTTGAGCCACAAATACAAAAGTTGATAGATAAGCACATTACTACTCACGGAGAAGTATTAAAAATCACTGAACTCGTTAATATTTTTGACAAAGACAAAAGAGAAGCTGAAGTAGAAAAAGTAATAGGAAAAGCAGCGAAAGCCGACCATATTGCAACGCGTACCGTTAAGGCAATTAATATTAAGATGAATGAAGACCCAATCTTCTACAAAAGCTTATCAGCCTTAATAAGAGAAGCAATTAGCGATTACCATCAACACCGTATTGATGAAGCACTGTATTTACAAAAAGCCAAAGAATACGAAAATCAATTTCTAACTGGAAAACAAAACAATGTTCCAAATGTTATTCAAGATAATCCAAATGCAATTGCATTTTATAACCTAATAAATGATGTTTTAGATAATAGTTTTAGCAATGTACCAGAGCCAAAAGAAGTACAAGCCAATACAGCTTTAGAAGTTGAAAATTGTATTAAAAACATTGTATATGAAAGTAATACGCTAATTATTGATTGGCAAACCAATACCGAGATTGAAAAAGAATTGAAAAATAAATTAGATGATTTACTTTTCGAAAAGCAACAACAATACGATACGCAATTCTCATTTGATAAAATTGATGAATTGATAGAAGAAGTAATCAAAATTGCTAAATTAAAATACATTTAATGGTACATTCTATCCAACAAGTAAATTATGGTAGTAAAAGCATTGAATATAATTTGTCTTTTGCTACAAGAAAATCATTAGGTATAAAAGTAATGCCTAATGGTTTGGTGTCGGTTATTGCTCCAAATGATACAAATATTATTGACATTAATAAAAAGGTAAAATCCAAAGCCAATTGGATTTTAAAACAACAAGCATTTTTCTGTAGTTACAAGCCACATACTCCAGAACGTAAATATGTTAATGGAGAAACTCATTTGTATTTAGGAAGACAATATAAGTTGCAAATCATTGAAGATACTATAAATGAAATAAAAATTTATAGAGGTACAATGATTATGAAAACTAAAAAAGTAAATCCTGAATATTTAGAAAAAAAACTAAACGAATGGTACAAGGAAAAAGCAATCTTACATTTTGAAGAAATGTTAGAAAGTTCTTTAGAAAAATTCAATAAGTATAAAGTAGAAAAACCTGTTTTAGATATAAGATTAATGCAAAAACGTTGGGGAAGTTGTACAAAATCAGGCAAAATAATTCTAAATACCGAATTAATAAAAGCACCAAAAGGTAGCATTGAGTATGTAGTAATTC
>DZAU01000007.1:0-1437 GCA_022729635.1 Flavobacterium psychrophilum
CTGCAATCTTTTCACTAAATTTGCACTCCAAATAAAAGGAATAAAGAAAATGTTAGACAGACTTCAAATAGTAAAACAGCGTTTCGACGAGATTTCGGATTTGATTATTCAGCCCGATGTGATTGCCGACCAAAAGCGTTATGTACAGTTGAATCAAGAATATAAAGGCTTGAAAGCTTTGGCCGAAAAACGGGACGAATATGTGCTTTTGATGGCCAATATTGATGAAGCCAACGAAATCATTGCCGATGGGAGCGATGCCGATATGACCGAAATGGCCAAAATGCAACTCGAAGAAGCCAAAGAACGATTGCCAGAACTGGAGGAAGAAATCAAATTTATGTTGATTCCGAAAGACCCAGAAGATGCTAAAAACGTAATGGTCGAAATTCGTGCCGGAACCGGCGGAGATGAAGCCAGTATTTTTGCAGGTGATTTGTTCCGTATGTACACCAAATATTGCGAAAATCGTGGTTGGAGAACTTCGGTTGTCGATATGAACGAAGGAACTTCAGGTGGATTTAAAGAGGTGATTTTTGAAGTTACCGGCGAAGATGTTTATGGAACTCTAAAATTTGAAGCCGGAGTTCACCGTGTGCAACGCGTTCCTCAAACCGAAACTCAAGGTCGTGTTCACACTTCGGCAGCAACAGTTATGGTGCTTCCCGAAGCTGAGGAATTTGATGTACAAATTGATATGAACGACGTTCGTGTTGATTTTTTCTGTTCTTCTGGTCCAGGCGGACAATCTGTAAATACGACAAAATCAGCCGTTCGTTTGACGCACATTCCAACAGGTTTGGTGGCGCAATGTCAGGATCAAAAATCGCAACACAAGAATAAAGACAAAGCCTTAATCGTTTTACGTTCTCGTTTATATGAGATGGAATTAGCCAAAAAACAAACTGAAGATGCCACAAAACGTACTTCGCAAGTAAGTTCTGGCGACCGTTCTGCCAAGATTAGAACCTATAATTATGCGCAAGGTCGTGTGACGGATCATCGTGTGGGTTTGACTTTATACGATTTAGGAAATATTATGAATGGCGACATCCAGAAAATTGTCGACGAACTGCAATTGGTGAACAATATGGAGAAATTGAAGGAAGCTAGTGAGGTTTTTTAAATGTATTAAGATAAAACAATAAAGTTGTTTTTTTCTTGAAACCATTAAGAGAATTAAAGTTCATTAAGACTAAAAACTTAATTATCTTAATTCTCTTAATGGTTTAAAAATTAATTATGATTTTTTTGGTTTGCAATCTGAAAATCCGATTAAATATTAAGTATCAAGAAATGTCAATCTGAATAAGGTTGGCATTTTTTTTAACACTTTGTGAACTTTGTGCGTCATCCTGAGTTTATCGAAGGACTTCGTGTCTTTGTGTTTAAAAAACTTTAGAGTAACTTTGCCCCACAATAAACCACAAACCATAA
>DZAU01000007.1:1537-16995 GCA_022729635.1 Flavobacterium psychrophilum
TTGTGTTTAAAAAACTTTAGAGTAACTTTGCCCCACAATAAACCACAAACCATAAACCACAAACCGTCTTGACTACACAACAATTAATCGACCAAATCAAAATCAAGAAATCCTTCCTTTGTGTTGGGTTAGATGTTGATTTGAATAAAATTCCGAAACATTTATTAGAATTGGAAGACCCGATTTTCGAATTCAACAAAGCGATAATTGATGCCACACACGATTTAGCAGTTGCCTATAAACCCAACATAGCTTTCTATGAAGCTTATGGCTTAAAAGGTTGGATTTCGTTGCAAAAAACAATCCATTACATCAACGAAAACCATCCTGAAATCTTCACCATTGCTGATGCAAAACGGGGCGATATTGGCAATACTTCTTCAATGTATGCCAAAGCTTTCTTCGAAGATTTGAATTTCGATAGTCTAACCGTTGCACCTTATATGGGAAAAGATTCGGTGGAACCATTTCTTGCTTTCGAAAATAAACATACCATTATGTTGGCTTTGACTTCCAATGAAGGTGCTTTTGATTTTCAAACCTTAAATGTTGGAGAAACCCGAGGTGAAGCCGAACGGAGCGAAGCTAAAGAATTATACAAACAAGTTTTGGAAACTTCAAAAACCTGGAAAAATTCCGAAAATCTGATGTATGTCGTTGGTGCCACAAAAGCAGAATATTTCACTGAAATTCGCAAAATTGTTCCTGATAGTTTCTTGCTCGTTCCAGGTGTTGGCGCACAAGGAGGAAGTATTCAAGAAGTTTGCAAATACGGAATGAATACGAATGTGGGCTTGCTGATTAATTCTTCAAGAGCAATTATTTATTCTTCAAACGGAATTAATTTTACCAAAAAGGCTAGGGAAGAAGCCCTGAAAATGCAACAAGAAATGGAAATCGTTTTAGAAAATAATTTTTAAAGTTTTTGAAATAAAAAATGCCGACACTATCTAATGCCGACATTTTTATAACTAACCAAAACCAAAATAATAAATAACCAATTTATTACTCTGCAAAGATCATATTTTTTCTCTCTATTGCTGTTAAGATTTTGTTATTACTTTGTTGTAAGTAAGTTAAGTTTTAATAAAACACGACCGTTTTATTGTCATAAACCATCGTTTTGCGTTCGGCGTGAAGTTTTATGGCTCTCGCCAAAACGATACGTTCTAAATCTCTCCCTTTCATAATAAAATCTTCTATGGAATTAATGTGAGAAACCCGAGTGATATCCTGCTCAATAATTGGACCTTCATCTAGTTCGGCTGTGACATAATGACTCGTGGCTCCAATGATTTTCACACCTCTTTTAAAAGCCGAATGATATGGTTTTGCACCTGGAAAAGCAGGTAAAAAGGAGTGATGAATATTGATGATTTTATTTTCGTAAAGCGAAATCAATTTAGGAGTAATAATTTGCATATAACGTGCCAAAACAATGAAATCTACTTCGTGCTTTTGGAGTAGTTCAATTTGTTGTTTTTCGCCCTCCACTTTAGTTTCTTTGGTAAAAGGAACATAGTAAAACGGAATGTCAAAACGTTCCGCAATAGGTTTTAAATCCTCGTGATTGCTCACAATTAAAGGAATTTCCACATTCAGTTCTCTCGCACTATGACGACCTAAAATATCGAACAAACAATGATCATATTTCGATACAAAAAGTGCCATTTTTAGCTTTTGTTCTTTAGGATGAATTTCCCAAGACATTCCAAAATCCTTTGCGATCGAACCTTCAAAAACATTTTTAATTGAAACAAGATTATTGTTTTTATTGGTCAATTCACACTCTAAACGCATAAAAAAAACATGCTGTTCCACATCAACATGCTGGTCAATATAAATGATATTTCCCTCAACTTTCAGTATAAAATCAGTCACTGCGGCAATAATTCCTTTTTGGTCCGCACAATGAATGAGTATGGTAATTTGTTGCATACTATTTTAATTTGTAGCTAATTCCTGCTGTACATTTCAAGTCCTCACTTTATAAACTGTTTTTCTAAGCCACAAAAAGAGCTTCCTTTGGGCGCTTTTTTCTGGCAAGAAAAACTACTTTCTAAAGTTCCGGGCTTTCCATTTCCATCAGGGCTAAGATTCCCGAGCCGTCGGGAACGTACATTAATAATTTTCCTCAAAACTAAACTTAATTTTTTAGAATAAATAACACATTATGATAATTTGTAGTTATTCTAATTTTCAATAATTTTTTCTTAAAAATTTCCGTAAATTGCACTCATAAATTATCATATTCACAAAAATGGAAGTCGTAAAACCTTATATTCCCGTAAATAAAGTTCGAATTGTAACTGCCGCATCTCTTTTTGACGGTCACGATGCTGCTATCAATATTATGCGAAGAATCATCCAGACAACAGGTGTTGAGGTTATTCATTTGGGTCATGACCGTAGTGTTGAGGAAGTGGTAAATACTGCCATTCAGGAAGATGCGAATGCTATTGCAATGACTTCTTACCAAGGCGGACACAATGAATATTTCAAATATATGTATGATTTACTTTGCCAGAAAGGAGCAGAGCATATCAAAATTTTTGGCGGTGGTGGAGGTGTGATTCTTCCCCACGAAATCGCCGATTTGCAAGTGTATGGAATCACAAGAATTTATTCGCCAGACGATGGTCGTGCGATGGGTTTGCAGGGAATGATAAATGATTTGGTGCAACAATCCGATTTTCCAAGCCCATCCCCATCCCTTCCCGAAGGGAAGGGAGTTGAGCAACAAATTAAAAATAAAGATGTTAATACAATTGCAAGATTAATTTCGTTAGCCGAAAATGATCAAGAGCAATTTCACAAATTATTCCCTAGCTCCAAATCAATTCCCCCTTCGGGGGTTAGGGGGCTTGGGGCAGGGGGGGCTGTTCTTGGAATTACTGGAACTGGTGGCGCAGGAAAATCCTCTTTGGTAGATGAATTAGTACGTCGTTTTTTAATCGATTTTCCAACAAAAACTATCGGAATAATTTCTGTTGATCCATCCAAAAGAAAAACAGGGGGAGCACTTCTTGGCGACAGGATTCGGATGAATGCCATCAATAATCCCAGAGTATATATGCGTTCGTTGGCAACACGTCAATCTAATTTGGCTTTGTCAAAACACGTTGCCGAGGCGATTCAAGTTTTGAAAGCAGCAAAATATGATCTTATAATTCTTGAAACTTCCGGAATTGGACAATCAGATACTGAAATCACGGATCATTCTGATGTTTCTTTATACGTGATGACACCCGAATTTGGCGCAGCAACTCAATTGGAAAAAATTGATATGCTTGATTTTGCTGATTTGGTTGCGATAAATAAATTCGACAAACGCGGTGCACCCGATGCCTTGCGCGATGTAAAAAAACAATACCAGCGCAACCATAATCTTTGGGATACAGATTTAGATGCATTACCCATTTTTGGAACCATCGCATCCCAGTTCAACGATCCGGGAATGAATACTTTGTACAAAGCCATAATGGACAAGATTCACGAGAAAACCAAGTCTGATTTGAAGTCGACTTTTGAAATTTCACCCGAAATGAGTGAAAAAATATTTGTGATTCCGCCACACCGAACTCGTTATTTGTCAGAAATCGCCGAGAATAACAGGAAATATGATGCAACAGCTTTGTCTCAAGTTGAAGTTGCACAGAAATTATATGGGATTTATAAAACAATAGAATCGGTTGCCGATGTCAAACTGAGCCTGTCGAAGTTCGGTTTAAATGTGGATGGGCTTCGACAAGCTCAGCCTGACAAAAAAGTATTTTTAGACCTTTTACTTGATCAATTCGACAAGGTAAAAATGGATTTGGACCCTTATAATTGGGAAATAATCCTCACTTGGAAAGATAAAATGCATCAATACAAAGCACCATTTTATACCTTTAAAGTTAGAAATAAAGAAATCAAGATTGAAACCCATACAGAGTCGCTTTCGCATATTTTAATTCCAAAAGTTGCCTTGCCAAAATACGAATCTTGGGGTGATATTTTGCGTTGGAATTTGCAAGAAAACGTGCCGGGAGAATTTCCCTTTACGGCGGGTTTATATCCATTTAAAAGAGAAGGAGAAGATCCATCACGTATGTTTGCTGGTGAAGGCGGACCGGAACGAACCAACAAACGTTTTCATTATGTGAGTGCCGGTTTGCCTGCAAAAAGACTTTCAACGGCTTTCGACAGTGTGACTTTATACGGAAATGACCCTCACATTCGTCCTGATATTTACGGAAAAATTGGGAACGCAGGAGTATCTATTTGTTGTCTCGATGATGCCAAGAAATTGTATTCCGGTTTCGATTTGGTTGATGCAATGACATCGGTAAGTATGACAATTAATGGTCCAGCACCAATGATGTTGGGCTTTTTTATGAATGCAACCATTGACCAGCAATGCGAAAAATATATTAAAGAAAACCAATTAGAAGATTTAGTAGAGTCAAAATTAAAGGATATTTATGAAAGAAAAGACTTAAAAAGACCCATTTATCAAGGCGATTTGCCTGAAGGAAATAACAGTTTGGGATTGATGCTTTTGGGTGTGACTGGAGACCAAGTTTTACCTTTAGATATTTATAATGAGATAAAAGCAAAAACACTTTCTAAAGTTCGAGGAACCGTTCAGGCGGATATTCTCAAAGAAGACCAAGCTCAAAATACGTGCATCTTTTCGACAGAATTTGCCTTGCGATTGATGGGTGATGTACAGGAATATTTTATTACCAATAAAGTAAAAAACTTTTATTCCGTTTCCATTTCGGGCTATCACATCGCCGAGGCTGGAGCAAATCCTATTTCTCAATTGGCTTTCACGCTATCAAACGGCTTCACTTATGTGGAATATTATTTGAGTCGTGGCATGAAAATTAATGATTTTGGACCCAATTTATCCTTCTTTTTCTCGAACGGAATTGATCCTGAATATGCTGTTATTGGTCGTGTAGCTCGAAAAATTTGGGCGAAAGCCATGAAAAATAAATATGGTGCCAATGAAAGAGCACAAATGCTGAAATATCATATTCAAACTTCGGGTCGTTCGCTTCATGCCCAGGAAATTGATTTTAATGATATTCGTACAACTTTACAGGCCTTGTACGCCATTTATGATAACTGTAATTCCCTGCATACAAACGCTTATGACGAAGCGATTACCACGCCAACAGAGGAAAGTGTGCGTCGCGCAATGGCAATCCAGTTGATTATTAATAAGGAATTGGGATTAGCCAAAAACGAAAATCCTATTCAAGGTTCATTCATAATCGAAGAATTGACAGACTTGGTTGAAGAAGCGGTTTTGCAGGAATTTGAAAGAATTAATGAGCGTGGCGGAGTTCTTGGAGCAATGGAAACCATGTACCAACGTTCGAAAATTCAAGAAGAAAGTTTGTATTATGAAACGCTGAAACATACTGGCGAATACCCAATTATTGGTGTGAATACGTTCTTGAGTTCAAAAGGTTCTCCTACTATTATTCCTTCTGAGGTTATTCGTGCCACCGAAGAAGAAAAGAAATATCAAATCACAATGTTGTCAAATTTACACCAATCTAATCCTGAAAAAGTAAATGAACAACTGAAAACACTTCAGGAAGTTGCCATCAAAAACGAAAATATATTCGAACATTTAATAGAGGCTACCAAAGTTTGTTCTTTAGGGCAAATTACAGCTGCTTTGTTTGAAGTGGGCGGGCAATATCGAAGAAATATGTAAGCAGAGAACCCCCTTTTTGCATCGCAAAAGGTGTGTGAATTGCTTATCCCGATGAATATCGGGATCTCGGAGAACTCCCAATTTATAGGGATGTGAATCGCTTATCCCGCTTTTTTGCAGGATCTTAGAGAACCATTTTTCTTTGAAAATGAAAATACATGAATTTTTTTATCTTACTTGTTCTCGCAATATGCGAGAACAAATGTCTGCTTATCCCGGTGAATATCGAGATTTTTTGTTTAATACCAAGTTGACGAGTGATTTAGTACAATAAAATTGAGGTATAATGCCAATAGCTTTTGCCGATTTATTGACATAATAAAATACTAGGACAATTTTATTCGACAAAATATTTTATACAATAGGTATTATTTCTAATTCTGATTTTAGGTTTATCAAACAATTGAGTTCAGATTTTTAAGAATTCTTCCAATATTGTGGATTCGTATCATTAGTCCTTTGAAACCAGTAATCTTGCGTTACTTTATTACCATCCAGCGTTTTTAATTTTCGTTCAAAAATCCAAATAGTTGGGTTAAATACCATATCAGTTGTTGCCACTGTGAATAATTGTGAATCTTCTTCCTCTTTTTTCTTTTCTTCTTCAAGAACCACTTCAAAACCATTATGTTCTAATAGTTTTTTCAAGAAATCTTTACGACTTTCGTTAACGCCTTTTTCGACAAAAGTTACTCTTGTTTCTCCAATGCTACCAAAGGAATGTTTTCCGTCTAATGTTGCCATAACTTATTTATTAAAAACGTTGCTTAATTCAAAAATATAATCGTATAACGGACTGTATAATCCAAGAGTCAAAATACCTATTACAGTAATTATTAGTCCTAATCTCATGTAAATTTTGCTATTGAAAAACGGAATTGGATTTTCGCTTTTTCTGATAAACATGGCTCTTACCACTAATAAATAATAGTAAAGTGATATAGTAACATTTACAACGGCTAAGAATACCAATAAATAATATCCTTTACTTGCAGCGGCAGCGAATAAGAAAAATTTACCAAAAAATCCTGCCACAGGAGGAATACCAGCCAATGAGAATAAAGCCAACATCATTACCAAACTCAAATAGGGATTTGTTCGATATAAACCGTTATAATCGTCTCTATTTTCTTTGCCGGTTTGTAACGAAATAGCTTGTACTACTCCAAAAGCGGCTAGATTGGTGAAGATGTAAACCAGAACAAAATAAACCACAGTTGCCGTTCCTAGTTGTGTTCCGGTTATTAATCCTAACAAAATAAAACCAGCTTGAGCTATCGAAGAGAAAGCCAAGAAACGTTTCATATTTTGTTGTCGAAGGGCAAATAAATTACCAATAAACATGGTGGAAAGGGCTAAAACATAAATAATGTTTTCCCAAACGTGCATCAATGGTTTCAAAACCGTAAACAATAAAATCATCAGAATAAACGCAGCTGCTCCTTTTGAAATTACGGAAAGATAGGAAGCAACCCCAATTGGTGCTCCTTCGTAAACATCGGCTGTCCAGAAATGAAAAGGAACTAATGATATTTTGAATGCCAAACCTGATAAAAACAGAACAAAACCTAGTATTATTAAGTTAGTAGAGGTTAAAACTTCTGCAATTACATCAAAATAAATGGAACCAGTAGCTGCATATAATAATGAAATTCCGAACAAAGAAACTCCCGAAGCCAATCCTGCCGAAAGAATAAATTTAACTCCGGCTTCGCTCGAAATTCTTTTGGAAGTTTCCCAAGCCACAAGGGCTGCCACAGGTAAAGTCGATAATTCTAAACCAATGTAAAACATTAGAAAATCACCAGCCGAAATCATAAAATACATTCCTAAAAGTGAGGAAAACAACAACATAAAAAATTCGTTCCCTTTGTTGTCTTTTACTAATTTTTCTTGAATCCAATCGGCTGATTGGAGAAGAACTATAAATACGCCCACATTTAGTGCATTTTTAAAGAAGTGAATTAGTGTATTGGTGCGGAACATTCCACCAAACAAACTGGTTTCTTCGATTGCAAAAAATCCGATAATTGTATGTATTCCAAATAGAAATATGGATAAATGTACCAGACTTCCTTTTTTTTCTTTAGATGTGAAAATTTCGCCGATAATTAGCAATAATAAAATTGCCAATAGGATAATTTCTTGTCGCATTGCGATAACGCTATTCAAATTCATTTTAGTTATTTTATAAATGATTTAATACTCCTTGAATAAATGGCTGAATACTTTCCATTGTCATATTGCTTAGCCAAAGCGGTGCGATACCCATTCCAGTCATTGGAATCAATAATAACAAAATGCCTGTAACTTCATACCAAGTAACTTTTGGTAAATCTAAAAACTCCTCGTTTTTCACTTCACCCATTAGCATAATTCCTAATACTCGCAAGATATAAACTGCTGTTACCACAATCGCTGAAACTGAGATTATTGTCGCTACTCTATAAAATAGTCCTTCGTTTTGAAAGCCACCTACAAATATATTCATTTCGGCAACGAAACCACTAAAACCTGGCAAACCTAAAGAAGCCAATCCTGCTATTACATAAATAACAGATATAAAAGGCATTACTTTAAGCAAACCTCCTAGTTTTGTAATATCTCTGGTGTGGGTTCTTCCGTAAATCATCCCAATTAAGGCGAAGAAAAGAGCTGTCATTAATCCGTGAGAAAGTGATTGTAAAATCGCTCCATTCCAAGCGGTTTTGTTCAACATTAATAAAGCAAACAATACCATTCCCAGGTGGCTCACCGAAGAATAAGCGTTAATATATTTCAAATCGGTTTGTTTTAAAGCTCCGAAAGCGCCATAAATCACTCCAATTGTCGATAAAACTATAAAAAACCAAGACCATTCAATTGTTCCTAATGGTAATAAAAACATAGCAACTCTAAAAACGCCGTAACCACCCAATTTCATCAAAACTCCTGCGTGGAGCATCGATACTGCTGTTGGAGCCGAAGCGTGACCATCTGGTGACCAAGTATGAAACGGAAATAAAGCTCCTAATACGGCAAATCCAATAAATGTCAAAGGAAAAAATAATTTTTGGGCTTCAAAAGGAATGTGTACTTTGGCAATTTCTAAAATATTGAAAGTCAAAGCACCACCATCGGCATTCGAATTGAAATAAATTCCTAAAACGCCAACCAATAAAACCGCCGAAGCTCCCATTAACATCAGAGTTAATTTCATTGCCGAATATTCTTTTGGTCCAGAACCCCAAATTCCAATTAATAAATACATTGGAATTACAGCAATTTCATAAAACACAAACATCGTAAACAAGTCTATTGAAATGAAAAAACCATAAACTCCAGTAGCCAAAACCAAAAGAGAAATGAAAAATTCTTTGGGTAAATCGTCTGTTTTCCAAGAAATGAAAACACCTGCCAAAACTACGATAGAAGTCAATAAAATTAGGGCTACAGAAATTCCATCAACACCAATAGCATAGTGTACATTGAAATTTTCAAACCAAACATAATCTTGAGTAAAAAGCATAACGCTTTTATCGATGGCTCTTTCTTTAAGATAAGTAAAAACCAAGTTAATCGCCATTCCTAGTTGAATAATACTTCCAACCATTGAAATTGTGCGTACCTGTTTTAGTCCATTAGAGAAAGCTAAAGCTAAAACCGTGAGAACAGGTATAATTACAAAAAGTGATAAAATATCCATATTAATAGATTAGTTTGTCCATAAATAAATAAAAACCAAGGCGATAACTACAACACCAGAGATAAAAAACATTGCGTAATCCTGCAACTTACCTGATTGTATTCCTTTTATTTTTTCGGAAATGATAACGGTTTTGTTTCCAATGCCTTCCATCGTTCCGTCCACATATTTCTTGTCGAATTTGGCAATTGGTGCCGAAATCAAATTGAAAATTATTTTCTTGGTTACGAACATATAAATTTCGTCAAAGTAAAATTTGTTGCTTGTCCATTTGTAAAATACGCCAAATCCATTGGCAAATTTTTCGGCCAAATTATTTTCTTTTTTGTAGAAAATCGTTGCCAAAATTATTCCTGTCAATCCAGATCCTACGGCAATGGCGGCCAATGGGATATTTAAATGTGCTTCGAATCCAACTTTGTCAGCCGTTACCAGTTCACTAAACGGAATGAATCCAGCAACGACGCTCATAAAAGCCAGAAACATTAATGGAAATGCCATTGACATTGGCGATTCGTGTGGTTCGTGATGATAATGAGTTTCTTTGCCCCAAAATATTCCATAATAAAGGCGGAACATATAAAAGGCTGTTAATCCTGCTACGAAAAGTGCAACAAAATAAATCAATTGATTTTTTTCGAAAGCGGCTACTAGAATTTCGTCTTTACTCCAAAATCCTGCAAACGGCGGCACTCCGGCAATTGCCAAAGCCGCAATCAAGAACGTAATATTGGTAATTGGCATATATTTTCGCAATCCGCCCATATCTTTCAAATAATTGCTGTGAACGGCGTGAATTACTGAACCAGCGGCAAGGAACAATAAGGCTTTGAACATAGCGTGAGTAAACAAATGAAACATTGACGCCATATAACCAACGCCTTCGTGACCATCAAAACCGGAAACACCCAAAGCCAACATCATATATCCAATTTGTGACATTGTCGAAAATGCCAAAACACGTTTTATATCGGTTTGTGTTACTGCAATTATTGCGGCAAATAAGGAAGAAAAAGCACCAACATAAGCAACGATATTCAGTGCAAATCCTTCTTCAACAAAGTAATACATCGGGAACAAACGTGCCACCAAATAAACCCCTGCCACAACCATTGTCGCTGCGTGAATCAAGGCAGAAACTGGAGTTGGGCCTTCCATCGCATCTGGTAACCAGATATGTAATGGGAACATCGCTGATTTTCCTGCTCCACCCATAAATATTAGGATTAAAGCCCAAGTAACAACAGATAATCCCATAAAAGAAGTTGAAGCCCAGTTTAAAACCAAGCCTTCGCCCTCAGGATTAATAGCGTTTAATGTTAGAAAGTCAAAAGTTCCAATATAATATCCAACTATTAATATTCCAACTAAAAACCCAAAATCAGCAAAACGCGTAACGATAAAGGCTTTTTTTCCAGCTGCAATTGCGGAAGTTTTGGTATAGTAATATCCAATTAACAGGTAAGAAGAAACTCCCACTAATTCCCAAAAAATATAAATTTGAAATAGATTTGTTGCCAATACTAATCCGAGCATAGAGAAAGAGAAAAGCGATAAAAACGCGAAGAATTTAGTGTAACCACCGTCACCTTTCATATAACCTCGGCTATAGATGTGAACCATTAGTGAAACCGTGCTTACCACAACAAGCATCATTATGGATATTGGATCAACCAAAATCCCCATATCGATATGCAAAGTATCGGTAAATTTCATCCATACGGTTTTTTCAACGAAAGTTTGATAAACACCATCTACTTTTCCGCTAACGAAAAAGTATTGGTACGCCGCATAATAAGAAAGTGCTGCCGATGTGGTCAATCCTGCCACACCAATATAACCAGATATTGCTGGTTTAATTTTGTCAAATCCAATTCCCAAAAGCAAGAAGACTGCTAAAGGTATAAGTGGAATAAAAAATATATAAGAGATGTCCATATTTTAAGAATATTAATACTTCATAATTTCAGTGTCCTTCACTTCAACAGAGCTAATTTGTCGGTAAAGGTTAATAATAATTGCAACGGCGAGAGCCGTTTCGGCGGCAGCCACGGCAATGATAAAAATCGAAAAGAAAACGCCTTGTAACATATCGGGGTATAAATATTTGTTGATGACAACAAAATTTACTGCCGAAGCATTCAATAGTAATTCGAGAGAAATTAATATCGAAATCAAGTTTTTTCTGGTAATAAACCCATAAATCCCTACGAAAAATAGAATAGAAGTAAGGGTTAGAATTTCGTAAATGCTAATTCCGGCTATCATAATGTGTCGTCGTTTTTAGTTAGTTTTTCTCCTTTTCCAATGATAATGGCTCCAATCATTGCTGCTAATAACAGCACACTGATTACTTCAAACGGTAAAATAAAACCGCCAGCTTCGTAGCTCAAAAGTCCTCTTCCAATATCGGCGACTTCAGTAGTTTTTGTATTTTCTACAACTTTAAAGTCGTTTAAATAAATAGTAGTCAAGAAAATGCCAAGTCCAATTAAACAAGCTAAAGCGGTAAGTATTTGTTTGGATTTTTTTGCCAATTCTAATTCCATTTCGATGTGATGCACTAAAAGAACCGAGAAAATTATCAATACAATAATCCCTCCTGCATAAACGGTAAGTTGTATGGCTGCCAAGAAATTGTAATCAATTAAAAAATAAATTCCTGCAATTCCGATAAGCACAAACAATAAATAAATAACTGATCGAAGCATTTTGCGACTGCTTACCGAAGCTATTGCAAAAACAATCATTATTGCGGCTAAAATATAAAATATAAATTTTTCCATAAGATTAATCTTCTATACCAGCCAATACTTTGGATCCTGGTTTGTTTAAAACTTTTGTTAGATAGCTTCTGTCATATACGGAATTTTCAAAATTTTGTGCCCATTTGATGGCATCCGTTGGACAGGCTTCAATACATAAACCACACATAGTACACATTCCGAGATGGTAAATGTGTTGGTCTATCATTTTTTTCTTCTTGCCGGTTTCAGGGTCAACTTGTCTGTCCCAAATAATTTCGATGCTTCCGTTTGGACAAGCCAGTTCACATTTTTGACAACCCGTACAGCGATGAAAATTGTTTTCGTCGTGCGGCATAACCACTTCGCCACGAAAACGATCAAACATTTTTAAAGTGTCTCGATTATCAGGATATTGCTGTGTTATGGCGCCTTTTCTGGCGTGCAAAAAGTACTTTCCGGTAACACTCATTCCCGTAAGGAGTGATTTTATTCCGTTATATATATCTGAAAAATAACTCATAATTATTTAGAATTGAATTGTTAATTTGAGTAAAACGATCAATGCCATTAAAACCAAATTTAGTAAGTTTAACGGAAGTAAATATTTCCATTCCAATACTAGAAGTTGGTCGATTCTTAATCTAGGGAAAGTCCATCGGAACCACATCATCAAGAATATTAAAACCAATGTTTTTGCCAAGAACCAAAATACTCCTAACAACGGAATATTTTCGGTTATTCCGAAAGGTGAAAGATAACCACCAAAAAATATGGTTGTGGCAATGGCAGCGATGATAAACATATTGATGAATTCCGCCAAGAAGAAATAGGCGAACTTCATTCCTGAATATTCGGTGTGGAAACCAGCACCCAATTCTGATTCGGCTTCGAC
Source organism: Flavobacterium psychrophilum (assembly GCA_022729635.1). Lineage (GTDB taxonomy): Bacteria > Bacteroidota > Bacteroidia > Flavobacteriales > Flavobacteriaceae > Flavobacterium > Flavobacterium psychrophilum_P. The sequence goes on from DZAU01000007.1 coordinate 14,581, forward strand.
CAAATCAAAAGGAGCTCTATTGGTTTCGGCAGTTCCGGCAATCATATAAATACAAAAAGCAATTACCGCAGGAATATGTCCCTGAACGATAAGCCAACCACTTTTTTGGACTTCGATAATTTGAGAAAGTTGCAATGAACCCGTTATTAAAACCATTGTTAGCAAGGACAAACCAACGGATAATTCGTAACTTATGGTTTGAACACCGCTTCGCATTGCGCCAATTAAGGCAAATTTGTTGTTGCTGCTCCAACCTCCAAGCAAAATTCCAATTACTCCAATGGAGGAAATCGCTATCAAGAAAAAGATACCAATGTTAATATCAAAAGCTTGAAATTCTTGAGAAAAAGGGAAAAGTGACAGTGCCATCAAAGACGTCACAATTACGAAGTAAGGCGCTAAATTGTATAAAAATTTATCGGCTTTTATCGTTCCGGTCAATTCTTTGGAAACCAGTTTCAAGGCATCGGCCATTGTTTGTAGCAAACCTTGAAACCCTACTCGGTTTGGACCCAAACGCAATTGGAACCAAGCGGCAACTCTTCGTTCGAGTAAAACCAAATACAAACCAGCAACTGCAAAAATAGCGAGATAAACCAAGGCTATCAAAACCATTTCTACAATACTCGCAACGTTTGCAGGCATCAGGCTAAAAAGCCATTCGTGTATAGTATGTGTTATGTTCATAAAATTAATTTTATCGGTCAATGTCTGGAATTACAAGGTCTAAAGTCGCCATTGTAGCTACTAAATCCCCAATTTTTCCGCCAACAGCAATATGATTTAATAAGGATAAATTAGAGAATCCTGGTGAACGGAATTTCATTCGGTACGGATTTTTTGTACCTGTACTATTGATGTAAACCCCTAATTCTCCTCGAGCGGTTTCTACTTTTTCATAAAATTCGCCTTCTGGTAATTTGATTACAGCATTTGTGGCAGTTTTAAAATCGCCTTCCGGAATGTTGTCAATTAATTGTTCGATTATTGATAATGATTCCCACATTTCCATAATTCGAATTTGATAACGAGCAAAAGAGTCGCCTTCAGTTTTTAATGCTTCGTTAAAAGTGACTTTGTCATAAGCGCTGTACGGATGGTGTTTTCGAACATCGCAAGAATAACCCGAACCACGACCCACTGGACCAGAAGCTCCGAAGGAAATCGCATCTTCTTTGGTCAAAACACCAATACCTTTCATCCTTTTTTGGAAAATTACATTTCCTGTCAAAAGCAAGTCATATTCTGGAAGTTTGGTTTTAAAATGAGTTACAAATTCTTTGGTTCGTTGCACAAAATTCGGGTGAATGTCAAACATTAATCCTCCGGGAATGTTGTAGTTCATCGTTAAACGGGCTCCACAAGTTTCTTCAAAAATATCGTTGATCATTTCGCGGTCTCTAAAACCATAAAAATAAGTGGTCAAAGCTCCAACGTCCATTCCCATAACGCCCCACCACAAAGTGTGTGAAGCAATTCTTGTCAACTCCGAAATAATGGTTCGAATGACTTTTGCACGTTCAGGAACTTCAACCTGAAGCGCATTTTCAACAGTCAGACAAACCGCTTCGTTGTTGATATGCGACGAAAGATAATCCATCCTGTCGGTCAAATGCACAATTTGTTGGTAACTGTCACGCTCACACATTTTTTCGATGGAACGATGAATGTAACCCAAATCGGGTTCTACTTTTTTGATAATTTCTCCGTCAATGGTCAATAATAAACGCAAAACACCGTGAGTTGCAGGGTGTTGTGGTCCCATATTGATGAAATATTCTTCGGATTTAAAATTATTATTTTGAATGATTGCTTCCATATTATTTGATAACCATATTTATTTCATCTACATAATCTTTTCTCAACGGAAATCCATCCCATTCATCAGTTAGAAAGAGTCTTTTTAAATTAGGATGGTTGTTGAATTTTATTCCAAAGAAATCAAAAACTTCTCTTTCGTGGAACTCGGCTGTGCGCCAAATATCACAAACGGTGTCTAATGTTGGATTTTCTCTATCGGTTGTTTTTACTTTTACCACCAACTGATGTCTGTGAGTTATGGATTCAAGATGATACACTACACCCATTTCCTTTCCCCAATCCATACCCGTCAAGCAATACAAATAATCTAAATTCGTTTCTGCATTGCTTTTTAACTGCGACATTAATTGGTGAAGTTGTTCAGGTTGAACAGTGACATTTAAAAATTGGGATTTTTCTTCTGTGAATTCTAATTCGGGAATCCAGGTGGATATTAAATTTTGTAAGGCTTCGTTGGTCATAATTTTAATTTTATAGGTACGAGGTTTGAAGTACGATGTTAGAGGTACGAGGTACGAGTTTAGAGTTAGAGATACAAGGTACAAGGTTTAAAATCTTCCCACTTCATATTTCGTACTTCTAACTTTGTACTTC
>DZAU01000007.1:17095-25112 GCA_022729635.1 Flavobacterium psychrophilum
GTACTTCTAACTTTGTACTTCGTACTTCCCACTTCCGACCTCTATTTTCCTTCATCAAATCCCTCGATAGGATTTATTTTGTGTTTCATACTTTCAGTTCTTATTTTGTTCTGAAGCATCAACATTCCTTCAAGCAAAGCTTCGGGACGTGGAGGACAGCCAGGAACATAGACGTCAACTGGAATTACGTGGTCGGCACCTTTTACAACAGAATAAGAATTATAATAAAATGGGCCGCCAGAAATGGCGCAAGCTCCCATTGCAATTACGTATTTTGGTTCAGCCATTTGATCGTACAAACGGCGTAAAACTGGTGCCATTTTATTGACAATAGTTCCTGCGATTATGATTAAATCGGCTTGTCGTGGTGAGGGTCGTGCTACTTCGAATCCAAATCTGGAATAATCGTGTTTTGCAGCTCCGGTTTGCATCATTTCGATAGCGCAACAACTGGTTCCGAAATAAAGCGACCAAAGCGAATTGGATCGTCCCCAATTGATAATTTGATCTAAAGATGTAACGATTACATTGGCTCCGTTTCCTGCCGGAATTACTTTTCCCGGGAAATCTGCCGGTATTTCTGTGGTGTTATTTATTCCCATTTTAATGCTCCTTTCTTCCAGGCATAGGCAAGACCTAAACCTAATATTACTAAAAAGATGATAATTTCGACAAAGGCTACCATTCCAATTTCTTTAAAAACAACTGCCCAAGGAATCAAAAAGGCGACCTCGACATCAAAAACCAAGAATAGAATGGCGTATAAGTAGTAGCCCACTTTAAACTGAACCCAAGTGGGTCCAATGGTTGTCATTCCACTTTCATACGGTTCCCGTTTTTGCGAGTTATCTGATTTTGGCGAAATTAAATTTGATAAAAAATTGGCACCGGCAACCAGAACGATTCCGGCTAACAAGAAAACTATAATTGCTTCTGAACCCATATTTTATATGTTTGTGTTATTCAACAAATTTAGATTATTTAACTTCATAAGTTTCTCCTGAAAAGAATAAATCATCGGTTTTTGTAAAACTAGATTTTGCTTTGACTTGTGCAGTTAATTCATCTTCTCTTTCTTCTAAAGTAACATCATCGAAACTTCTGATAACTCCTGTTGCTAATGGAGATTCTAATCGAACTAGCATGTAGTGCATCGTTGGATCTTTTTCTTTGGCATTGTGTACCAATAAATCTTCCTGTGTAATTCCGTTTTCACCAATGGTTACGGTTTCTAATTTTAGTCCTTTTAAAATTAATCCTTTGTCACGATTTTTCCCAAAAATCATTGGTTTTCCGTGTTCAAGATAGATTTGTTTATCTTCTTTTACTTCTTTATCGGTAATATGATTAAAACATCCGTCATTAAAAATCACGCAATTCTGTAAAACTTCAATTAAAGATGTTCCTTTAAATTGATGGGCTTCGGTAAAAATTTGACCCATTTCTTTTGGACTTCCTCCTCCAATTCTGGCAAAAAATCGTGCCTGAGCTCCTAATGCTAATTCGCCAGGAGAAAAAGGAGGTTGTGTATTTCCGTAAGGTGAGGATTTTGTTTTTTGTCCAATTAACGAAGTTGGAGAAAACTGTCCTTTGGTTAGACCATAAATTTCATTATTGAAAAGAATGATATTCAAATCGATATTTCTACGTAAAACGTGAATAAAGTGATTTCCACCAATGGCCATTGCATCTCCATCACCTGTTGCAATCCAAACGCTTAAGTTAGGATTAGCCAGTTTTACACCCGAAGCAATTCCAGGAGCTCTACCGTGAATACTATGCATTCCGAATGTGTTTAAATAATAAGGGAAGCGGGAAGAACATCCGATTCCTGAAACAAAAACCACATCTTCTCTGGCAACGCCCATTTCTGGGAGAGTCTTTTGCATAGTACGTAATATCACGTAATCATCACAACCAGGACACCATCTTACTTCCTGATCACTTGTAAAATCTTTAGCGGTATATTTTTTTTCGGCAATTGTTTCCATAATTATACTAGTTCTTTAAATTTTTGAATTAGGTCTTCGTTCGCAAATGGCAATCCTTGAACTTTATTGAATTGTAAAAATTCAAATTGATTGAATTTAATTTTTAGAATACTGGCAAATTGACCACTATTTAATTCGCAAACAAGAATTTTTTTGAATTTAGATAAAATTGCTGACGTGTTTTTTGGCATTGGATTAATGTAATTAAAATGAGCATAACCTACATTTTTAAATCCTTCGTCGTTCATTTGTTTCACAGCAGAGTGTAAAGAACCATAAGTTCCTCCCCATCCAATTACCAATAAATCGCCAGATTGAGCAAATTCAGTTTCAAGATCAGGAATGTTAAATTTAACTCGTTCAATTTTTTCAGCCCTAATTTCAGTCATTCTTTCGTGGTTCATAGGTTCATAAGAAATGTTTCCCGTAACGGCATCTTTTTCTAAACCACCTATTCTATGTTCTAATCCCGGAGTTCCCGGAATTGCCCAATTACGAGCAAGTGTATCTTCATCTCTGTCATAAGGATGCCAGTTTTCTTTAACCTCAGTAATCTTATTATTTTTAATAGGAGGCATTTCGGCAACTGTTTTGATTTTCCAAGGAGCAGAACCGTTTGCAATATATCCGTCAGTCAATAAAATTACAGGAGTCATGTGTTCTAAAGCTAATCGGGCGGCTTCATAAGCAAAATTAAAGCAATTAGCTGGCGTACTTGCTGCTATAACAATTACCGGACTTTCACCATTTCGACCGTACATTGCTTGCAATAAATCAGATTGTTCGGTTTTTGTAGGTAAACCTGTTGAAGGGCCACCACGTTGAACGTTTACAATAACCAAAGGTAATTCAGTCATTATGGCTAAACCAATAGCTTCACCTTTTAGTGCTAATCCTGGTCCAGAAGTAGTGGTAATGGCCAAATCACCGGCAAATGAAGCTCCAATAGCCGAAGTTACACCTGCGATTTCATCTTCTGCCTGAAAAGCTTTTACGCCAAAATGTTTGTGTTTAACTAATTCGTGTAAAATATCGGTAGCGGGAGTTATTGGATAAGAACCTAAGAATAATTCTAATCCTGATTTTTCGGCTGCTGCCAAAAATCCCCAAGCGGTTGCTGTATTCCCCATAATAATTCTATAGGTTCCAGCTTCCATTTTTGCAGGAGAAATGGTATAAGAGTTTGGAATAAGTTCTAAAGTTTCGGCAAAATAATAGCCTGCATTTAGTACTTTAGTATTAGATTCTATTAAAGAAGGTTTTGCTTTGAATTTTTTATTAAAAAAATCAATGGTATGTTCTAATGAACGATTGTACATCCAGTAAACCATCCCTAGAGAAAACATATTTTTACTTCTAGAAATTGCTTTATTATCCAATCCTGCAACATCTTTCAAAGCTTCTTTTGTTAAAGAAGTCATATCTACTTCAATGACTCTATAATTATCAAGACTTCCATCTTCTAATGGATTTGTTGTATATTCTGCTTTTTCTAGATTTTTTTTGTTAAATGAATCGGTATCAACTATTAAAGTGTGACCGGGTTTTAATGCACGTATATTAGTCTTCAGAGCGGCAGGATTCATTGCAACTAACAAATCGACACTGTCTCCAGGGGTGCTTACTTCTACACTTCCTATATGAACTTGAAATCCAGAAACTCCATATAAACTCCCTTGGGGAGCTCTAATTTCTGAAGGATAATTTGGAAAAGTGGCAATGTCGTTACCAAACATAGCCGAAGTATCAGAAAACTGAGTCCCTGTTAACTGCATTCCATCTCCGGAATCACCGACAAACCGAATTACTACGGCTTCAATCTTTTCAGGTTGAAGTTTTTTATTTGCAATCATAATTTATAAGGTATTAAAATTTTAAAAGTATTAATATAATTAGGTGTAATTATGGTGTCAAAATTAATTTCACTTTTTAGATAAAAATATGACTATTATCATATAAAAGTAATAAAAAGACATTTAATTTTACCAAGAATTAAAAATATTTAAATTATGGCAATAATTATTACGGACGATTGCATCAATTGTGATGCTTGTATTTCAGAATGTCCAAACAATGCAATTTTTGAACCAGATGACAAATGGTCTTATGCTAAAGGGACATCCTTAAAAGGAATGGTTACAACACCTAGTGGTAACGAAGTTGATGCAGATGCTGAAAATGACCCTATTTCTGATGAATTTTTCTTTATCGTATCAGATAAGTGTACTGAGTGTAAAGGATTTCATGACAAACCACAGTGTGCTTCAGTTTGCCCTGTAGATTGTTGTATTCTTGATGAGAATCATGTTGAAACCGAAGCAGAATTACTAGCTAAGAAAGTTTGGTTGCATAATGAGTAAATCATGAATTTAAAAAGCTGAACAACTTGTGTTGTTTAGCTTTTTTTTCTTAAAAAAACAATACTATCAAGGATTTGTGAAAATATACAAATAGCCACAGATTTAAGATGGTAAAAATAAATATGTAAAATGAAGAATAAAAATTTCAAAAAAATAATTTGTGATGGAAATGAAGCTGTTGCTATCATTGCCCACAAAACTAATGAAGTCTGTGCCATTTACCCTATTACTCCCTCATCACCAATGGGTGAGCATGCCGAGCTTTATAGCTCTAAAGGTAAAACAAACATTTGGAAAAATGTTCCAAAAATAGTTGAATTACAAAGCGAAGGTGGTGCTGCAGGTACAGTTCACGGGGCATTGCAAAGTGGTGCTTTAACCACAACTTTTACGGCCTCACAAGGTTTGTTGTTGATGATACCTAATATGTATAAAATTGCTGGCGAATTGTTACCTTGTGTAATTCACGTTGCTGCCAGAACAATTGCTACACATGCACTTTCTATTTTTGGAGACCATTCCGATGTAATGGCTTGCAGACAAACAGGATTTTCAATGTTGTTTGGCGGTTCAGTTCAAGAAGCTCACGATTTTGCTTTAATTTCTCAAGTTTCGACATTAAAAACCAGAGTTCCTTTTTTAAATATTTTTGATGGTTTTAGAACCTCACACGAAATATCAAAAATCGATTGTATTCCCGATGATATCATCAAAGCAATGATGCCAGAAGACAAAGTGATGGAGCATAAAAAAAGATCGTTAGATCCTGACCGTCCTGTTTTAAGAGGTACAACTCAAAACCCTGATGTATTTTTCCAAGCAAGAGAAGCTGCCAATTTATTTCATGACAGAGTTCCAGGTGTGGTTCAGGAAGTTATGGACGAATTCTACGAACACACTGGTCGTAGATACAATTTGTTTGATTATATAGGTCACCCCGAAGCCGAAAGAGTGATTATGGTTATGGGTTCTGCCGAAGGTCCTGTAAAAGAAGCTCTTGAAGTTATGCTAGCCGAAGGAGAAAAAGTAGGTGTTATTTTAATTCGTTTATTCAAACCATTCGCTATTGATGCTTTTGTAAATGTATTACCAAAAACGGTTCAAAAAATTGCCGTTTTAGACAGAACTAAAGAGCCAGGAAGCATTGGAGATCCTCTTTATTTAGACGTGGTTACTGCACTTGTGGAAAGCGGAAGAGAAATGCCAATCGTTGTTGGTGGCCGTTACGGATTGTCATCAAAAGAATTTACACCAGCAATGGTAAAAGGAATTTATGACGAGTTATTGAATAAAAAACCTAAAAATCATTTCACCATTGGTATCAACGACGATGTGACTTTTAAAAGTTTATATTATGACAAATCATTTGATATAAAAGGAAAATCAATTAGTTGTATGTTCTATGGTTTAGGTTCTGACGGAACTGTGGGAGCGAACAAAAACTCCATCAAAATCATTGGCGAAACTACAGATAATTATGTTCAAGGATATTTTGTTTATGACTCTAAAAAAGCAGGAGCACAAACTATTTCTCACCTACGTTTTGGTCCAGACCCAATCAATTCTAACTATTTAGTTGACAAAGCCGATTTTATTGCCAGTCATAAATTCAATTTTATTGAAAAATTCAATATGATTGCCGACTTAAAACACGGTGGAACCTTCTTATTAAACTCTCCTTATTCTAAAGAAGAAATTTGGGACATATTACCTGTGCAAATTCAAGAAGGAATTATCGAAAAACAAGCCAAATTTTATGTGATTGACGCATCGCAAGTAGCTCAAGACGCTAATCTTGGAAAAAGAGCCAATACCATTTTGCAAACTTGCTTCTTTGCCATTTCTGGAATCTTGCCTAAAGACGAAGCAATCCAAAAAATTAAAGACGCCATCGTTAAATCGTATTCTCATAAAGGAGAAAAAGTGGTAAAAATGAACTTTAATGCGGTTGATAAAGCCCTAGAAAACTTACATCAAGTAGATTATCCTAAAGTGGCTTCAAGCGAAAAACAAATGTTGTCAGCAATGCGAAATGCTCCTGATGGTTTTGTTACCGAAGTTTTGGAAAAAATATTAGCCGGTTTTGGAGACGAACTTCCTGTAAGCGCTTTCACAGTGGACGGAACTTTCCCAACAGGAACTTCACAATACGAAAAAAGCGGAATTGCCGATTTTATTCCAGTTTGGGATGACGAAAATTTATGTACACAATGTAACAAGTGTATTGCGATTTGTCCTCACGCTGCCATCCGTTCTAAAGTAGTTTCTAACGAAGAATTATCAAAATTCCCTTCGTCTTTAAAAAGTGTCCCAGCCATTGGAAGACCATTTGCTAAAGAAGACGAATCATATATCTTACAAGTTTCACCAGAAGATTGTACAGGTTGTGATTTATGCGTAGAGGTTTGCCCGGCTATAAGCAAAGAGAAAGAAAACTTCAAGGCAATCAATATGCACAAGAAAATTGAAGTTGATGTCGAAGAAAATGTAAATTGGAATCACTTCGTTAGTTTACCTTATTATGACAGAACAGCATTGCAAATCACTAATGTAAAAGGCTCTCAATTCCTTGAACCATTATTTGAATTCTCAGGTGCTTGTTCAGGTTGCGGAGAAACACCTTATATTAAGATGGTTACCCAATTGTATGGAGATAGTATGTTGGTTGCCAATGCTACAGGATGTTCTTCTATTTATGGAGGAAATTTACCAACTACACCTTATAAAACCAATGAATTTGGTAGAGGTCCAGCTTGGGCAAATTCACTTTTTGAAGATAATGCCGAGTTTGGTTTAGGTCTGAAATTAGGGTTAACCAAAAAACAAGAAATTGCAGTTGATTTATTAAAATCATTAGAATCAGTTGTAGGCAGCGAATTAGTAAACGCTATTTTGAACAATCCTGAAGATACAGAAGCACTTAAAAACGAAAAATTCGCTCAAATTGATGCACTTAATAAAATATTGGCAAAAGTTAGTGATAACGAAGACGCCAAAAAGTTAAGCCAATTGACGGAGTATTTACGTAAGAAAGCGGTTTGGATCTTTGGAGGAGACGGTTGGGCTTATGACATCGGTTACGGTGGAGTAGATCACGTCTTATCGACCGGAGAAGATATTAATATTTTGGTATTGGATACCGAAGTTTATTCTAACACTGGTGGACAAGCATCTAAATCAACTCCTCTTGGAGCAAGTGCTAAATTCACTATTGGGGGTAAAAAAACAGGTAAAAAATCACTTGCACTTCAGGCTATTTCTTATGGAAATGTTTATGTAGCTCAAATTGCAATGGGTGCCAAAGATTTACAATCTTTGAAAGCTATTCAAGAAGCGGCTGCTTATCCCGGACCATCATTGATTATTGCTTATTCTCATTGTGGTGAACACGGTTATGAATTGAAACACGCTATCGATCAACAAGAAAAAGCGGTTGATAGTGGTTATTGGCCATTGTTTAGATTCAACCCTTTAGAAACAAAAGGTAAGAAATTCAAATTAGATTCTAAAGCGCCAAGCATTCCTTTGAGCGACTTTATGTACAACGAAGCTCGTTTTACCAGAGTTGTGAAAGAAAATCCTGAATTAGGAGCTGAATTGCTGACTCGCGCTCAAGATGAAGTGGATTCTAAATGGGAAAGATTAGAACTTTATAGAGATTTGTAG
>DZAU01000007.1:25212-40108 GCA_022729635.1 Flavobacterium psychrophilum
TCAAGATGAAGTGGATTCTAAATGGGAAAGATTAGAACTTTATAGAGATTTGTAGCTTGCTGCAATGATTTAAAAACTGTTTAAATAAGCAGGTGAATAATTAAATTGAAAGACCTACTCGGGATTTAAAATCTTGGGTGGGTTTTTTTATTTATGATTTTTAACCAAAAAACGATACCCACGTCTAACTTGTCAAGAAAATCAAAATTATCTCATTTCCAAATTAGTTTTTTCTAAATTTATAATCGTATTTTTGCATCGTTTTTGCAAACATATTCACTTGCATTTTCAACAAACCTGTCTGCCGACAGGCAGGCAACAACAACTACAACACCAATAAAATGAATCAAACGAAATATATTTTTGTCACAGGCGGAGTTACGTCTTCTTTAGGGAAGGGGATTATTGCTGCTTCATTGGCAAAATTATTGCAGGCAAGAGGATATCGAACGACCATCCAGAAGTTTGATCCATATATCAATGTCGATCCGGGAACATTAAATCCTTACGAACACGGAGAATGTTACGTGACTGATGATGGCGCCGAAACCGATTTGGATTTAGGACATTATGAGCGTTTTCTGAATGTTCCAACTTCTCAGGCAAACAATGTTACCACAGGAAGAATTTACCTTTCGGTTATCGAAAAAGAACGAAGAGGAGAATTCCTTGGAAAAACGGTTCAGGTTGTTCCTCATATTACCAATGAAATCAAAGAAAGAATGCAATTGCTTGGTAAATCAGGCGATTATGATATTGTAATTACCGAAATTGGCGGAACAGTTGGTGACATCGAATCTTTACCTTATATCGAATCGGTTCGTCAATTAGTTTGGGATTTAGGCGAACACAATGCCATAGTAATTCACCTGACTTTAGTTCCATATTTGGCTGCAGCCGGAGAATTGAAAACAAAACCAACCCAGCATTCGGTTAAAACTTTGATGGAAAGCGGGATAAAAGCAGATATTCTTGTTTGTAGAACCGAGCACGAAATTTCAGAAGAATTGCGCAATAAATTAGCTTTGTTTTGCAACGTAAAAAGGGAAGCTGTAATTCAATCTATAGATGCTTCAACGATTTATGAAGTGCCAGTTTTAATGCTCGAAGAAGGACTGGATGTTGTCGCTTTAAAGAAATTGGCTTTGCCAAAAAGAGCCGCTCCGGATTTAAGAAACTGGAACACTTTCCTGCATAGAATAAAACACCCAAAACATACCGTAAATATTGGTTTAATTGGAAAATATGTAGAATTGCAAGATTCCTACAAGTCTATTTTAGAAGCTTTTATTCACGCTGGCGCTGCCAATGAAACCAAAGTAAATGTGGTTTCTGTGCATTCTGAATTTCTGGATGCGTCAAATGTAGAAGAGAAATTAGCAGGATTAGACGGAATTCTTGTTGCTCCAGGTTTTGGTGAAAGAGGAATTGAAGGAAAAATTGAAAGCGTTCGTTATGCACGTGAAAATAAAATTCCGTTTTTCGGAATTTGTTTGGGAATGCAAATGGCGATTATCGAATATTCAAGAAACATTCTGGGTTATGCTGATGCCAATTCCACAGAAATGAATCCTGATACAAAACATCCCGTTATTGATTTGATGGAAGTACAAAAAAACATTACAGATAAAGGAGGAACAATGCGTCTTGGAGCTTGGAAATGTGATATAAAACCGGATACTTTGGCTTATAAAATATACGGAAAAGCCACTATTTCTGAACGTCATCGCCATCGTTATGAATACAATGGCCGTTACGCTGACGGGTTGGAAAAAGCGGGATTGAAATCCTCGGGAGTAAATCCGGAAACGGGTTTGGTCGAAATTGTAGAATTAGAAAACCATCCTTTTTTCATTGGCGTACAATACCATCCTGAATACAAAAGTACTGTGGCAAATCCGCATCCGCTTTTTGTGAATTTTGTGGCAGCAACGGTAAAAGCAAAGAAAAAATAGTGTTCAGTAATCAGTTTTTTAGTGGTCAGTTTTCGGTAAATTGGATTAATAAATAATTTAGCAGTAAATAATAAAAATATATAAAAACATTCCAGACTCGGCTCCCTCTCCTTCGGAGAGGGTCGGGGAGAGGATAAAAAAATAAAAATGGAAGAAAAAAAATTAGACCTCAATTCGATTATAGGTTTCATATTAATTTTTGGAATCTTGGTTTGGATAATGTATCAAAATCAACCTTCTGAAGCAACTATTGCCGCCGAAAAAGCTAAAAAAGAACTTGTCACCAAAGAAAAAGCAAATCAAATAGCCACAGCACAAGCTGCCGCAGCACCAGTAATTACAACTGCTTCTGGAGATTCAACACAATTGGCACAAGCACAAAAAATGCTTGGCGGTTTTGCTTATTCTGCAACACTTCCATCGGCAAAAAATGACTTTACAACCCTCGAAAATGAATTGGTAAAACTAAAAATCGCCAATAAAGGAGGGTATATTGTAGAAGCCACTTTAAAAAAATATGAAAAATTCAAAAAAGGTTCCGGGCAATTAGTAGCATTGATAAAAGACAACAATGCCAATTTGAATATTCAATTGCAAACTAGTGATAATCGTACTTTAAACACAAAAGACCTGTATTTCGAACCCACTTTAACGAAAGTTGGAGCAGACCAAATCCTTTCGATGAAATTGAAAGCTGGAGCCAATGAATATTTGGAATACAAATATGTATTAAAGCCAAATGATTATATGATTGGTTTTGATCTTCGTTCGCAAGGATTGAATAAAATTTTGAATACCACTAAACCATTGGATTTAGAATGGAATTTGAAAACCTACAGAAATGAAAAAAGTATTTCTTATGAAAATCGTTATACAGAAATATATTTTGAATACGAAGATGGTAAGATTGATTATGTTGGACTAGGGAAAGACAAAGAAGAAAACCCAGGGAAAGCAACCTATATTGCTTATAAACAGCACTTTTTTTCCTCGATTTTATTGACAGATAAATCTTTTAAAACGGCTAAATTACATTCAGATGATTTGGTTAATGATGAAAAAATAGATACTGTTTTTACCAAACAATTAAAAGCAAATATTCCGTTAGCATTCGATAAAGGAGAATTGGATTATAAAATGAGTTGGTATTTTGGACCAACGGATTATAAGAAATTAAAATCGTACGACAAAAATCTTGAGAAAATTATTGCTCTGGGTTGGGGGATTTTCGGATGGATTAATATGTTTATTTTTATTCCATTATTTGGGTTTTTAAGCACAACTTTAGGACTTTCACTGGGAATCGCAATCATTATTTTCACCATTTTGATTAAAGTTGCAATGTCGCCTATTACGTTCAAATCATTCCTGTCGCAAGCCAAAATGAAAGTATTACGTCCTGAAATCACTGAATTGGGAGAAAAATTCAAAAAAGACCCAATGAAGAAACAACAGGAAACAATGAAATTATACAACAAAGCGGGCGTAAATCCTATGGCGGGTTGTATTCCGGCATTGATACAAATTCCGTTTATGTATGCGTCGTTTCAGTTTTTCCCGTCGGCTTTCGAATTAAGACAAAAAAGTTTCCTTTGGGCAGACGATTTATCCTCTTTTGATGATGTCATAAAGTTACCATTTCATATTCCTTTATACGGAGATCATATCAGTTTGTTCCCAGTTCTTGCCTCGATTGCGATTTTCTTCTATATGAAAATGACTTCTGGCGACCAGCAAATGGCAACTCCTCAACAAGAAGGAATGCCGGATATGGCAAAAATGATGAAAATGATGATTTATATTTCGCCAATAATGATGTTGTTTTTCTTCAATAGTTATGGAGCCGGATTGAGTTTGTATAACTTTATTTCGAATTTGATTACCATTGGAATTATGATTGTCATCAAGCGATATTTCATTGACAGCGATAAAATTCACGCCCAAATCCAAGAAAATAAATTGAAAGAGCCAAAGAAACAAGGTAAATTTCAGCGTAAACTTCAAGAAGTGATGGAACAGGCAGAAGCTCAAAAAGCTAAAGACAAAAAGAAATAATTTTTAAAGAATCCCGATTATTTCGGGATTTTTTTATTGGAATAATTTTTGATAATCAAATGCGTTTAGAATAAAAAGATAACTATGAGAGCGTTTTATAAAAAAGGAATATTCGTTTTGATTTTTTTGAATGTGTTTTGCATTCAGGCGCAAAATGATTTCAATAAATTAGATGACAAAGGCAAAAAAAACGGACTTTGGAAAGGTTTTTACCAAGACACCAAAAATCAAAAATACGAAGGCACTTTCGACCACGGAAAAGAAGTAGGCACTTTTACTTTTTATGATAATACGAAAGCAAAAATCATAATTGCTACTCGAGAATTTAAACCTAAAGATAATTCAGCCTACACCATTTTTTATGACCAAAGCAAAAATAAAGTAAGCGAAGGAAAAGTGGTTAATAAACTTTTTGAAGGGCAATGGAAATACTATCACAAAGCCTCAAAAGTGGTGATGACAATAGAAAATTACAGCAACGGAAAGTTAGAAGGCTTGCGTTCTGTTTTTTATCCAAGTGATAAAATTGCCGAAGAAATAAATTATAAAAATAACCTTAAAAACGGCTTTTATAAAAAATATACCGAAACCGGAATCATTATCGAAGAATCGAATTATAAGAACAATGAATTTGATGGATTGGCCATTTTTAGAGATGCCGATGACGGAACAATTGTCTCAAAAGGAAAGTTTACCAATGGAAAAAAAACAGGAATTTGGCAGTTTTTCGAAAAAGGAAAATTGGTCAAAGAAATGAATATGAGTTTTCCGCAAAGCAAGTCAAAAATCAAAACCAATTAAGGGTTGCTTTTAAAGTTTTACCGCAAAGTCACAAAGAAATTTTTTCGGTAATTGTTTAAAGGTTACAAAGATGAAAATCTTCGATTATCAAAATAATTATATAGAATGATGTTTCTTTGAAAATCGAAGATTTTCAACTTTGCGGTCTTAAATTCTAAAATTATTAAAGAAAACTTTGCGCCTTTGCGGTAAAATTTTAATTGCAAATGGTTAATACTATTTATACACCAATCCTGTTGTAAATCTTTGTAACTTTGCCACCTTATTAAATTGAAATTATTTCAAATGAAACGTGTAGTTGTTGGGCTTTCCGGCGGTGTAGATTCGAGTGTTGCGGCTTATTTATTGCAGCAGCAAGGCTATGAAGTCATTGGTCTTTTTATGAAAAATTGGCACGATGATTCCGTTACCATTTCTAACGAATGTCCTTGGCTCGAAGACAGCAACGATGCTTTATTGGTTGCCGAAAAATTGGGAATTCCTTTCCAAACGGTTGACTTAAGCGAAGAATACAAAGAGAAAATCGTTGATTATATGTTCAACGAATATGAAAAAGGGCGAACTCCAAATCCTGATGTGCTTTGTAACCGCGAAATAAAATTCGAAGTTTTTATGAAAATCGCTTTAAGTCTTGGTGCCGATTATGTGGCGACAGGTCATTATTGCCGAAAAGGAGAAATCGAAATCAACGGAGAAAAAGTATTTCAACTTTTGGCTGGAGCCGATAATAATAAAGACCAATCCTATTTTCTTTGTCAGTTATCTCAAGAGCAATTGGCAAAATCTTTGTTTCCAATAGGCGAATTAACAAAACCCGAAGTGCGCGAAATCGCTCTAGAATTGGATTTGGTTACCGCCGAAAAAAGAGATTCCCAAGGTTTGTGTTTTATTGGAAAAGTAAGATTGCCAGAGTTTTTGCAACAAAAATTACAACCCAAAGAAGGATTAATTATTCAAATTGATGCTACTAATTCAGTATATAATTTAGAAAAATCATCAAATCTTTCCACTGAAGAAGCACTCGCTTTCGATGCAAAAAAAATACCTTACACTCCAGAAATGGGAAAAGTAGTCGGGAAACATCAAGGCGCGCATTATTTCACCATTGGACAACGAAAAGGACTCAATGTAGGCGGGACAATTGATCCATTATTTATCATTGCAACAAATGTTGAAACCAATACAATTTATACCGGATTGGGCAGTCAACATCCGGGATTGTTCAAAAAAGCGTTACGAATAGAAAAATCCGAAGTGCATTGGATTCGCAAAGATTTGGCTTTAGCCAATGGCGAAACAATGGAAGTTATGGCGCGAATTCGCTACCGTCAGCCGTTGCAAAAAGCGACTTTACACCAATTTGAAAACGAAATGTACGTGGCTTTCGAAGAACCACAATCCGCCATCACCGAAGGACAATTTGTGGCTTGGTATTTAAACGAAGAATTAGTTGGTTCCGGAGTAATTTCATAGATTCGTATTTTATTTCCAAAAAAGTATGAAAAAAATATTCGTTTTTCTGTTTTTAGTTTCGAGTTTTGTTGGTTTTTCCCAAGAAGATGCTTGGGTATATTTTAAAGACAAACCTGATGAAGCAAATTATTTTGCCACTCCAACGTTAATGCTCACACAAAGAGCTTTAGACAGACGAACCGTTCAAGGAATTGCTCTCGATAGTAAAGATGTTCCAGTTTACCAACCTTATATCGATGAAATTATTGCGTCGCCTGGAATTACGGTGAAAGCCAAATCAAAATGGATGAACTGTCTTCACATTCGTGGTTTGCAGGCCAATATTGAAGCGTTAAAATTATTGTCTTCGGTTCTTCGCATTGATTTTGCTGATAAATCTTTGAATGGTACAGTTAAAAAAACATCCGCAAAACTAAAATTTAAGCCTGTAAACAAAGTGTTGCAAACCACAGTAAATTTCAATTATGGCAATTCAGCCAATCAAATTCAAATGTTAAACGGACATTTGTTGCATCAACAGAATTTCACAGGAACAGGAAAAATAATTGCCGTTCTAGATGCGGGTTTTCCGGGAGTTAATACGGCACAGCCTTTTCAAAGACTGATTACCAATGGTTCCATTCTGGGCGGATATGATTACGTCAATAAAAGCACTAATTTTTATACAGGAAATTCACACGGAACACTTGTGCTTTCTACAATGGGAGGTTTTACGGACGGTCAATTAGTAGGGACAGCACCAGACTCACAATACTATTTATTTATCACTGAAGATGTAGCTTCAGAAAATCCGGTTGAAGAATCAAATTGGGTTGAAGCCGCCGAAGAAGCTGATAGATTAGGAGTTGATATTATTACCTCTTCTTTGGGTTATTTTGCTTACGATAATCCCGCATACAGTCACACATATTCTGATATGACAGGAAATTCCGCCTTTGCTTCACAAGGTGCCAATATTGCTTTTAGCAAAGGTATTTTTGTTGTTGCAAGTGCCGGAAACGAAGGAGCAAGTATCGTAGAACCACACGTTGGCGTTCCTGCCGAAGCCTTAAATGTGTTGGGAATTGGAGCCGTAAAAGCGGATGAAACTTATGCTGCATTTAGTTCTATTGGTCCAAGTTTTGACGGTCGTGTAAAACCTGATGTAATGGCTCAAGGAGATCCAGCAGTTTTGTCGGATACAGCCGGAAATATCACTTCAGCAAGCGGAACTTCATTTTCCGGACCAATTATGGCGGGAATGGTAGCCTGTTTATGGCAAGCCTTGCCTGGAAAAACGAATGCTCAAATAAAACAATTAATCACACAATCAGCAGATAATTTTTCTGAACCGCCAGTTAAATCAAGACCACAATATGGCTATGGAATACCAGATTTTAGTTTGGCTTTAGCCAATGGATTGTCAGTTAGCTCGTTTTCAAAAAATGATTTTATGGTTTATCCAAATCCAACGACTGATTCTATTTCTATAACTTCACCAGAAGGATTTGGTGTAAAAACAATTGCTATTTATACCATTTTGGGACAAAAAGTTTTGGAGAAAAATATCTCAAGTCAATCGCCAACAATTTCATTGAAATCCTTGAATAGCGGAATGTATTTTTATAGAATAGAATCGAATAATTTTTCTAAAAGCGGAAAAATATTAAAACTATAATTTTCAAACGTTCAATGAATAAAATCACCCAACTTTTCAATATCAAATATCCAATTATTCAGGGAGGAATGATTTGGAATTCAGGCTATAAACTGGCAAGTGCGGTCAGTAATGCCGGAGGTTTGGGATTGATTGGTGCAGGTTCGATGTATCCCGAAGTTTTGCGGGAACACATCCAAAAATGTAAAAAATCCACCGATAAACCCTTTGGTGTAAACGTTCCGATGTTGTATCCAAACATCGAAGAAATCATTACTATTATTGTAGAGGAAGAAGTAAAAATTGTTTTTACATCAGCCGGAAATCCAAAAACATGGACTTCTTTTTTGAAGGAAAAAGGAATAATTGTAGTTCACGTGGTGAGTAGTTCTGTCTTTGCATTGAAAGCACAAGAAGCTGGAGTTGATGCTGTGGTTGCCGAAGGATTTGAAGCCGGAGGACATAATGGTCGAGAAGAAACCACCACTTTTACTTTGATTCCTATGGTAAAAGAAAAAATCAAAATTCCGTTAATTGCTGCAGGTGGAATTGCAAACGGACGTGGAATGCTTGCTGCAATGGTTCTTGGAGCTGATGGTGTGCAAGTGGGAAGTCGTTTTGCTGCTTCGGTAGAATCATCGTCACACGAAAATTTCAAAAATAGAATTCTTGGCATTAAAGAAGGCGAAACACAAGTTACTTTAAAAGAATTGGCTCCGGTTCGATTGATAAAAAATAAATTTTACGAAGACGTTCAGGATTTGTATAAAAAATGCCCAACTAAAGAAGAATTGGTCGCATTATTGGGCAGAGCCAGAGCAAAACGGGGAATGTTTGAAGGCGATTTGGTCGAGGGAGAACTTGAAATCGGGCAAATTGCAGGATTGATTCACGAGATAAAACCGGCTTCTGAAATTATCGAAGAAATGATTTCTGATTTTGAATTGGCCAAAAATGAGGTTAAAAAATTTAATTTCTAGAGTTTAATTTTAGTACTTTTGGATAGCATTAATTTTATAAATGATGATAAAAATAATTAGTATTCTGATGTTTCTTGGTTTAGGATTGCAACAATCTTATGGTCAAACATACAAATTCAGCACTTCTGGTCTTAGTGTCATGGCAAAAGACCAAAAGGGAAATTGGGGGAAATGGTCAGACTTGGATTTAGTCAATATTTTGGTAAAATTGGATACCGATAAAAACCGAATTATTGTTTATTCCGAAGCAATTCAAGTGTTTGAAATTATAGATTACATACCTTTAGAAGAAAACGAAACCGATAGTATTTATTCATTTACATGTAAAGACAACAATGGTGAAGACTGTACTCTTTCGATTATTACACGAAAAAAACAAGACAATCGCAAGCAACTTTACATTAATTATGAGGACAGAATTATACTTTACAACATCTTCAATTACAAATAATACTTTAAGTTAACCCGTTAGGTGTAATTAGCGAAATGGTATTTAAAATTATTTTCCAAGCTAAAATTCTAATCAATTTATACCCAAATGTCAGTCTGAGCTTGTCGAAGACAATATAATAAGACACTTCAACAAGCTTAGTGTGACATCCTATACAATTATTGATCAAAAAATATAATTACACCCAACGGGTTTAAGTTAATTAAAGATTAATTAATCTTCCCTAGCCAAATTTCCTAAACAAAATATGTATTTTTACCAAAATTAAAAAATAATATGAAAAAGTTGTCTTTATTGTTGGCTCTTGTCTTAATTACTGGAGTTCAAGCGCAACAACGTCCAAAATTAGTTGTTGGAATTGTAGTTGATCAAATGAAAATGGAATATCTATATCGTTTTTCTGACGATTTTTCTCCCAATGGTTTCAAGCGTATCATGAATAAAGGATTTGTTTTTCATAACGCCCATTTTAATTATATGCCAACTTATACCGGACCCGGACACGCCTCCATTTATACAGGAACAACGCCTTCTGTAAACGGAATTGTTGGTAACGACTGGTTTAGCAGAAAGCTAGGAAAGGACATGTATTGCACCGATGATGCTTCTGTAAAAACTATTGGAGATGGAACCGAAAAAGAAGGAGCAATGTCACCAAAAAATCTGTTAAGTACTACCATTACTGATGAATTGCGATTAGGAACCAACTTCAAAGGAAAGGTAATCGGAATGAGCTTGAAAGATCGTGGAGCAATTTTGCCTGCCGGGCATTTTGCTAATTGGGCATTTTGGTACAGCAATACGGGTTCATTTATTTCGAGTACATTTTATGGTGAAAAATTGCCAGATTGGGTAACCGAATTCAATAACGAAAAAAACTATTTGACTTATATAAATAAAGGTTGGAGTTTGTTGAAACCAGCTGCCGATTATAACGAAAGTCTGCCAGATGACAATCCGTATGAAGGTAAATTATATAATTGTGAAAAACCAGTTTTTCCATACAATCTCAAAGAAATGTATGACAAAAATGATGCTGGAATTATGAAATCAACACCTTTTGGAAATAATATATTGGCTGATTTTGCCAAAAAAGCAATAGAAAAAGAGGAATTAGGAAAAGATACTATTACAGATTTTCTGGCCATTAGTTTTTCTTCAACAGATTATGTTGGTCATATTTTGGGGCCAAGATCAATGGAGTTGCAAGATACTTATTTGAGATTAGATTTAACAATAGCTGATCTCTTAGATTATTTAGATAAAACGGTAGGGCAAGATAATTATTTGCTTTTCTTGACGGCTGATCACGCTTGTGCTGAAAATGCCAATCACTTGAAAGACCATAAATACAATGTAAAAAATATCCCTTCAAAAAACATTAGCAAGATGTTGAAAGAATATTCTACAACAACTTTTGGTGTAAATCTGGTTTTAGATTATTCAAATTTTAATATCTATTTTGATAAAGAATTAATCAAATCAAAAGGATTAGAATTACCTAAAATAAAACAATCGTTCAAGGATTTTTTGATGACACAGGAACAAGTAAAAAATGTCTATACCGAAGAAGAAATTCTAGCCTCGACAGGGAATGATTATTACCTGAATTTTATAGCCAATGGCTATGATGTTACCCAAAACGGTGATTTGGTTGTGTTAGATAAACCCGGATATATTCAGTATGGAGCAACAGGAACTTCTCACGGTACACCTTATGCTTATGACACTCACGCACCTTTACTTTTTTATGGATGGAAAATAAAATCAGGTGAAAGTTTTGATAAAAAAGAAATTACCGAAATTGCTCCGACTCTGTCTCTTAAACTAAAAATTGAAATGCCAAACGGAACTCAAAGCAAGGTTTTGACGGAAATTTTGGGGGAGAAATAGATTAAGTAATTGAGACTTCAAAAAAAATCCCATTTCATTTTAGTTGAAATGGGATTTTTAGTTTATTAGATTGTTGCTGTTTCTACTGGCAACTGAATTTGATTTTTGAGTAAATCTTCAAAGGTTTCTCGTTCTCTAATTAAGTGACCTTTGCCATTTTTCCATAAAACTTCGGCTGGTTTGTAACGTGAATTGTAATTGGATGCCATCGAGAAGCAATAAGCTCCTGCGTTTCTGAAACATAAAATATCGCCTTCGGTAATTTCATTGATTTTTTTGTTGGTGGCAAAAGTATCTGTTTCACAAATATAGCCTACAACCGAGTAAAAACGTTCTTTGCCTTTTGGGTTCGAAATGTTTTCGATATGGTGACTTGCTCCGTAAAACATTGGACGGATTAAATGATTGAATCCCGTGTCGATTCCAGCAAAAACGGTAGATGTAGTTTGTTTTACTACGTTAACTTTTGCTAAAAAGTAACCAGATTCGCTAACCAAAAATTTTCCGGGTTCGAAAATAAGGGTCAAATCTTTGCCGTATTCTTTGCAGAATTCGTTAAATCTTTTCGATAATTTTTTCCCTAATTCTTCGATATTGGTTTCGATGTCGTCTTTTTTATAAGGCACTTTAAATCCACTTCCAAAGTCTAAAAAGTCAAGGTTTTTGAAACTTTTTGCAGCATCAAATAAAATTTCGGCCGCATACAAAAATACTTCAATGTCTAAAATATCTGAACCTGTGTGCATGTGCAATCCTTTTATCGTCATTCCTGTATTTTCAACAATGCGATGAATATGAGGAATTTGATGCACAGAAATTCCAAATTTACTGTCAATATGACCAACAGAAATTTTGCTGTTTCCACCCGCCATTACGTGAGGATTCAATCGGATACAAACGGGAACATTTGGATATTTTGTTCCAAATTGTTCCAGAATAGATAAATTATCAATATTGATTTGGACTCCCATTGCCAAAACTTCTTCGATTTCTTCAAGAGAAACCCCGTTTGGAGTGAAAAATATTTGTTCCGGTGAATATCCGGCGTAGAGTCCTAATTGTACTTCTTGGCTGGAAACTGCGTCCAGACAAGATCCCATTTCTTTCAATAATTGAAGAATGGCAACGTTTGACAAGGCTTTCATTGCATAATTGATACGCAATTTTTCTACTTTAGAAAAAGCATTGGTTAATCTTTTATATTGAGACTGGATTTTTTCGGCATCATAAACATATAATGGACTTCCAAATTGTTCTGCTAATTGTACTAAATCTTTTGATTGCATCGTGCTACATTTTTTGCAAATTTATTATTCTTTATTGGTTCACACAAGTGGAAAATTCAAAACTAACAAAATATAACAAAATGTTTTAAAAACAACATTTGTTTTATTTTTGAAGCTACACCACGAATTGAATGGTTTTAGAAATTATTAAAAAAATTGCTGTAATTCACTTTTTCTATTAATTCAGGATGGGTTTCGATTTATTAATTGCAATCAAACAAGAAATAAAATTTTTAATTATTGCCTGTATCGGCAAGAATTGTTAACTTTGAAGGGTTGATTTATTGTTTTTTTGCTGATAACAACAACTTGGAGTTAATATGCTTTCGGCCGAAGTTTATTTTTGTGCTTTAGTTCTGGCAAAAGAAATTAAATTAACTATTTTTATTTTAGCAGTATGAAATACACT
Source organism: Flavobacterium psychrophilum (assembly GCA_022729635.1). Classification (GTDB taxonomy): domain Bacteria; phylum Bacteroidota; class Bacteroidia; order Flavobacteriales; family Flavobacteriaceae; genus Flavobacterium; species Flavobacterium psychrophilum_P. The sequence continues at coordinate 38,152 of DZAU01000007.1, forward strand.
TTAACTTTTTTAGTAGCTTTAAGTAGCCTCTTTGCTTCGGCCCAAACTATTTCAAAACCAGACGATGGTTCTTTTGATTTTTTGTATAATTTCAAAGTACCGGATTTACCCGCTGTAAATTCATTCCCCTCCCATTTTTTTTCGCCTAAAGATAAAAATATCGTTAGCATTGATGGGAAATTAAAGGATGGGAACACCGTTAAAGTTACTTTTAGCAACAGTGGAATCTATGAAGGATTAGTTCATGACAAAAGAGAATCAAAACAATATAAGCTGGGAGTAGGTAAATTTACGTTCACCAACGGCGATATTTATGAAGGAGATTGTGGTTTAAACTCTTACAGCGATTATACAAATGGTATTTACACTATAAAGGATGGAATCAAAATTCAATTTAGAACTTCTGAAAAAGATTCTAACTACAACGAAGGTATTTATTATTATCCCAATGGCGATTCGTGTGTTTCCAGTTTAAGTTACTACAACAATGATAGAAGTTTTCATTATTACTTCAAAACTGGCGAAAATGTATTTGCATACTTTAACACGAAGACCCATAAAATGTCAGATAAGTTTTTCGATTATTTTACAAAGGATAAAATTGAATACACTGGGGATTTATATCAAGGAGTACCACATGGTTATTGGGAGGCACTTTACAACAATAAGGTCATTCAATATTATTACTTTGACAAAGGCGTATTAACAGGCATAGTAGATAAAACATTGCTAGCAGCAACTTCTAAATATGTTCTATTTATCAATAACAAATTAATTTCAAATGCAGTAAAAGAAGTGGCCAAATATGAAAATAGAGTGTATTGCTTTAAAGGAGATTGCCAAAATGGTGAAGCCCAATTTTATGAATCAGATAGATTAACTCCACCAAAAAATAGTATAACCACAGTTACCTATAAAAATGGAGTACCAATAAGCGATGCTACAAGAATTATATATGATGAAAAGATGAATGTCATTAGTTTTGGTAAAGGCAGTTTTAAAAATTATTTGCTTGATGGCGACTACACAGAAGCCACTGTGGATGGGAGTTCCTCTTTTACAGGTAAATACCAAAAAGGGTTGAAAATAAGTGGCATAGAACACTGGAGCGATGGCAGAATTTTTAATGGGAGTTATGAAAAAAATAAACCACACAGTGGCACATTGACCTTTGCTAACCACGAACGCTATGAAGGTGAATTTAATGAATCGGGAATGTTTGGTAAGGGAAATTATTATTTTCCTAATGGCGACAGATTGGGAAGCAATTTGTTTAAAAATGATTTTGTCATAGCTTGTACTCTTTATAAAGCAGAAGGGAAAGAATATTATGGAGAATATGATTTTAAAAAAAAGGAATTTACAGCAAAGGACTATATCGCCGATTTTAAAAAAATGATGAAAAGTTATGAGGATGCCAAAACCGCAGCCGCACAACAACAGTACACAAACAACAATAACGCGGGTCATACATGCCCTACTTGCAATGGTAGCGGAAACAATATGATGGCATGTCCTATGTGTAAAGGTAATGGAAAATCAGATACTTGGATGAAAGTAGATGCCTTCGGAAGATACGCTGGTAAAGGCACTTGTATATATTGTAGAGGAAATGGAACCATTTCTGCCGGTAGCTGTGGCACATGCCGAGGTAGCGGAAAGTCCAATTGATAACATCGTTTTTGGTTATGCTATTTAACCCAGCAATGATTATAAATACCTCATAAAAAACATTAATGTATCGTAAATTATAACCAATTATCTGGAAAATGTCAATCTGAGCCTGTCGAAGATGTCATTTTTGGGGACACTTCGACAAGCTCAGTGTGACATACTGTTCAATAATTCACACAAAAATATAATTACACCTACGGGTTAAACAATAATTATAATCGGTATTAAACACCCGGCAAATCGCCGTTGCCTTTTGTTGGCAAATTGGTGTAACCCATTAAAT
>DZAU01000008.1:0-11562 GCA_022729635.1 Flavobacterium psychrophilum
AACTTGTATATATGTATGACAAAATCACACAAAGCCATCCATTTTAGGGTAGATATGTGTGACAAAAGTCACATATTATTTCCTTTCAAATATATTGATTTTTTCTTACAAATCATCAAAAGGGTTTTTTATTTGTTGGATGATTTTGGTACTAATGTGAGTATAAATTTCGATTGTTTGGTACTACTAAATCATCGTTTGTCCCGAATGATTTCTGCCAAAAGTTTCTTGGCACGAAGCAGTTTGATTTTTACGTTACTCAAGGGTTCGTCAATTTTATTAGCGATTTCCTGATAGCTCATTTCCTGAAAATAGCGCAACTGAATCACTTCCTGATAATGCGGTTTGAGTTCCTTGATGAATTGTAATAATTGCGAAAGGTTTTGCTCTGTAATCAATTCATCTTCGGCTGACGGAGTGGTGTCGGCAATGTTGTAGGCTTGCTGGTCTTCGTCGTCGGTGATTTCGATAAAAAGGGAAGATTTCTTTTTTCGTAATAAATCAATATGAACATTTTTTGCAATGGCAATTAGCCAAGTGTTAAACTGAAATTCAGGATTGTAACTGGCGATTTTGTCAAAGGCTTTCGAGAAAGTTTCGATGGTAATATCTTCGGCATTGGTTTCGTTTTCGGTGCGTTTGAGCATAAAACCATAGACTTCATTCCAATAAAAATTCAATAGAAAAGTGAAGGCTGCCTGGTCTCCTTTTTTAGCTTTTTCTATTAGTAGATTTATTTCCAATATACCGGTTTTGAAAAAATATTCGTGATAAAAACATTCAATTGTGTGAAGATAAGCACAATTTCGATAATTGGAAACCAAAACATCACATCTTTTTCTTTTAATTTACTGGCCGAGAAACCTAAAGTTATCCAGGTAAACAAATATCGGAAACCAACAAGGCTCAGAATAACAATCCATTGGTATTGAAAAGCTAGTAAAACTGCGGCTAAAATTATAAATAACAACTGCGAAACATAAAAAAGTGCCAATTGGATTTTATCAAATGATTTATAAAAATTTGCCGTAGAAACGTGTCTGCGTTTTTGGGTAAACCAGTCTTTGAATGTTGTTTTTGGGGTTGAATAAGTAAAACTTTCTGGCGAATAACAAATTGTGGTATTTTTGTTTTTTGCCACTTGATTAATGAATAAATCATCGTCACCAGAACGAATCTGGATGTGACTTATAAATCCGTTAACGTTAAAAAACTCGTCTTTTTTGTAAGCCAGATTTCTGCCGATTCCCATATATGGACTTCCTGCTTTTGCCCAAGAAAAATACTGAACTGCAGTAAGCATCGTTTCAAAACGGATGATTTTGTTTAAAAAAGAATTCGCAATTTTTTCGTAAGCTCCATAACCCAAAACAACGGTTTTTTGCATCGTAAATTGAGAACTCATTGTGGTAATCCAGTCTTTTGTCGCCGGATAACAATCAGCATCGGTGAACAATAAATAGTCTTTTTTAGACGCTTTTATTCCAAGTGTCAAGGCATATTTTTTGTTTCCCCAAAAAGCTTCGTTATTTTTCACTTTTACCAGCTTAATATTGGAATATTGTTTCTCAAATTCTTCAAAAATTTCTAAAGTATCATCGCTAGAAGCATCGTCAATCAAGATAATTTCGTAATCGGGATAATCCTGTTCGGCAAGCAATGGGATAAATCGAGCCACTTTCTCGGCCTCGTTTTTGGCACATACAATTACTGAAATCGGAATTCTTTTTGGAGTTATTTTTTGTGTTTTGGCGAAAGCAAATTTTCCAAAAATAAATAGATAATACGAAAGTTGAATGATAACTATAACAATAAACGTAAAAAAAATAAAGGTCAACATATAGACTTGGCTTCTTTTAAAATCTGTGCAAAGGTAATTATCAATTGTTAAATAACCATTGACAAACGGCAATTAGTTTTAAGATTATTCTACTCTAAAAATTAGGTTTTGCTTGTATTAGTGTGAAAGATAAAATATTTAAACCATAAGTAAATTAAGATTTGCAGTGTTTTTAACATTAGCTCGGTAAAAAATTATATTTTTGGAAAAATTTAAAACAGTGCTTTGGCCTGCAAATAAATCAATGTTGAAAAAAAAATCATTTTTCTTTATCCTTTTGTTTTGCGCAAGTTCGTATGCCCAAACGGTCAGAAAATATTCAAACGAGTTTATGAATATTGGAGTCGATGCTGCGGCGTTAGGAATGGCAAATGCAGTCACTTCAAGCACTAATGATGTGAATTCCGGTTATTGGAATCCCGCGGGATTGGTTCATCTCGAAGACCATCAAATGTCTTTGATGCACGCTAATTATTTTGCCAATATTGCCCAATACGACTATATTGCTTATGCGAATACCATTGATGATGACAGTGCTTGGGGCATTTCCCTAATTCGTTTTGGAGTTGATGATATTCTCAATACGACCGAATTGATTGACAGTCAAGGCAATATTGACTACAATCGTATCAGCCTTTTTTCGACTGCCGATTATGGGGTTACTTTTTCGTATGCTCGAAAATTGCAAATTCCTGGATTTCAATATGGTGTTAATGCCAAAGTAATTCGAAGAATTATCGGGGAATTTGCCGGTTCTTGGGGTTTTGGTTTTGATGCCGGATTACAATTCGAAAAAAACGACTGGAAATTTGGCTTAATGATTCGAGATATCACGACGACTTATAATGTTTGGAGCATTGACGAAGCCGAATACAAAAAAATTGCAGATGCCATTCCAGGTCAAAATCAGGAATTGCCGGAAAGCACCGAAATTACTGCTCCAAAAGCCCAATTGGGTTTGTCCAAAAAGTTTATTGTTCGTTATGATTATAGCATTTTGGCTGCAGCCAATATCAATATGCAGTTTGCCAAAACCAACGATGTTCTTTCGACAGATTTTGTGAGTATTGATCCCGCATTAGGATTTGAATTTGGTTACACCGACTTGGTTTTCTTGCGTGCCGGTGTGGGAAATTTTCAAAACATACAGCAAATAGACAATTCTGTAAAAGTAGGTTTTCAGCCGAATATTGGTTTGGGATTTCAATATAAAGGCATCCAAATTGATTATGCGCTGACTAATTTAGGAAATCAAAGTGCCGCTTTGTATTCGAATATTTTTTCGGTAAAAATAGATTTAGGGCTTTTTAGAAATTGATTTTATCCTTTTAAAATATCTAGAAATGAATGCATCATCATTAAAAAAAATAGTTGGTTTAACACTATTGATTGTTTCAATGAGCAGTTTTGGACAGACCAATTTTTTATCAAAAAATGCACGAGCAAGCGTCATTACTTGCGACACAGGCAATGAATCGTATTCGCTTTTTGGCCATACAGCCATTCGAATTACGGACTCAGAGAACAATCTGGATGTGGTTTATAATTATGGTGCTTTTGATTTTTCGACGCCAAATTTTGTAGCAAAATTCACTAAGGGAGATTTACAATATTTTGCTGTTGCTCATTCTTTTTCTGACTTTATGTATCAATATACTTATGAGCAGAGAAGTGTTTATGAGCAGGAATTAATTATTCCGTTGGTTTACAAACAAAAATTATTTGACAATTTGAATACTGCAATGTCTTCAGGAGAAAGTCATTATACCTATAAATTTATTGATAAAAACTGCACTTCGATGGTGGTGGAAATTCTGAATAAAACTTTGGAATCGAATATCATTGCTAAAAAAAGCGATACAGATAAAACATATAGAAGCATTTTGTATCCCTATTTTGACAATTCTTTCTATGAAAAACTGGGTACGAGCATCATTTTTGGCAAAAAAGTAGATGAATACGGCACCCGAATCTTTTTGCCATTGGAACTTCATAAAAGTTTAAAGCTAATACAATTTGAAAATCATTTGCTTTGCAAGGAAAGCAAAACTTTATTGGAATTCAAAAAAGAATCACCTAAACCTTGGTGGGATAATTTATACACTTTTGTTTTATTTCTTGCACTCATTCTTATACTAAACAACAAAATTATAGACCAATTTTATCTTTTAATAATGGGATTGTTTGGGGTTTTATTCACTTTCGTGGGGTTTTATTCTTTACACGAAGAATTAGCAAATAATTATAATATACTGCTGTTTAACCCTGCGCTTTTGGTTTTGTTATACTTTATATTCAAGAGAAACAGAAAATGGATTATCAATTTATCAGTGTTAAATATTCTTCTAATGGCTATTTATCTTATTATCATGATAAATAAAATACATTTATTGATTGTGTTGCCGCTTGTGATAACCAGTATAATACTATTGACAAAAATAGCCGTTAAGTACAGCAAAAGGATTCCGATAATTGTGTAATTATTGCCCTCTATAAAACAAAATCGTACTAATGGTTTTAACGGCAATATTCAAATCCAGAAAAATGCTTCGGTGCTTGATATAATATAAGTCATATTGTAGCTTTATCAAACTGTCATCAATAGATTCTCCATAAGAATAATTAACTTGAGCCCAGCCGGTAAGTCCGGGTTTTATGACGTGGCGGGTTTCATAAAAAGGCATTATACCAGCGATTTCCTTAACAAAAAAAGGACGTTCTGGTCTTGGTCCAATAACTGCCATATCTCCTTTTAAAATATTGAGGAATTGAGGAATTTCATCGATTCTGGTTTTTCTCATAAATTTTCCAAAAAGGGTAACACGATGATCATTTGGACTCGAAAAAACAGCTCCTTCTTTCTCCGCATCAGTAATCATTGTTCTGAACTTGAGTATTTGAAATATCGTGCCATTTTTACCCACACGTTCTTGAGTATAAAATAATTTTCCACGATTGCCAATGGCGTTTCCCAATAGGATAAAAGGAATTAATAAAACCCCAATCAAAAGTCCGATAGTAGAAAACAATATTTCCATTATTCTGGCATTGAGCAAATACAATTGGTTGTTATTACTTCTGTTAAATGGGAAAAACTTATAAAAATCTTTGGTTATATGATGCACGGGAATACGCTGGGTTTTATCTTCATAGACTTGGGTGTACTCTCTAATTGTTGTTCCTGATTCTAATAGATATAGTAATTTTTGATATAATTCAACAGTAATATCTTTTGCTTTTTGTGTAGCAACAACAATTTCGAATAAATTATTATCATTGACAAAGGAAACTAAATCATCAGTCCCTACAGGTTGCACAAAATGGTATTCGAAAAGATCATTATTGACTTTTTTAGAATTTACATAGGCTACAATTCTATAATGTGGATCAGAGTTTTCAAGTCCCAGAATTAATTCTTCTACCCGATCACGTTCGCAAACCAATATCACGTTTTGCACAAATCGATTAGATGCCAGAAACTTGACATAAAAGATTCTCCACAGCACTAAGGCCAAAAGCAATGTAAAATAAAACACTAAAATTTGCAGTCTGTTTGTGGGCAATTCTGCCGAGAAAATCGGTGTCAATAAGTAAAATAAAACCGTGGTTGAGGCGGTAAGAATAGCACTTTTCATTACCTGAAATTGATTGCTGGCTACCTGAAGATTATACATTTCGAATACCGTTCCTATAATATTGAGGTAAAACGTAATGGCCAATACATGCGAAATAGTATTTGTTGAAGCTACTAGATATTCAACATCAAAGAAATTTCCAACAAAATACAAGGCTATTAAAACAAAAACAACATCGAAAACCCTAAGCAAAATTTTTCGCTCTGAGACTTCAAAATGTATTTTGCCTTTCTTATTCATGGCTTAATTGTTACTGTTTCTAAAATAAAAAACAAATCTACATAAACTCCCGATGAAATCAATAAAAAATCGATAACCAACAGCTCTTATCGGTTAAACTAATTTACCAGAATGTTTTTCTTGTTAATTTTCAAATGATAAATAAAGGCTTGAACCTCAACAACCCAACAAAAAATAGGATTAAATTGAGATATAAAAATAATTCTTTTGGCTATGTTCTAATTAATACAGCATTTATTTGAATCCGATTTTATTGGTATTGTTGTCATTCCGACGTAGGAGGAATCTCATTAGTTACTTTCGCCACGGCGAATAGGCTCGTTTATGTGATTCCTCCTACGTCGGAATGAAAAAGCTGAAAGCAATAGAATTAAGCCATTCTTTTTCATTTTATACTATTTTCTATCCAATTTAAATACTGTAGTACAACGGCTTTCTGAGAGTAATTATTGGCAATAGTTTTTTGAAGTTCATTTCCAAGACTGGAACGAAAAATATCCGTTTCTATCAATTTTACCAAAGTTTCATAGAATAATTCTGAATTCCCTGATTCAACAATAAAACCATTAACTCCGTCCTGAATCAACAGCGGGATTTCGCCAACTTTAGTTACTACAACCGGTTTTTCATGTAAACCATATTCAAGCAAAGCCACCGGCAAACCTTCTGATTGAGAAGTCAGAATACCAATAGTTGACTGCTCGAGTATGTTTTTTACATCTTCTCTAGAACCATAAATAAAAACCGTTTTTTTTAAATTATTATCCAAAATTGCAGCTTTTATTTTTCTGGAATAATCATCTTCAAAATCTTTTCCAACCAAATGAAATGTCCATTCAGAATGAGATAATTTTATTTTTTTAGCAACCTCCAACAATAAAAAATGATCTTTCTGAGCTCTTAAATTAGCCAAAGAAACTATTCGTTTTCCTTGAATTCCCTGCAAAATTGTCTGTGCTGAAACATTGTTTCCCTGTGAAGGAAAATTAGGCACGTAAACCACATTTTTGAAATTAATTTTTTGCTCAGCCCAGCTTTTCAGTTGTTGGTTTACGGCTATAATTCCGTTGAAAAATGGAAGAATTATTCTTAAACCCAACAAAGGTCTTTTAGACAAAAACTCACTGTCGCCATAATGATCGTGCCAAATTAATTTCACTCCTGGATAGACTAATTTCAACAAAAAAGCAAGAAAAAAAGAAGTGCTGTGGGCATGAACAATTTCTACCTTGTTTTCTACTACAAATCTTCTCAATTTGTATAAGGATTTTAAATCAATCGTGGTTTTTTTATTCAAAAAAAGATAAGAAACCTCTTTACTTATCTGATTCAAAAGCGATCCTTCTTTTCGTGTTGCCACTAATCCGGAAAACTCGATTTTTTCGGCAAGCGCGTTGGCATAATTTACCGCCATTCGCTCCGCTCCGCCCGCTTCAAGGGAATCAATAATTTGAATAATTCTCATGATTGCAGTAATTTTTTAATTTCGGCTTCAAAAACATCCAATGTGTATTTTCTCGACCAATCGCTGGCTTTTTGGCTTTTGCTCTGATAATCGGCTTTGTTTTTTAAAAGTATTTCCAATTCAAGAATATCTTTTTCCAATTTCATGTCTAACAAAACGCCTCTTTTGCCATAATCGAGCATAAACGGAACGCAAGAAACGGTTGTTGCCACAGGAACACAGCCCCAAAACATTCCTTCGGCAATTGCTTTTGGCCAACCTTCACTTTCCGATGGCAATAGCACAAAATGACTGGATTTGTAGGCGACTTTTACCGTTTCCTGAGTTTGATTTCCTTCCAATGAAATGATGTTTTCTAAATTATTTTGGCTAATATAGTGTTCCAATTTTTTTCTCTCTACTCCTTCTCCATACAAAGCCAGTGCAACATCGTGACCTTTTTTATATAATTTTTCAACCAATTGAATGGCGTACAACGGGTTTTTACCTGACACCAAAGCACCCACAAAAATAAAATTAATTTGACGTTGCAAATCTTTAGGAATAATGGGCGATTTATCAGTTTCATTATAAGTTGCAGTAAAAAAAGGCTTAATGTTTTTAGAACTTCCTTCCCAATGACCATAAACCAAAACTTGCATATTTCGGGTTAAAAAAGTATTGCTCAAAATCCACTTTTGAAGTCGATAACTTAATGGTTGTTTTGATTTTGAGTCCCAATTTCCGGCATATTTGGCTGTTTTTATTTTATTGGGAAATACAATTTGAACCAAACTCGCCAACAAACCAATATTTCCCGGACATCGCAAATGAATATGATCTGCTTTTTGCATTGCGGAATAAATCTGCCAACAAATTTTAGGAATTTTCAGTATCGCTTTAAAAAGAGCACCTAAACTCAAGACATCAAAACTTTCTATAGCGACAAATTCAATGCGATTATAATTATAATTGGTTTCGATTGGCGTTTTGCCAGATTCAGATTTTGGAGCAACAAGGAGCACATTGTCAGCATTTTTTATCCAAATATTCATTTCACGAACATAAGGTGCGTAAGCAAAATAGCAGTTTTGCTCAAGAATATGCGGAACATAAGTGATGATGGCAAAAGTCATTCTAAAATATTCTGTTGCGAATTAAAATTTCTAGTGGTAAATGTATTGCTAAATCCAGTCATTATCAATAAGCGATTTAAATAGTTTAAAATATTTAAAAAGTTGACCACGAAACTTGTAAAACCATTAGAACAATTTCCTGAAAACTAACTGCCAATCAAACGGTAACAAATGTTAACAAAATAGATTTTCAGAAACCATAATTAATTGTATTTTTACCGTTCAAAATTTAGAAAAATAAATGGGCAAAATCATTGCGATTGCGAATCAAAAAGGTGGTGTTGGAAAGACCACAACGTCAGTAAATCTGGCAGCATCATTAGGTGTTTTAGAAAAAAAAGTATTATTGATTGATGCAGATCCGCAAGCCAATGCGAGTTCGGGATTAGGTATTGATGTCAACAACGTTGAGATTGGAACTTATCAAATCATTGAACATAGCAACACGCCAAAAGAAGCTGTCTTGAAATGCTCGGCGCCAAATGTAGATGTTATTCCTTCACATATTGACCTTGTTGCTATCGAAATCGAATTGGTTGATAAGGAAAATCGAGAATATATGCTCAAAAAAGCATTGGAAAACATCAAAGACGAGTACGATTATATTATTATAGATTGTGCGCCATCATTGGGTTTACTTACGTTGAATGCTTTGACAGCTGCCGATTCGGTTATTATTCCTATTCAATGCGAATATTTTGCACTCGAAGGTTTGGGCAAATTATTGAACACGATAAAAAGCATTCAAAAAATTCACAACCCAGATTTAGATATTGAAGGATTGCTTCTGACCATGTTTGACTCGAGATTGCGTTTATCAAATCAAGTAGTCGAAGAGGTTCAGAAACATTTTAACGATATGGTTTTTGAAACTATTATTCAAAGAAACGTGAAATTGAGTGAAGCTCCAAGTTTTGGCGAAAGCATTATAAACTATGATGCCACAAGCAAAGGAGCAAACAATTACCTACAATTAGCTCACGAAATTATAAAGAAAAACAGCAAATAAGTTGTATGGCACAAGCAATAAAAAAACAGGCATTAGGAAGAGGATTATCGGCCTTATTGAAAGATCCGGAGAACGATATTAAATCAGCAAGCGATAAAAATGCCGACAAAGTTGTCGGGAATATTATTGAGCTTGAAATTGATGCAATCGAAATCAATCCGTTTCAGCCAAGAAGTAATTTCAACGAAGATTCTTTGCGTGAATTAGCTTCTTCCATCAAGGAATTAGGAGTAATTCAACCCATTACAGTTCGAAAATTAGACTTCAATAAATACCAATTAATTTCGGGTGAACGACGTCTTCGCGCCTCGATTTTAGTGGGATTGACCACTATTCCATCTTATATTCGAATTGCAAACGATAACGAATCCTTGATTATGGCATTGGTCGAAAATATTCAACGCCACGATTTAGATCCAATAGAAATTGCGCTTTCCTATCAAAGATTGATTGATGAAATTCAACTCACACAAGAACAAATGAGCGAACGTGTGGGAAAAAAACGTTCGACAATTGCTAATTATTTGAGACTTTTAAAATTAGATCCCATCATTCAAACCGGAATTAGAGATGGTTTTATCAGTATGGGTCACGGTCGAGCGATTATCAACATCGAAAATCAAGATGTTCAAGCCGATATTTATCAAAAAATAGTGAGTCAGAATCTTTCGGTTCGTGATACTGAAGCCTTGGTGAAAAATTATCAGGAAAGTTTAAAACCAAAGGCTATCGGCAAGCCAAAAGCTCACTCATTTGAAATTGCCGATACACAAAAAAACACGTTCAACAATTATTTTGGAACAAAAGTAGAGGTGAAAATTGCAGGAAACGGCAAAGGCAAAATCACCATTCCGTTTCAATCAGAAGAAGACTTCAAAAGAATTATTAAACTAATAAAAGAGTAGTGAATAAAGTTTTTTTCATAGTCCTTCTCTTTTTTGTTATAGGAAACACATCCATTTTTTCTCAAAAGAAAACTGATGACATCCTGATAGCAAAAGACACTGTGAAATCGAATGAAATTGACCCATTGACACCGGCAAAAGCGGCTTTTTATTCGGCTATTTTACCGGGATTAGGACAAGCTTATAACAAGAAATATTGGAAAATCCCCATCGTTTACGGAGCCATTGGAGTCAGCCTTTATTATTATATCGACAGCAACAAAAGTTATAATCAGTACCGTGATGCATACAAACGAAGGTTAGAAGGTTTTAATGACGATGAATTTAGCTTTTATAACGATGAACAATTAATTTCTGCCCAGAAATTTTATCAACGCAACCGTGATTTATCAGCCTTATTTGTGGTTGGTTTTTATGTTTTAAATATCATTGATGCCAATGTTGACGCTGCATTGATACAATTTAATGTCAACGAAAATTTATCGGTAAAACCAGATTTATATTTGAATGGTGTAACATCTAAGACAAATGTAGGACTAACATTTAATTATAATTTTTAGAATAAAACAAATGAAAATCGCACTTTTAGGATACGGAAAAATGGGACAAACAATCGAAAGAATTGCCATTGAAAGAGGTCACGAAATTGTTTTGAAAAAAGACGAGTTCAATACTTTTGAAGGACTTTCGAATGCCGATGTTGCCATTGATTTCAGTGTTCCAATGGTTGCCGTAGAAAATATTTCAAGCTGTTTTTATGCCAATGTTCCAGTAGTTTCCGGCACAACGGGTTGGTTAAATCGTTATGACGAAATGGTGGCGCTTTGCCAAGAAAAAAATGGTGCTTTTATTTCTAGTTCCAACTTTAGTTTAGGAGTAAATCTTTTCTTCGAACTTAATGAATATTTGGCAAAAATGATGTCGAAATTCGATTCTTATAAAGTAGAAATAGAAGAAATTCATCATACCCAAAAGCTCGATGCACCAAGCGGAACCGCAATTTCATTGGCAAAAGGAGTGATTGAAAACAGTGATTATTCGAGTTGGACATTGGAAAATCCAGAGCTAAAGCAAATTCACATAGAAGCCATAAGAACTGAAAATGTTCCTGGAACGCATACCGTAACTTACAATTCAACAGTCGATTCAATTGAAATAAAACATACGGCTCATAATCGCGATGGTTTTGCCCTTGGCGCAGTCATTGCAGCCGAATGGATTGTCGGGAAACACGGAGTTTTTACAATGAAAGATGTATTGAATATACGAGATTAGATATTCGATATACGAATTTAAAAACATCAAAAAACTTATATAAAAAAACTTATATCGTAAATCTAATATCGTAAATCT
>DZAU01000008.1:11662-15228 GCA_022729635.1 Flavobacterium psychrophilum
ATATCGTAAATCTAATATCGTAAATCTTATGACACTATATCAATGGTTTGTATTTTTCCTGATTATACAAATAATTCACTTTTCAGGAACTTGGAAATTATATGAAGCTGCTGGCAGAAAACGCTGGGAAGCTGCAATTCCGGTATATAATGCCATCATTTTGATGAAAATTATAGGTCGTCCCACTTGGTGGACATTGTTGCTTTTCATTCCTATTATCAACCTGATTATGTTTCCGGTTATTTGGGTCGAAACCTTGAGAAGCTTTGGAAAACGCTCTTCATTAGACACATTTTTAGGAATAGCAACTTTTGGTTTATATATTTACTATGTCAATTATACGCAGCAATTAAATTACATAACTGACCGAAGTTTAAATCCTGATAACAAAACTGCTGATACCATAAGTTCCTTACTTTTTGCAATAATTGTAGCCACATTTGTGCACACTTATTTTCTTCAACCGTATACGATTCCAACCTCATCATTGGAAAAATCATTATTGGTTGGCGACTTTTTGTTTGTGAGTAAAATGAATTATGGTGCCAGAGTCCCAATGACGACTGTGGCTTTACCAATGGTTCACGATACCATTCCGTTGCTCAAAAGGAAGTCTTATTTAAGTTGGCCGCAACTCCCATATTTTAGACTTCCCGCTTTCCAAAAAATTAAAAATAATGATATTGTGGTTTTCAACTGGCCTGTTGACACCGTTTACTTTTTTAGAGATCCTTCAGGAAGACACGTTGATAAACCAATTGATAAAAAATCAAATTATGTGAAACGTTGCGTTGGGATTCCGGGGGATAGTTTGTCTATAAAAGACGGAATCGTTTATATTAATGGTAAAATTTTGGCTTTGCCAGAAAGAGCAAAACCGCAATATTCATACAAAATTGCTTTAGACGGAAAAACAGCTATTGATTTTGAATATTTATTTAAAGATATGAATGTCACCGATGGTGCTGGTTTTATGAGCGACAAAAGAGATACTTTATTTGTGAGTGCTTTGACATTTGAAGGAGCCGAAAGATTAAAAAATGTTCCCGGAATTACTTCTGTAACAAGAATAATTTCGAAAGATGTTGAAGATGGCATTTTCCCACATATCCATAAATGGAATCGTGATAATTTTGGTCCAATATACATTCCTGAAGAAGGAAAAACGGTTGCGCTAAATATGATTACTTTGCCTTTTTACAGCCGAATCATAACCGAATACGAAAAAAATAAACTAGAAATTAAGGGTAGCGATATTTACATCAACGGGGTAAAAACAAATACTTATACCTTCAAACAAGATTATTATTGGATGATGGGAGACAATCGTCACAACTCTGAGGACAGCCGTTATTGGGGTTATGTTCCCGGAGATCACATCGTGGGAAAACCCGTATTTATCTGGATGAGTATTGACGGAATTAATGGCCCAAAAAAAGACTGGAAAATTCGTTGGGAACGTTTGTTTACCACAGTTGGCGGTGACGGACAACCACAATCCTACTTTAAATTTTTCTTGATTGCGCTAGTGGCTTTCTTTGTGGGTGAGTATTTTTGGAAAAAAAGAAAAGAGAGAAAAGTTAATTAAAAAGTTTCAAGTTTCAGGTTTCAAGTTTAAACCTGAAACTAAATGAAAAATATGCCAATTTTAGAAATGAAAATAAAATGACCCATTCCAATCCTATCGAGGAATTCCCCCTTCGGGGTTTAGAGGGCTTATTTCATCCCACCTACTTTCCTTCGATTAGTCATTTTGTTGCAATGGCTCAATCGGAAAAAATTGTATTTGAAATGGAAGACAATTACCAGAAGCAAACCAACAGGAATCGTACTTATATTTACAGTCCGAACGGGATTCAGTTGTTGAATATTCCTGTAAAACATTCGATTGAAAGTCGTCATCAAAAAACGAAAGATGTAAAAATTGAAACGGCTTTCGACTGGCAAAAGCAGCATTTTAAATCATTGGAAGCCGCTTATAGAACTTCTCCATTTTTCGAATACTTTGAAGATGAAATTCGTCCGATTTTCGAAAAAAAACACAGTTTCTTGATGGATTTGAATTTTGAAACAATGGATTTTGTTTCTAAATGTCTGCGGATGAAACTCGAATATGAAACTACAACCGAATATTTTCACGAAGTAGATTCAAATACTATTTTGGATTTTAGATTTTTGGCAAACGGAAAAAAAGACGATTCCCAATTTGAAGTTTACACCCAAGTTTTTGACGACAAACACGGTTTTTTGAATAATTTGAGTGTGTTAGATTTGTTGTTCAACGAAGGAAAATATGCGTTGGATTATTTAAAAAATCAGAGGCTAATTCCCATTAATCCTTAAAAAACCTGAGTAAATTATTTTTATTTGTCATTTCGACCAGCGGGAGAAATCTCATCAGTTGCTCACGTTTGTTGAGATTCTTCCTGCGTCAGAATGACAAAATTGTAAATACTATTCCATTGACAATTTTGCCATAATAGGATAATGATCAGAGTTTTCGAATTCAGGAAAACTTTCAAATTTTTTGACCGTCATTTTTTCATCGGCAAAAATATAGTCGATTCTGGCAGGATAATATTTAAACTTATAAGTCGCTCCAAAACCTTTTCCCGCTTCTTCAAAACTGTCTTTTAATTTTCCTTTTATATTTCGATACACATACGAAAAGGCACTGTTATTCATATCCCCACAAATAATAATGGGATACGGACAATCATTTTTGTGCGCCTTAAACAGCTCGGCTTGATGCTGTTGTTGCATAAAAGCTTTGCTTATTCTATTGAAAAGTCGCTGTGATTTTCCTTGATTGATAGCGTCAATATTATCATTTATTTCGGTAACATCCGGTGAAATTTTAATGGATTGAAGGTGCATATTATAAACCCTAATGATGTCCTTTCCTTTTTTGATATCGGCATAAACAACATTGTTGTTTGAATTTGGAAACACAATATTTCCTTGATCTATAATGGGAAATTTCGAGAAAATGGCCTGAGCAGTTTTAATTTGATTTCCTTCCATCAAAATGTATTTGTGGCGATACACTTTCAGATCAATATTGGCAGAATTAGAATATTCCTGAATACATAATATATCGGGATTTTTGTCATTTATAAAAGTCAGAATATTATCAGGAACATCCTCTCTATCGATCCATTTAAACACATTCAACAAACGAACATTATAACTCATAACCGTAAAATCTTTCTCGTTTTCGGGATACTCCTTTGCAGAAAATTTATAGAATTTATTGATAAAAGTAATCCCCATTAAAAGCACCAAACCAGATAAAATCATTCGCTTCTTAAACTGAATTCCCCAATAGATAAAAAACAATCCGTTAAATATAAAAAACAAAGGCATAAACAAAGTAAGCACGGATAAAATAGGGAAAAGTGTTGGTGCCAAAAAAGGTAAAAGATATGCAACAAAAGTCGATACAGTAAGCACTATATTCAAAAAAAACATTACTTTATTAAACCACGAAAGGTTTTTCATTACTGTTTATTGTTTATTGTTTATTGTTTATTGTTTATTGTTTATTGTTTATTGTTTATTGTTTA
>DZAU01000008.1:15328-39897 GCA_022729635.1 Flavobacterium psychrophilum
ACCTTTGGGCTATTCCACCAAATTTATAATGCAATTTCAAGTCGTCTATAATACTAGCCATTTTAGATTTGAAGCCCCCTAACCCCCGAAGGGGGAATTATTAATTCGGTTAGGAAGTTGAGAATTATTTGTTATTTATTTTCATTATTTTTATGTGGTTACAATTCCCCCTTCGGGGGTTAGGGGGCTAACTCCAACGATTCCTGTTAAACTGATTTTTCTTCCAATACCACATCATTAAAAATCCGGTTAATGCTCCTCCAACGTGTGCGAAATGGGCAATTCCCGTACTTCCTGCGCCAAAAATAGAACCTCCTTTGAATCCTAAAAACAAATCGATTGCCAATATTCCAGGAACAAAATATTTTGCTTTTATTGGGATAGGAATAAACATTAATGCCAGTTCAGCATTGGGAAACATAAAGGCAAAAGCAACCAATAATCCATAAATTGCACCCGAAGCCCCGACTACCGTTGATTTTGTAATCATTGATGCTTCGCCAATAGCGTTAAATTGTTGCTGTGTGCAATGAACTCTTTCTAAAATAGTATTTATTTCACCAGCCATCATTTGACCTTTTTCATCGAAAAGAGTAGCATAATCGGCATTTAATAATTTTTGAATTTCTGATGGAGTTAAATTCAAGCTCGCAACTTCCGATAATAAGGAATGAATTTCAAAATAATTCACGGCCGAATGAAGTATTGCTGCTCCCAATCCGCAAGAAATATAGAAAAACAAGAATTTTTTTCCACCCCAAAAATGTTCCAACGCACTTCCAAAGGAATACAGCGCAAACATATTAAATAAAATATGTGCCACGTTTGGAAATGGTGCATGCATAAACATATGGGTAAAAAATTGCCAAACCTTGAAATTACTGCTTTCAGGATAGTAAAGAGCAAATAAATCATAAGATACCGGCACAAGCTGAGATCCAATAAAAAAGAGAATATTAATAATCAATAGTTGCTTAACAACTGGCGTGATATTCATCATAATGCAAATTTTTTGTCTAAATCTTCCACACGCATCGTGATGAAAGTGGGTTTTTGAAATGGGGAAACATTGGGATCCTTACAGGCAAAAAGTCCGTTTACCAAGTTTTCCTGTTCTTTTTCGGTTAAATAAGTTCCCGTTTTTACGGCCAAACTTCGAGCCATAGATTTGGCAATGGTGTCATTCTGGCTAAAACTGCTTTCCGGAATTCCGTCCTGTAAATCGCTTACTAATTGTTCTAAAACCAGCGAAGCTTCACTTTCGGAAACATTGACTGGCAATCCTGAAATGACCACATTGTCTTCGTTTGTTTCCTCAAAAACAAAACCGGTATTCGTCAACGAAGGCTTTAATTCTTTTATTAATTGCATTTCTCCATTGGAAAAATACAAATGCAACGGAAACAACAAATGCTGGCTTGACGCCAAATTGACCGTGATATTCGTCAGGAATTGTTCGTATAAAATACGTTGATGTGCTCGTTGCTGATCCACAATTATCATTCCTGATTTTATGGGATTTACAATGTATTTTTTATGGATTTGGTAGGTTTTATGAACCACTTGCTCCACATCTTCGTTATCGAATAACGACGAAGTTACGGCATCATTCTCGAAAGTACTCGCTTCAACTTCCCCTGAATCCTGTTTTAATCCTACATATAAACTTTCCCAATTTGCAGGAGATTCCGTCTTTTTGTAATTGGCAAAATGCCTATTTGGCTTTTCTTCTTCCGAAAACGGATTGAAGCTGCTATCAATTTGAATCGTTGGCGTTGCTCCTTCTACATCTTTGTAATAATAAGGTGTATCTAAATTGGCATCACGCTCAAAATCTAAAACTGGAGTCACATTAAATTGCCCTAAACTGTGTTTAATCGAAGACCGCAAAATCGCATATAAAGCGTGTTCGTCATCAAATTTTATTTCGGTTTTTGTGGGATGAATGTTGATGTCGATAGTATTTGGCGGAACCGTTAAATATAAAAAATAACTCGGCTGCGCACCATCTTTCAAAAGTCCGTCATAAGCTGCCATCACGGCGTGATGCAAATAACCACTTTTTATGAATCTGTCATTGACAAAGAAAAACTGTTCGCCGCGATTTTTCTTGGCAAACTCGGGTTTGCAGACAAATCCTTGAATGTTCACAATTTCGGTTTCTTCGTTAACGGGAACCAATTTTTCATTGGTTTTACCCGAAAAAATATTCACGATACGCTGCCTCAAACTCGAAGGATGCAAATTAAACATTTCGCTTCCGTTATGATAAAATGTAAAATAGATTTGCGGATGTGCCAAAGCCACACGTTGAAATTCATCAATGATATGGCGGTATTCCACTGTGTCTGACTTCAAGAAATTACGACGAGCCGGAATATTGAAAAATAAATTTTTGACTCCAAAAGAAGTTCCCTTTGGCAAAACCGCCACGTCCTGCGAGACAAACTTACTGCCTTCAATCACGATATGCGTTCCCAGTTCTTCTTGATTTTGCTTAGTTTTCATTTCTACATGGGCAATCGCAGCAATCGATGCCAATGCTTCTCCACGAAAACCCTTGGTTTGCAGAGAAAACAAATCTTCGGCGTGACGAATTTTTGAAGTGGCGTGACGTTCAAAACACAAACGCGCATCGGTGACGCTCATTCCCTGTCCGTTGTCAATAACCTGAACCAAGGATTTTCCGGCGTCTTTCAGGATTAATTTAATGTCATTTGCTCCGGCATCAACGGCATTTTCAAGCAATTCCTTCACTACGGAAGCTGGTCGCTGAACGACTTCTCCTGCGGCAATTTGATTAGCAACGTGATCCGGAAGTAATTGAATGATACTCGACATTTTATTAGTGTTCAGTGTTCAGTAATTGGTGTTCAGTTAAAAACTGAAGTGAGCAAATTTAAGGAAATTCTATTGGGATTACTACCTAAATTATTCATAAAAAAACAAAAAACCCATACTATCTATTGAATAGTATAGGCTTTGTAATTTTAAATATATTTTCTATTCTTCAATCATCTTCAACCCTTCAATTTGCAATGGTCCGGTTGTCAATAATTGTTGGTTTTTAAGTTGGTGACTAAACGAAGCCTGATGTCTTAAATAAGCCATTTTTATGGCGGCAATAGCCGCTTCTGTACCTTTGTTTCCGTGTTTTCCGCCACTTCTGTCTATGGATTGCTGCATAGTATTATCAGTCAAAACACAAAAAATAACTGGAATATCGGTTCCTACATTCAAGTCTTTTATGCCTTGGGAAACGGCTTCGCACACAAAATCAAAATGCTTGGTTTCGCCCTGAATCACACAGCCAATCGCGATTACAGCATCGACATTCTGGGTTTGTAGCATTTTTTTGGCTCCATAAATCAATTCAAAACTTCCCGGTACATTCCAACGAATGATGTGTTCTGAAGGCACTTCATTTTCTAAAAGCCCTGTGACAGCACCAAAACAAAGTGCTTCGGTTATAGTGTCATTCCATTCTGAAACAACAATCCCAAACCGAAAATTTTTCGCGTTTGGGATTGAATTTTTATCGTATTCGGATAAGTTTTTATTTATAGTTGCCATTTTTTCAATTAAAAATTAAAAATTACGAATTAAAAATTATCGAATTTATTTTTAATTTTTAATTCGTAATTTTTAATTGATTTACTGCGCTAATCCTATTAATGCATCAATTGAAGCAGCTTCCGGAGAAGCATCGAAATTGTCTTTTATATCTGTAAAATATTTTAACGCATCGGTTTTATTTCCCATCGCCAAAGCTGTTTTTCCAGCTTTCAACAAGAAACGTGGTGTGGTAAAATCATTTTTATTGGCTTCGGCAGCTTTTACATAATTTTCCAAAGCTTCTTTTGGTTGGTTATTCTGCGAATAAGCATCGCCTATTGCTCCTTTTGCCAAAGCACTCAAAACCATATCCTCTGATTTGAATTTGCCTAAATACTCAATGGCTTCTGTATATTTTCCGGTATTCAAATAGGCAATACCAGCATAATAATTAGCTAAATTTCCAGCATCGGTTCCTGAATATTCGTCTGCAATTTTTATAAAACCGAATTTTCCTTCAGAACCATTCAACGATAATTTATACAAGGAATCACTGGCAACTCCATCGGTCGCTTTTTGAAAGTTTTGTTGTGCCACAAACATTTCGGTTGCTGCTTCTTCTTGTTTTGGAGCTGCGATAAATTTTTGATATGCTAAATATCCTACAGTTAATATTGCAATGGCGCCAACCACTCCAATGATAATTTTTTGATTTTTGGCAACAAAATCTTCTGTTTTTGACGCCGTGGCATCTAATGTTGAAAATACTTCTGCTGTTTTACTGTTTTTCTCAAGAACTTTTATGTCTTCGGTAACTTCTTTTACTGCTTTTTCTTTCGCTGGTTTATATCCTCTCTTGTTATAAGTAGCCATTTAAATTTTAATTTAGTGAGTGGCAAAAATATAATATTTATTCAAATCTAAAACCTCTTTTTTCGATATTTTTCAATAATTTGCACCCACTTTAAAAAAAATGTCCAAAATTAGGAAGATTCCCAATACCAGCAAGTCTTAAGATGTATTTAAAAACCATTTCATTATTTAATTACAAGAATTTTTCTGAGGCAAGTTTCGAATTTGTGGACAAAATAAATTGTTTTGTGGGCAAAAACGGAATTGGAAAGACCAATGTGCTCGATGCAATCTACCATTTGTCTTACGGAAAAAGTTATTTTAATCCGCTTGCAGTTCAAAATATCAAACACGGCGAAGATTTTTTTGTCATTGACGGCGAATTTGAAATCAACGAAAGAAATGAACAAATTATTTGCAGTCTTAAAAAAGGACAGAAAAAGATATTGAAGCGCAACGGAAAAATCTATGATAAATTCTCGGAACACGTGGGTTTTATTCCGTTGGTTATTATTTCTCCTGCCGATCGGGACTTAATTGTTGAAGGCAGTGAAACTCGCCGGAAGTTTATGGATAGTGTTATTTCGCAGTTGGATTCCCAATATTTGAAACAACTCATTCAGTACCAAAAAGTGATGAGTCAGCGTAATGCTTTGTTGAAATATTTTGCTTTGAATTATGTTTTTGAAACTGACACGCTTTCTATTTATAATGAGCAACTCGATGCTTTCGGGAAATATATTTTCGAAAAGAGGAAAGAATTTATCGAGCAATTTATTCCTATTTTCAATACACATCATCAAGCCATAACGGGTTCTCAGGAAACGGTTCAATTGGTTTATGAAAGTCACTTATTCGAGAATGATTTACTGACACTTTTAGAAGAAAACATCAATAAAGACAGGGCTTTGCATTATACCAGCGTTGGAATTCACAAAGATGATTTGTCTTTTGAAATTGATCATTATCCAATAAAAAAGTTTGGTTCACAAGGTCAGCAGAAATCATTTCTGATTGCCTTGAAACTGGCGCAATTTGAATTTTTGAAAACCCAAAGTGGTTTTAAACCTATTTTGCTTTTTGATGATATTTTCGATAAATTAGACGAAAATCGTGTTGCTAAAATAATCGAAATGGTCAACAGCGATACTTTTGGACAACTTTTTATTTCTGACACACACCCGGAACGAACCGAAAATATTGTCAAATCAACTCATCAGACTTACAAAATTTTTAACTTGTAATCGCTTATTAATTTGTACATTTATTAGTTAGCGGTCATTCTAAAAAAAAATTGCACACCCTAAAATCAGGTTGACTAAAAATTAAACCTTTTCAAATTATTTCAGTCAAAAAGAAAAATCCTTATGAAATATAATAAAACATTCCTATATTTTATTTTTGTACTGATTAGCCTTCAACTTGAAGCACAGAGTATTTACAAATCAAAAGGTTGTTCTGCAAGTGTTGGGCCAGGTGTTTCTACAGTTGTTCTGCAAAATCCACAAGACAGGTATCAACTTATTACAATTCAATGGTCTGATATTGAGCCTTCACCGGGTAATTTTGATTTTACAAGTTTGCAAAATCAAATCAACACAATTAAGTCTTACAATAAAAAGTATGCTTTGGCAATTGCAAGTGGTGGGCTTGGCACTCCAGCTTGGCTTATCGATACATATAACGTACCTTATGTTGACTATCTTTTTCAAGGAATAACACCTTATAGATTACCTCTTTGGTGGGACACAATTGTACAACAAAGAATTTCTTTAATGGTTACAGCTTTAGGCAATCAATTTGCGAATGATTCTTCATTAGCATTAGTTTATGTTACACAAATGACTGCAAATGGAAATGAAGGACATTTGAATGGAATTGATATGACTACAATGTATAATAATGGTTTTACACCAACTCTTTGGATAAATGCAGCCAAACAAACGACTTATTACTATACAAATTCATTTCCAGACAAAGCAATAGCTTTCGAAGTACACGATATTGACAATTCAAATGTTATCCCTTCAACAATCATAAACGATCTATATAACGATGCTACTTTATGTCAAAGAGTTGGGGCAGCAATATGGTGGTTATCGGGTAAAACGACCTATCAAACCAATTTATTAACTACACTTCAGAATTTTCAAGGAGATAAATATGCACAACTTATTGCAAAATCAAGCCAACCCGAAAGATTTCAAGATGGTCTAATTGAAAACGCTTTTATCCAAGCAAAGCAACTTGGCATACGTTATATTGAGCCTTGGTTATATGAATATCAAAACAACACAATAAACAACATATTACTTGACTTTAATAGTTGGGCTGATTTAAATTTTACAAGTTATGATGTTTGTGATAATCTTTCAACTGGATTTAATGAACAAATTAATGAAGATAAAATAGTAATTTATCCAAATCCTGTTTCAGAATATATAACAATCATAAATCCTGAAAAACAAGATAATGAAACGGTTAGTATTTATACTATTTTAGGCGGTTTAGTAAAAGAAATTGATCTTACATCAACAAACCAAATTAATGTTTCCGAACTAGCGAATGGGGTTTATTTTGCCAAGTTTAAAAATCATCCACATCAAACTTTAAAATTCATAAAAAATTAGGTAATTCGGGTAAAATAATAGTATCACACTAAAATAGGTAGATAAAAAAATTAAAATTTTTCAACTTATTACAGTTTAAAAAAGATAATCCTTATGAAATATAAAAAAACATTCCTGTATTTTATTATTGTTCTGATTAGCCTTCAACTTGAGGCACAGTCAACATCCGTTGATAATTGGACAAAATACTGTGGTTGGCATTATTCAAACGGAGTAGCACCAAGTTGGGGTGGCTGGGCTAGAGAATATGCAAAAGATAAATTTGGACTATTTATTACGAATCCCATCGATTATCAAATAGATATGGTGGCTTTACAAAACAGCTATGATATTTTAGCTGGGCTCGATACATCTATTGATATTCTTCAACTCGAAGGTGGATTAGCTTCTGCAAGAGACACTACAAAAGTCATCAATTTTATGAATATGATTGAAGCAGATAATGGAGTAAAATGGAAAAACATTGTCTTTGAACAATCAAAAAAACTAACACAACTACCCGATGCAGAAAACAGAGTTTTTTGGCAAATTGGAAACGAAATAACAAGTCCTGCATATAGTCAAACAATCCGCTACTGGCAAGGTCAACCTTTTATTAATGGTTACAATTACGACAATTTTATAATTCCCTATTATGTTGAAAATTATTTAGCTCCAACAGTAGAAGCAATTGATGCAGCAAGTTTAGATGTGTATGGACAATCCGGAAGAATTAAAATTTGTCTTGGCTCATTAACCAATGCCCATAATCCAGCCGCTCAAACATTCTTAAATGATTTATTAAATTATCAAATTGTTGGCACAAATGCTCCTTCATTATCAGGGATGAAAGTTTACGATTTAGTTCATTTGATTACTATTCATTATACAATGGGAACGGCAAGCACAGCAGATTGGTTATCGACAATAACAGCTTATAAAAATTGGACTGGAACAGGTAGAATTCAAGGTGTTTGGTCAACCGAAGAAGTTGGAATAAATCAAGCTACTGCTGACAACGGAGCCTTTGCAGGAAGTATTGCAACAACACGTTATTTAGAATGGGCAATAAACAATCAATTTACCTCAAAAGAAGTAAGAACAAATTACTTTGGCTGGAATACAGGCAATCCGGTAACAACAGTAGATTATTTCAACACTTTTTTATACAATCATCTCGGAAACACAAAATTATCAAATGTAAATCCGACAGCAACGATTGTCAATAACACAAACACAATTGAAAAGCATAGTTTCAAAACTGAAATAGGCAACAAAGGAGCTTTGTTTGTCTTCCCCGAAAGAATTCAAGGTCAAAACACAACAGCAACCATAAATAGCCTAACGCTAAATCATATCGATTGGGGAAATATTCAAAATATAACTGTTTACCGATATAACAATACCGGAATTAACAGCATAGCCTCTACGACAAATCAAGTCGGCAACACCACCGAGCTATTGTTTGATACTCCAATATTGCTAAACAACACAGATGGATTACTTGTGTTAATTGACATGCAACC
This sequence comes from Flavobacterium psychrophilum, assembly GCA_022729635.1. Lineage (GTDB taxonomy): Bacteria > Bacteroidota > Bacteroidia > Flavobacteriales > Flavobacteriaceae > Flavobacterium > Flavobacterium psychrophilum_P. The sequence goes on from DZAU01000008.1 coordinate 23,871, forward strand.
ATTGTCTGTTATGAATTTTAACGCAACTAATCCGTATTTTATTTATCCAAACCCTACTTCAGAAAGTATAACAATCATTAGCCCCGAAAATCAAGAAAATGAAACGATTAGCATTTACACTGCTTTAGGCGGTTTAGTAAAAGAAATAGAACTGACATCTACAAACCAAGTTACTATTTCTGAACTGGCTAATGGCGTTTATTTTGTTATGTTTAAAAATCATCCACAGCAAACTTTAAAATTCATAAAAAAGTAGCGTACTACAAAAAAATCAATCAGAAAACTGAATATTTACAAAGGAAAGAAATGCGATTAGAGAAATTTAGCATTTCTTTAATCTTATATTTCAAAATTACAAATAGAAATTACTTATTTTAGCCCCTTTAATTTTTAATTTCAATTCGTATGAAACTCCTTTCCCAATTTTTTATTTTATTTATATCTATTTCCATCTTTTCATGCAAAGGACAAAACTCAGAAAGCATTTCTAATCTTAGTCCAAAGGCTTTTTACGAGAAATTAGCCACATCACCAAATGCACAAATTATAGACGTTAGAACAGCCAAAGAATTTATAGCCGGACATTTAGACAATGCCGTAAATATCGATATACTAGAGGATGATTTTGTGACAAATATTGAAAAATTAGACAAAACAAAACCCGTTTTTGTGTATTGCAAAACGAACAGTAGAAGTCCTCATGCTGCCGATAAATTTGAAGAATTAGGGTTTGCAACTATCTATAATATGAAAGGCGGACTATTAAAATGGGATGCCGAAGGATTATCTAAACCAACAGACAGAATCATAGGTGTGTGCAGTCAGGAATATGCCGAATTATTAAATACTGATAAAAAAGTTTTGGTTGACTTCTATGCCGAATGGTGTGCGCCTTGCAAAAAAATGGCTCCTTACCTTGATAAAATGCAAAAAGAATTAACGGACGAAGTTGTCATTATTAGATTGAATGCAGATGAGAACCCAACTTTGATTAAAGAAATGAAAATTCAAGAACTTCCTACGCTATTAATTTATAAAAACAAAGAAGCAAAATGGAAACATACAGGGTTTATCAGCGAAGAAGATTTGAAAAAACAACTTTTATAATCAACAAAATATGCTTTCAAAAGACTCCTTGAAATTTCTAGAAGATTTAAAAGCTAACAATAATCGCGATTGGTTTTTAGACAATAAAAAGCGTTATGAAGTTTTCAAAAAAGACTATCATCAATTAGTGGGTAATTTTCTTGACGTGATGAAACCACTCGATTCCTCGCTGGAAATGCTCGAAGTCAAACATTGCACGTTCAGAATCAATCGTGATATTCGATTTTCAAAGGACAAATCACCCTACAAAGCCCATTTAGGAATTTGGTTATCAAGCGGTGTAAAAGGTTGGAATCGTTCCGGATATTATGTTCATATCGAAAAAGGAGCCAGTTTTATCGCCGGCGGATTCTACTGTCCCGAAGCCGAAGATTTAAAAAAAGTGCGAAAAGAAATTGCTTATTTCTATGAAGATTTGGAAGAAATCCTCAACAATAAAAATTTCACAAAAGAATTTGGAGATTTTGACAAAAATGAATCCAATGTTCTAAAAAAACCTCCAAGAGGTTACGAAAAAGACCATCCTGCGATAGAATTTCTGAAATTAAAAAGCTTTGAAACAACCCACAAATTCGACATAGACGAAGTTACAAAAGAAGATTTTGTTACAACAATGAGCAAAAAACTAATCCTTTTGAAACCTTTGAACGATTTTATCAATCGTGCCTTAACTTCCGAAGAATAATTCAATAAATGGCAAAAAGAAAGATACTTTTTCTGGGCGAAACTTATAGAGCCGACGCAATAACTTGGATGAATGGTCTGAAAGAATTTGGCGACTTCGAAATTATCACTTGGGAATTAAAAACACCAAATCATACTTTTTTCAGCCGTTTTCTTCGACTTATAGAATTTTGCACAGGATATTTTCAAGTCAGGAAAATAATAAAACAACACGAGCCCGATATGGTAATTGCAGAAAGAACAACCAGTTATGGTTTCCTTGCGGCAATTTCTGGAGTAAAACCAATAGCCGTTGCACAACAAGGCAGAACCGATTTGTGGCCCGAAAAATCTATTTTATTGCCTTGTAAAAAATATATTCAACATTATGCATTCGAAAAAGCCGATTTAATTCACGCTTGGGGTTCAGTAATGACCATTTCGATGAAGGCTACAAATGTAGATATGACAAAAGTTTTGGTTATGCCAAAAGGAATCGATTTGGCAAAATTTACAAATAAAAACACGGCGAATCCTTCAAAAATTAATGCCATCGTCACTCGATCGTTGACATCCGATTATCGTCACGATATAATTCTTCAAGCCTTTTCAATCCTAAATCAAGAAGGTATAGATTTTGAACTTACCATTGTGGGCGATGGAAAACTACTTCCAAAATTGAAAGAATTGGCAACACAAATGAACATCGAAAAAAAAGTCAATTTCACCGGAAGAATTCCAAATACAGAATTACCGGAATTGCTACAAAACTCCAATATTTATATCAGTATGCCAATAACCGAAGGCGTTTCGGCTTCTTTATTTGAAGCAATGGCTTCTAATTGTTACCCTATTGTAACCGATATTCCGGGAAATCAAAGTTGGATTACACACCGAGAAAACGGACAATTAATAACCATTGACAATTCCAGAATGCTTGCCGAAGAACTACTTTGGGCTTTCGAAAACAGTGAATATCGAAACGCTGCCGTTTTAAAAAACAGAAAATTTATAGAAGAAAATGTCGATTACAATACCAATATGAAAATCATTGCGAACAAGTATCACGAATTAATTAACACATCAAAAATCAACTAACTATGTGTGGAATTAATGGAATCTTGCATTTGCAATCACAAAAAAAAGTGGACGAACGCACACTGACAAAAATGCGCGATTCGCTGGAACATCGTGGCCCTGATGATAAAGGTTTGTTCATAGAAAACAACATTGGTTTGGGTCACCGAAGACTTTCTGTTATTGATGTTTCCTCGGCCGGACACCAACCGTTTCTTTCGGATGACGCTCGCTATGTATTGGTTTATAATGGTGAAGTATACAATTTCAAGGACTTTTATCCGGAACTGCGAAGCAATGGATTTGACATAAAAACAAGTTCCGACACCGAAGTTTTATTGAAATTATTTCAACTTTATGGTCTAAAAATGCTCCATCGCCTCAACGGAATGTTTGCTTTTGTCATTTGGGATACGAGAGAACGAAAACTGATTGCCGTTCGGGATAGAATGGGAGTTAAGCCTTTGTATTATTCGTTTCACAACGAAACTTTTTATTTCGCTTCTGAACAAAAAGCGCTTTTTACGGCTGGAGTTCCGCTAAAAATAGCACAAGACGGAATGGAAGAATACATTTTCAATCGGTTTGTTGCCGGCGAAAATACTTTGTATGAAAATGTAAAAAAAGTATTGCCGGGACACATTTTAACTATTCACGAAAGTGGAAAAACAACTTCAGAAAAATGGTGGGATTTGAAAACAGAAATCCAAAACCAACCCAAAATCAAAAATCCTGTCGAATGGTTTCGGGAAACTTTTGATGATTCCATAAAATTGCGAATGGTCAGTGATGTTCCCGTGGGAGTTTTATTGAGCGGCGGACTCGATTCTTCCTCGATTTTGGCTTCGCTAAACCAGCAGAATTTCAAAGACATACAAACTTTTAATATTGGTTTCAAAGAAAAGGAACACAACGAATCGCATTTGGCAAAAATAATGGCAGAGAAATTCGATTATGGTTTTCACACGATGCAATTAGAAGATAACCTTCTTTTTGACAAATTGATAAATTCCACGTATTTTCAAGACGAACCCATTATGCACTTGAGCGAACCTCATATTTTAGCACTTTCAGAATTGGCAAAACCATCGGTAAAAGTGTTGCTTTCCGGTGAAGGCGCTGACGAATTGATGGGTGGTTATGTAAGATACAAAGCGCTAAAATATCCGTCTTTACTGAATTCTATTGGGACAATTGGTCACATGGATTATTTTACGACAAAACCGCGTTATGAAAAATTGGCTCGGTATTCCCAAATAAAAAATAATGATGATTTAGTGATTTATAACGGTTCGAATATTTATCCGAAAGACATTGCAAAGAATTTTGGCATTACAACTTCGCCAAAAAACGAATACCGAAAACAAATTCTGGAAGATGCCAAAGCCTTGTATCCAAATAATTTGAGGCGACAAGCACTGTTTTTTGACCAACATACGTATTTGTGCTCACTACTCGACCGAAACGACCGTTGCACAATGGGCGCTTCCATAGAATGCAGAGAACCTTTTTTAGATCAAAGGCTCATCGTTGGATTGGGTTCTTTGGAAGACAAATGGCTTTTTACGGGCAAAAAATGGAAATACATCCTAAAATCAGCAATGGCAGCAAGACTTCCTGAAGAAATTTTGAAATTCAAAAAAGTGGGATTGAGTGTTCCTTGGGGCGATTATTTAATAAAAAGTCCCGGATTCATTGCCGAATTAGAATCGTTTTCGAAAAGTGATTTATTCAGAATGCCTTATTTTGAGCACATCAACGCATATAAGCTAGTTGAAAATTTCAGAAAAGGTGACAGCAAATTAATTCCTTACATTATGCCACTATTTATGATGCATATTTGGCTAAAAACCTACGCAAATAAATTTTAATACTTACTTTTGATCAAGTTTCAAAACGCATCCCCTTTATGGAAATACAAAATAATTTTTCTCTGAAAAACTACAATACTTTTGGCATTGAAGCCAAAGCAAGACAATTTGTTGCCGTTCACAATGTGGCTGAATTAAAAACTATTTTGGAAGAAAATAAAAACCAAAAAAAGTTCATCCTCGGTGGCGGAAGCAATATGCTTTTGACCAAAGACATCGAAGCTTTAGTCATTCACGTTGATTTGAAAGGCAAAAAAATCATCAAGGAAAACGATGATTTTGTCTGGGTCGAAAGTCAGGCTGGCGAAAACTGGCACGAATTTGTGCTTTGGACCATCAATCAAAACTTTGGCGGATTGGAAAACATGTCACTCATTCCGGGAAATGTGGGAACAACTCCGGTGCAAAACATTGGTGCTTACGGAACCGAAATCAAGGACACATTCGATTCCTGCGAAGCGATGATAATTGAAAATCAGGGAATGAAAACTTTTACAAAATCCGAATGTCATTTTGGTTATCGGGAAAGTGTTTTCAAAAGTGAGGCAAAAGATCAATACATCATCACTTCGGCGGTTTTTAAACTGACCAAACGCAATCATAAAATCAACACTTCGTATGGTGACATCACGGCTGAATTAACAAAAAATAATATCACAAATCCTAGTTTAAAAGACGTAAGTAATGCCGTAATTGCCATTCGAAAAAGTAAATTGCCCGACCCAAAAGAACTGGGAAACAGCGGAAGTTTCTTCAAAAATCCGATACTTTTAAAATCTGATTTCGAGAAAATTCATCAAAAATTTCCGGAAATGAAATTCTATGAAGTTTCTGAAACCGAAGTCAAAGTTCCCGCTGGTTGGCTCATAGAACAGGCCGGATTTAAGGGAAAACGTTTTGGCGATGCGGGAATTCACAAGAACCAAGCATTGGTTTTAGTGAATTATGGCAATGCAACCGGACAGGAAATTCTGGATGTTTCAAAACATATTCAAGAAACCATTTTCAAGACTTTTGGTATTCATATTGAAACCGAAGTGAATGTGATTTAGATTTTAGACCGGCAGGCAGGTTGCAGATTTTGGTGCTACAGGAAATGTTGTGAACATTCTTTTTTCTCGAACCATTAAAAATTAAGAAGATTAAGAACAATAAAAACTTAATTTATTTGGTTCTGATAGAAATGTTGTGAACACATTCTTTTTTTAAACTATCAAGCGAATTAAAATTTATCCAAATTTCAGTAATAATATTCATTCTGAGGAACTAAGAATCGCAAAATTGTTTTCGCCACGGCGAACAGGCTCGTTATGTGATTTGCTTCGCCTGTTCGTTTCGATAATTGTTGGGACTCGAGTTTCTTTATCAAAATGACAAATTAGAATATTTTTTTGTACTATTTAATATGTTAATTTGGTATAAAAATGAAGTAGTAATTAAATTATATATTTTATTAAAAAATAATTTTTATATATTTACTCCGAATTGCTATGATTTCCCCCAAATTTAAAACCACCTAAAACCTATTTTAATGGAAAAATTTTTGAAGTCATTCGTCTATTTGTTTTTGATTGCTGCCTTATCGAATACAAGTATTTTAGCTAATACTGTTATTAGTATTTATGGAGATGAAGTTATTGCTACAGCACCACCAATTGTCACTTCGCCAATATATTTGTGTCAAAACAGTGTTGCAGCTCCATTAACAGCAACGCCTTCAGGAGGTGGAACTTTAACTTGGTACACAACATTAACTGGAGGAGTTGGGTCTTTAGTAGCACCTACACCAATCACAACTATAGTTGGTTCAACAACCTATTATGTTACTGAAACCATTGCTGGTGTTGAAAGTACTCCTCGTACTCCAATTGTTGTAAATGTAGTTGCTGATAATGGGGCAGTTATTTTAAATTATAAATGTGATCCGACGCAAATTTTGCCTGGTGACAAAAACTCTTCTGTATTTTTTGATTGGTCAAATAATGTGTTGATAAATGATAATTCTTATAATTTTACATATACTACTACAGGTGGTTTATCCGGTACTGGAACTACAACAGTATCACATCAACAAATTTTTGGCATGTTACCTGGACAATCGGCAACGATGACATTAACAGCAACTAGATTTCCTTGTGTTCCACCTCAAACTATTACTTGTAGTGTTCCTTGTGTTACAACTACAACGCCAGATTTTGCTCCAATTGCTCCTTTTTGTACAGGAACAGTTGCTCCAATTTTAGGACCCACATCTCCAAACGGAATTACAGGAACTTGGTCGCCAGCAGTAATAAACAATACCACTAGCGGAAGTTATGTTTTTACCCCAGACCCAATATTGTTTCCTTGTGCTTTAACTCAAACAATGGTTGTGACTGTCGATCCATTAGTAACTCCAGCTTTTACAACTATTCCAACCTTTGTTTGTCAAGGAGCAGTAGCTCCAATATTGCCTTTAAGTTCTTCTAATGTTACTCCAATAACAGGAACTTGGAGTCCAACAACAGTTGATACTTCAATATTGGGATCTTTTCCTTATACTTTTACACCAAATCCTGGTCAGTGTACTTCCGCAACACCAACAACAGTTTCAATTAGAATTGATCCTATATTAACACCAACTTTTGCAGCTGTTCCTGCTATTTGTTCTGGTGATGTTTTAGCTCCATTACCTACAACTTCCACTAATGGAATAACGGGTACTTGGTCTCCAGCCTTGAATAATTCTGCTACTACTTTATATACTTTTACACCATCAGCTGGTCAATGTGCTACGACAACGACTTTGACGATTACAGTAAATCCTATTGTTACACCAACATTTACCCCTGTTCCTGCTATTTGTTCTGGAGATGTTTTAGCTCCATTACCTACAACTTCCACTAATGGAATAACGGGGACTTGGTCACCAGCCTTGAATAATACCGCAACTACTTTATATACTTTTACACCAACAGCCGGACAGTGTGCTACGACAACGACTTTGACGATTAAAGTAAATCCAATCATAACGCCAATTTTTGCATTTGTTCCTGCTATTTGTACTGGAGATGTTTTAGCTCCATTACCTACTACTTCTACTAATGGAATCACAGGTACTTGGTCACCAGCGTTGGATAATACTGCGACTACTTTATATACTTTTACACCAACAGCTGGGCAATGTGCCACAACGACTACTTTAACCATTAATGTGAATCCTATTATAGCACCAGATTTTGTTGCAATTCCTCCTTTGTGTTCTGGTTCAACTGCTCCAATTTTAGCGACTACATCTCCAAACGGAATTACCGGAACTTGGTCTCCGGCAACAATTAGTAATACGGCAAACGGAAATTATGTTTTTACTCCTACTGCAGGTCAGTGTTCAACTACACAAACTTTGGCGGTTGTTATAATACCTCGAGTAGTTACTAATTTCGCTGCCATTCCAGCGTTTTGTTCAGGAACTCCGGCTCCAATTTTAGCACCTACTTCGCCAAACGGAATAACTGGAACTTGGTCGCCGGCAACAATTAGCAATACCACAAGCGGAAATTATATTTTTACCCCAAATCCTTCAGAATGTGCTACAACTCAAACGCTGAATGTTGTAGTTAATCCGCTAATTGAGCCCGATTTTGCAGACTTTTCTATGTGTTCCGGAGATGTTGCACCAATTTTGGCAACTACTTCTCCAAACGGAATTACAGGAACTTGGTCTCCTTCGACAATAGATAATACTACAAGTGGAACTTATGTTTTTACTCCAGATGCGCCACAGTGTGCTACTACAAAAAACATCAATGTCACTGTAAATCCTTCAAATACCCTTGTTAGTATTGGTTGGACAGTAACGGATGCTTTTACTAAAAACCAAATAGTTACCATTTCTGCAACAGCTACAGGGAATTATTTATATCAAATGGATTCTGGATCATTTCAAACTAGTCCTGTTTTTGAAAATGTGGCTTCTGGAATACATTCTATTACCGTTAAAGATGTAAATGGTTGTAGTGCACCTCTAACTGACAACAATGTTTTAGTCATTGGTTATCCTAAATATTTTACTCCAAATGGTGATGGTATCAATGAGCATTGGAATATTTCGGGTTTAAGCGATCAGCTAAATTCTAGAATTTATATATTTGATCGCTATGGTAAATTATTGAAAGATATTAGCCCAAAAGAATTAGGTTGGGACGGTACTTATATTGGTCAGCCAATGCCTGCTGATGATTATTGGTTTACCGTTGAATATGTGGAGCAAAGTAATGTCAAAAAATTCAAATCCCATTTTTCATTAAAAAGATAAAAAAATTCCCGTATTTACGGGAATTTTTTTCGACTTATTATTGTAGATATACTTTCTGTAACTTATAAGTGAACAGGTTTTTCAGCTGTAAATATTAAATACAATCCTATCAAAATAAACGGAATACTGAGCCATTGTCCAGTTGAAAACAATCCTAAAGCACTTTCAAAACCACCCTGACTTTCTTTTACATATTCTACAGCAAAACGGACAGACCATAAAAGCACTAAAAAAACACCAAATAAATAACCTGATTTTTCTCTAGCTTCTGTTTTCCAATACAAGAAATACAAGACAGCAAAAACAAAAATATAACAAAAAGCTTCATACAATTGAGCCGGATGTTTGACAGGAACTTGTTGAAGCAATTCGGCATATTTAGGGTTTTTGGCAATGGCGTGATAGGCTTCAGTTGGAGTAGGCAATTGGGTTGATTTTACTGCATCGTTTGCACTAAATTGATCTCGAATAAATCGCACCCCAAAAGATGATGTGGTTTCTTTTCCTACTATTTCTGAATTGAAAAAATTTCCCATTCTCACAAATACTCCACCGCTTGAAACTGGAATTGCCAATCGATCTAAAATCCACAAAAGAGGTTTTCCTAGAATGTTTTTGCTAAAATAATACATTGCGATGATTATGGAAATTGCTGCTCCGTGACTCGCAAGACCTTGATATCCGGTAAATTCAAAATTTGGATTAAATCGAAATGGCAAAACTATTTCTAATAAATGATTGCGATAATATTCCCAATCGTAAAATAAAACATGACCTAATCTTGCTCCAATTAAGGTAGATAAAACTATCCAGATGAATAGCGAATCGAGTTTTTCTAATGATACATTTTCACGTTCGAATATGTTTTTCATAAGATACCAACCCAGCCCAAAAGCAATCACAAACATCAAGCTATAATAACGAATTATAAAAAAGCCCAAATCAATTCCTTCGGATGGATTCCAAATTATATTTAAAGTGTGTGTCATTGTTTCTTTATTTTAATGTAAAATTACAATAATTTGTTAAGATTTTAATGTTTTATGTTCAATGCTTATGATTGCATTTTTTTTCAGGAACTGGATCGTAACCGGTTTTGCCCCAAGGATGACAACTCAAAACCCTTTTTATTCCTAAAAAACCACCATAAAATAATCCATGTTTTTGCAAGGCTTCAATCATATAAGTCGAGCAAGTGGGTTCAAATCGGCACGCTGATGGCATAAATGGTGAAATCGTATATTTGTAAATACGAACCAATAATACAAATGGAAATATGAGAATTTTTGACAACATAATTTATAAGTAATCGGTGTTCAGTTTTTTAGTGATCAGTCAGCAAATTTTGTTTTTTATGGTTCAATTCTAAAATCTAAAATCTGCAATCTGCAATCTGTAACTGCAACCTGATTACTGAACACTAAAAGTAGTTCCTTCTTTACCGTCTTTCAACTGAATTCCTAAAGTAATCAATTGATTTCTTATTTGGTCTGACATTGCAAAATTTTTATTTGCTCTAGCTTCATTTCGCATACCAATTAACATATTTATAATGCCTTCGAGTTTTTCGTTTTGATTTTCTGATGTTTTTTCGTCTTTAAGACCCAAAACATCAAAAGCAAAAGTCCGGATTGCAATGCTAAATAATTGTAAATCTTCCGTAGTAAGAGTAGCCGAATTATCATTTAATAAATTGATAAAACGGATGCCTTCAAACAGTTGAGCGATTAGAATTGGGGTGTTAAAATCGTCATTCATGGCATCATAACAATTTTGTTTCCAAGTTGAAATAGCAATTGTGGAATCTGTTCCGGGTTGGATAGTTTTTAAAAGATTTATTCCTTCTAATAATCGGTTTAATCCTTTTTCGCTTGCTAACATGGCATCGTTTGAAATATCTAAAACACTTCGATAATGAGCCTGAAGAAAGCAAAATCGGACTACATTTGAATGGAATTTTTTTTCAAAAAATTTATTTTCTCCGTTAATCAATTCTAAAGGTAAAATATAATTCCCTGTTGATTTACTCATTCGTAAACCATTCATTGTAAGCATATTAGTGTGCATCCAATAGTTTACAGGAGACATTCCATTACACGCTTTTCCTTGAGCTATTTCGCATTCGTGATGTGGAAATTTTAAATCCATACCGCCGCCGTGAACATCAAATTTTTCACCTAAATATTTAGTACTCATAGCGGTACATTCAAGATGCCAACCCGGAAAACCTTCTCCCCAAGGAGAATTCCAGCGCATGATGTGTGCTGGCGAAGCATTTTTCCAAAGTGCAAAATCAGATGGATTTTTCTTTTCATTTTGTCCGTCTAAATCACGAGTATTGGCTATCAATTCGTTAATATTTCTATTGCTTAATTCACCATAATTGAGTCCTCTTTTGTTGTATTCAATCACATCAAAATAGACCGAACCATTACTTTCGTACGCAAAACCGGTTTCGATTAATTTTTCAATCAATTCAATCTGTTCAATGATATGTCCTGTTGCAGTGGGTTCTATACTTGGCGGCAAAAAGTTGAATACATCTAAAACTTTATGAAAATCGACAGTATATTTTTGCACAACTTCCATTGGTTCTAGTTTTTCCAAACGGGTTTGCTTCACAAATCGATCGTTTTCTACATTTCCATCATCGGTTAAATGACCGGCATCGGTAATATTTCGAATATAGCGAACTTTGTATTCTAGATGTTTTAAATAGCGATAAATCACATCAAAACTCATAAAAGTTCGCACATTTCCAAGGTGTACATTGCTATAAACGGTTGGTCCACAAACATACATTCCAATATTTCCTTCGTGGATTGGCGTGAAAATTTCTTTTTCTCCTGAAAGAGAATTGTATATTTTTAAGGTTTGAGATTTGTATAAAGGCATTCTAGTTTATGGTTTATTGTTTGTTGTTTGTTGTTTAGTTCGAAAACTATTATTTGAATTTGAGACCTTTTATTTCGCAATTGTTGAGATAGTTCATCATTGAACCAATTTTGTTCTTTTCTAATTCAATCATTTCATTTAATTTCAAATGTTGTTCTTCGGAAATTAATTTTTTATCAAAAGCTCTATAAGATTGAGATTTTACTTCACCTGAAGAACCTTTTGCTATACTCAAAAATTGAATAAACTCCCTATTGCCATTTCTTTCAAAACCTTCAGCAATATTATCCATAATAGATCCTGAACTTCTGTCAATTTGGTCTTTCAAGGAATAGTTAGTTTTTAGATTTGTATTTTGAATTAGAAATTCAACATATTGACAGATTTCTCTAGCTAATCTCCATATTTCTAAATCCTCGAATTTTAGTATTTTCCCCATAACAACAAACTATAAACCCAAAACAATAAACTTTTAAAACTTCGTTTCTAATTTAATATATTCCAAAAATTCTCTGCGAGTTTGTTCATTCTTGAATTTACCACCAAATTCAGATGTAACGGTGCTACTTTCAATGTCTTTTATTCCTCTTGAATTGACACAAAGGTGTTTTGCATCGATAATGCAGGCTACATCTTCGGTTTCTAGCGCAATTTGAAGTTCTTGCACAATTTGCATCGTTAAACGCTCTTGAACCTGAGGTCTTTTGGAATAATATTCAACAATTCGATTTATTTTTGAAAGTCCAACCACTCTTCCGTTTGAAATGTAGGCTACATGTGCTCTTCCTACGATAGGAAGTAAATGGTGTTCGCAAGTTGAATATAAAGTAATGTTTTTTTCGACCAGCATTTCGCCATATTTGTAGTTGTTTTCAAAGGTAGATGCGTTTGGTTTTCGGGCAGGATTTAATCCTCCAAAAATTTCTTTTACAAACATTTTTGCAACCCGATTTGGAGTTCCTTTTAGGCTGTCGTCTGTCAAATCCATTCCAAGAGTGTTCAGGATATTTTCAACATCTTTTTTTATCCTTTCAATTTTTTCATCATCAGGAATATCGAAAGCATCCGTTCTTACTGGGTTGTTTGCCGATGAACCTATGTGATTGTTCCCAATTTCGTCCTGAAATTCTTCGTTGTTTATCATTAAAATTTATTATTAATGTGAAAAATAAATTAGAGGTAAAGGTAATTAATTATAGCTTTAGAATTTTCAAAGCATTAATAATTAGCCCAAGGTATTTAAAAGTTACTATTTTAGATTGCTAATTTTCTATTTAGAATTATAAACTTGAATAGCTGTTTTTAGAATTTTACATGCTCGAATTAAATCTTCTTTTTTTAAAACATAAGCGATTCGAACTTGATTTAATCCCACATTTGGAGTCGAATAAAAACCTGCTGCTGGCGCAACCATTACGGTTTCACCATTTAAATCATAACTCTCTAAAAGCCATTGGGCAAAATCATCGGCATTGTCGATAGGAAGTTGTGCGATGCAATAAAAAGCCCCTTTTGGTACTGAAACCAGTACACCTTCAATTTTCTTTAACTCGTTGATAAGAGTGTCTCGTCGTTCTCTATATTCCGAAATTACTTCATCAAAATAGCTTTTTGGTGTTTCAAGAGCTGCTTCACTGGCAATTTGTTCAAATGTTGGCGGACTCAATCTTGCCTGGGCAAATTTCAAAGCTGTTGCCATCACTTCTTTATTTTTTGAAACGATACAGCCAATTCTTGCTCCACACATACTGTAACGTTTAGAAACCGAGTCGATCATTATAGCGTGTTCTTCAAGACCTGGAACATTCATTATGGAATAATGCACATCGCCGTCATAGGTAAACTCGCGATACACTTCGTCAGAAATCAAAAATAAATCGTGTTTTTTGACCAAAGCGGCCAATTGCATAATTTCCTCTTTTGAATATAAATAACCCGTTGGATTTCCTGGATTGCAAATAAGAATAGCTTTTGTTTTTGGGGTAATTAATTTCTCGAAATCTTCTATTGGAGGCAAAGCAAATCCTGTTTCTATATTCGAAATTACTGGCACGACTTTTACACCAGAAGCTGTTGAAAAACCATTGTAATTAGCATAAAAAGGCTCTGGAATAATGATTTCATCCCCGCTATCCATTGTAGTTCCCATAGCAAACAGCAAAGCTTCAGAACCTCCGGTAGTGATGATAATGTCTTCAAAATTTACAGCAATATTGTGGGTAATGTAATACTGTGATAATTTTTTTCTATAACTTTCAAAACCTGCAGAATGGCTGTATTCTAATATTTTTAAGTCATTGTTTTTTACCGCATTTAGGGCAACTTCTGGTGTTTTAATGTCAGGTTGACCAATGTTTAAATGATATACTTTGTGCCCTTTTTTCTTAGCAATTTCTGAATAGGGAACTAATTTTCGTATTGGAGATTCAGGCATTTTATTGCCCTTATTAGATATTTTTGGCATAACTTCAAGTATTGAGTTGCAAAATTGCGATTTTTTTTATAATTAATTGTAACGAATGGCTGTATTTATTGTCAAATAAATATTTATAATCAATATTTTCTGTAATTTTATCGGGACGTTTTTCTAATGAAAAAAATAGTTGTTTTGTTTTCTTTATTCCTCATAAGCTTGCCTGTTTTGGGACAAGGCGGTTTTGTATTTGAAAATGGGGTTGATAAAGTAGTTCTTCCGTTTAAATTCATCAACAATTTAATATTTATTCCCATAAAAGTCAATGGTGTGGAGTTGAACTTCCTATTGGATTCCGGTGTTGAAGAAACAATACTTTTTAGTATGGAGGATAAAAAAGAAGTCAGTTTTTCTAATGTCGAAAAAATAACTTTGCGTGGTTTGGGCAGTGAAGAATCTATTGAAGGATTAAAATCGACCAATAACACCTTAGAAATTAAAGGAGCAAAATCCTCAAATCACTTGTTGTACATTGTTTTAGACCAAAGGTTTAACTTATCATCTCATATAGGAATTCCCGTAAACGGCATTATTGGATATAATTTTTTAAAAACTAATTTGGTAGAAATCAATTACGAAAAAAAACGAATTACCGTTAGTAGAGACAATTCAAAAATCAGAAAAAAAATTGAAAGAAAATACCAAACGGTTCCAATTACAATCGAAAGATCAAAACCCTATATTTCCGGCAGTTTAGTGATTAATTCTAATGAAATTCCAGTAAAATTACTAATCGATATTGGCAACAGTGATGCCATTTGGCTTTTCGAAAACAAATCAAAATCCATTAAAATACCGGCAAAAAATTTCGAAGATTATCTTGGCAAAGGTTTTAGCGGTGATGTTGAAGGAAAAAGAGCGCAGATTTCTAAATTTACTATTTCTAAATTCGAATTTCATAATCCAATTATTGCTTTCCCTGATTCAATTTCGGTAAAAAATGTGAAAATGGTTCAGAATCGCGCAGGTTCAGTGGGTTCTGAAATTTTGAAACGATTTTCCATAGTTTTTGATTATTCAAACCAACAACTATTTTTGAGGAAAAATGGGAATTTTGATGCACCATTTAGTTATAACAAAAGCGGGGTCGAATTGCAACATTATGGTTTGCAATGGGTTCAGGAAACGGTTCGTTTGGAAACAGTTCCAATAATTATTGGAGACGCTGTCGATACTAGAGGAAATAATGCAGCTAATAATTTTAAATATAAATTTGTTTTAAAACCAATTTATATAATTGCAAATGTTCGAAAAAATTCTCCGGCAGCGATTGGCGGATTGCAAAAAGGAGATATTGTGGTTAAAATTAATAATATGCCAGCCTATCAATTTACTTTAGAAAAAATCCATTCGATGTTGAAATCTGAAGAAGAAAAATGGATAACCTTTGAAGTTGAAAGAGACAGTCAACTTTTAATTTTCAAATTCCAGTTGCTAAATGTGTTATAAAAAAAAGGCTTCTTGAAGTGAATCAAGAAGCGTTTTTTATATTTTTATTGAATTAATCAGCAATAACTTCCCCTTTTATTTTCAGAGGAATTCTGCCTCCATCATAATTTACCGCATTCGATTCTACAGTAATGGTTTTTCTAATTGGACCGGCTTGCATATTGTATTTAATATCAATTTTTCCTGTTTTTCCGGGCA
>DZAU01000009.1 GCA_022729635.1 Flavobacterium psychrophilum
TCTATTGTAAAATGGGTTCAGGTACTAGGTGCTGGGTTATCGGTTATCGGTTATGGGTTATGGGTTATGAGTTATCGCCCTTCGACAGGCTCAGGGTGACAGTCGGTTATGAGTTACGAACGTATTTGCCACCCCGTTCGCCATCGGCGGACACCCCTCCAGAGGAGGGGAATTGGTTATAGTTGTTGGGTTATGGCAGGCGATGATGCTTACGGTGTTAAATTTTCTGTGAAGGAGCTTATATTTTCGTCGTTCTTGTTTTGCAAAAGCTTTAAAAAGCAGTTTAAAATAGTTCTCAGGTTATATCCATAAAAGCGATTAAATTTTACTTGTAATAACATCAAACAATCTTTTTTCTACTTTGTATTACTATATCCTTGACTTTGCGTCAAAATATTCTTAAAACACCCTTTACTTTGATTCAAAACTTACTTATATTTGTACTTACTTTATAACAAAATTGTATTTTGAAATTAAAAAGACACCTCATATCGCAATTAAACGAATGGAAAGGTAAGCCCAATCGAAAGCCTTTAATTCTTAGAGGAGCAAGACAAGTAGGGAAGACAACTCTAGTGAAAGAGTTCGCAAAGACCTATCAATTTCAATTGTATCTAAACCTTGAAAAGAAAGCAGATAGCCAATTTTTTGAGGAAACAGACAATGTGAAAACAATAATTGACGCTTTATTTATTTCAAATAACATCCATTCATCAGCTATTCAAAATACCTTGCTATTTATAGATGAAATACAGGAGCAACCTAAGGCAATACAAGCTTTACGTTATTTTTATGAAGAAATTCCAGAATTACATGTTATTGCAGCAGGGTCTTTACTCGAATTTGCACTTAAAGATGTTCAAAGCTTTCCAGTAGGTAGAGTAGAATTTTTATATTTATTTCCGTTTAATTTTATTGAATATTTAGAAGCAATTAAGCATAACACTAGTCTTGAACAACTAAACAATATTCCAATAAAACCAGTTGCTCATAATACATTACTCCAATTGTTTAATCAATATACAATCATTGGTGGAATGCCAGAAGTGGTAAGTGAATATGTTCAAGGGGGGAGTGTTGCAAATTTAACCACTATATATGAGAGTATTTGGAGTTCGTATGTTAGTGATTCAGAAAAATATACTTCCAATGCTACTGCTAAAAATGTTATGAAGCATATTTTAGCAACTGCAGCATTTTCAATAAACGAACGTATAAAATTTCAGAATTTTGGAAAATCTAATTATCAGTCAAGAGAAGTTGGTGAAGCGCTACGGAATTTACATCAGGCTAAAATTATACAACTTATTTACCCAACGACTTCTTTAGAAGTACCCATTATTCCAGATTATAAAAAATCACCAAGACTTCAATTTTTAGATACGGGTATTCTAAATTATATTTTAGGAATTAGTGCTCAAATGCTATCATTAAATGATTTAAGTCAAAGTTATAAAGGGGCGATTATCCCTCATATTATTACCCAAGAATTAATTTCAATTCAGTCTAATAAAGCTGATTTGCCTCATTTTTGGGTTCGAGAAAAAAGACAATCTTCTTCTGAAATAGATTTGGTTTATACTATTGACGGAAAAGTAATTCCTATTGAAATTAAATCAGGAAGTACTGGGTCTTTAAAATCGCTCCATCAATTTATTGAAAGTGTCAACCATCCTTATGCAGTTAGAATTTATGCAGGTAAATTTGAAGTTCAAACTACAAAAACACCTAACGGAGTGCCGTATTTATTAATGAATCTTCCTTATTATTTAGGTACTTTACTGCCAAAGTATTTGGATTATTTTATTAAGAATTATAGTTTGTAATCCTGTCCTTATCGATGTAAAAGGGAGGTAGAAAATTATTGTTGAACCCCAATTGACTGGTAGAATTGACAGGGAAACTTTGTGTTTGGCTTTTGAGGCCAAAAATATAGAATGTCGCCCTTTGTGGAAACCGATGCATTAGCAACCCATTTTTGAGAAATATCCCTATTATGGAGAAAAAGTTGCCGAAACTTTATTTGAAAACGGATTGTGTCTGCCTTCAGGGTCGAATCTTACAGATGGAGAGAGAGGAAGGATTGAGGAGGTTGTGAGTTGTGGGTTATGGGTTATGGCAGGCGATAATGCTTACGGTGTTAAATTTTCGATGTAGGAGTTTGTGTTTTCGTCGTTCTTGTTTTGCATAACCCACATAAAAATAGGTTAGCATAAGATTATTGCCTTTTGGTTTGTCGGTGGTTAATGTCAGTGTATTGAGTTCTGATTCCTTATCTAGAATAATATCTTCGCTGTAACAGGTATCAAAAGTTTGGTTTTCATAGTCCCAGTTGGCTGTTGCAATTGACAGATGTACATGGGTGGCTTCTTCAGGCCAGTCAAGATTTTCCTTCGCTTTAAAATCTTTTATGATTAGTTTTCTGTCTTCAGGAATATGATGGAATTTCGTTTTGAATATTTTTTGAAGTGGTCTGTATTTATTTCCTTCAAATCCGATGAGGATTTCGCTTAAAAAAGGAGATTTCATCCCCTCTTCAAGGGTACGTTCTCCTTTAGGATTTATAGTATCCTCCTCTAAAATTTCAAGTAATATTTTATTGGCTCTGCCGGCAAAACTACCTTCTTTTGATTTGTCAAAAAACAATTTTGCCAGAGCTCTAAATTGTCTTGATTTTAGAGCACAATATCCCATTTCTTTTCCTTGTTGTCTAATTCTGTCGAAGATGGGATTTTCTTTGAATTCTTCGGAAGTTAAATGTCTTTCTTTTTTCATCCTTACAAAATTTCCTTCTTGTGAATTTATAAAATTGAGATCATCTAAAGTACCTGAAATTTTGAATGGAGCGATTACTTTTGCCATAGTGCCTATTTTTTCTAAAGATACTATTTTTTATCGGTTATCGGTTGTCGGTTGTTGCCCTTCGACAGGCTCAGGATGACAGTGGGATGTCGGTTGTCGGTTGTCGCCATTTCTTGGTTTTGGTATTCAATAGACATAGTTATGATAAAAATTTTACTAAAGCCATAATAATACCTACCAAAATTAAATTTAATTCTTTAGGTTTGCAAGAATTATCCAAATTAGTGAATACAATGAACATTGAAAAAACATTTATCAAGGATTTAATACTACTCACGCCTGCGGTTTTTGAGGACGAAAGAGGCTATTTTTTTGAATCTTACAATAAAAACAAGTTAGCCGATTTGGGGATACATATCGATTTTTTGCAAGACAATCAATCTTTTTCTAAGCGAGGAGTTATAAGAGGATTGCATTTACAAATGCCTCCTTTTGCTCAAGCTAAACTGGTTCGTGTTTTAGAAGGTGAAATTTTGGATGTGGCGGTTGATTTACGCAAAAATTCACCTACATACGGACAACATGTGAGTGTGGTTTTGAGTGCGGCCAACAAAAAACAATTACTGGTGCCACATGGCTTTGCCCACGGTTTTTCGGTTTTAAGCGAAACAGCATCGGTACTTTATAAGGTGGATCAAAAATATCATAAGGAAAGTGAAAGAGGTATTCGGTTTGATGATGCCACTTTGGAGATTGATTGGCAAGTAAATCCCGACGAAGTGATAGTTTCTGAAAAAGATTTGATTTTGCCGAGTTTTAAAGATATTAATTGGTCATTTGAATAATATGAAAAAAATATTGGTAACCGGCGCCAATGGGCAATTGGGTTCTGAAATCAAGGAATTGGCAGTGAATTATCCCAATTTCAATTTTATTTTCACTGACATTGATGATTTCCCATTAGACAAGAAGCAGGAAATCAGCTCTAATTTCAATCGCATTCAGCCCGACATGGTGATTAATTGTGCCGCCTACACCGCTGTGGATAAAGCAGAACAAGATCAGGCAACAGCCGATGCCATCAATCATCACGCTATTGCCACTTTGGCCACATTATGTCATAATTCAGGAGCCAAACTGCTGCATATTTCTACTGATTATGTTTTTGATGGCACTTCAGCAGTGGCTTATAAAGAAACCGATTTGCCCAATCCTAAAAGTGTCTATGGCACTACGAAATTGGCTGGTGAAATAGCATGTACGAAAAATTGTCCAGAAAGCATTATTATAAGAACAGCTTGGGTTTATTCAGAGTTTGGAGCTAATTTTGTGAAAACGATGTTGCGACTAATGACCGAAAAGGAAACGCTGAACGTGGTTAATGACCAAATAGGTTCACCCACTTATGCCGCCGATTTGGCACAGGTTATTTTAAAAATTTTGGATAGCAATAAATGGGAACCTGGAATTTACCACTATTCTAATGAAGGAGAAATCAGTTGGTATGATTTTGCCCTAGACATCAAAGAATTGTCAGGTAAAAAATGTAAAATACACGGGATTCCTGCCTCGGCTTATCCCACGCCAGCCCAAAGACCCGCTTATTCCTTATTGGATAAAACCAAGATTAAGGAGGTTTACGGAATTGAAACGATTGATTATAAGTTTAGTTTAGAATGGATGTTGAATAAAATTAATCTTTAAAATTGTTATCCCTTTTCAGTTATCAGTTCAAATTCAAAACCTCTAACTTAAAACTGAATACAAAAGCAATTACAATGTCAATTTCCACATAACCCAGAACTGACAACAGATAACCGAGAACAGAAAACAGAAAATATGAAAGGAATAATATTAGCCGGCGGTTCCGGCACCCGATTGCATCCATTGACCTTGGCCATGAGCAAACAAATGATGCCTGTGTATGACAAACCCATGATTTATTATCCATTATCTACCTTGATGATGGCTGGAATCAATGAAATATTGATTATTTCCACTCCACAGGATTTGCCTAATTTCAAGAAATTATTGGGAGATGGTGCTGCTATCGGCTGTCAATTCAGTTATGCTGAACAGGCTGTTCCTAATGGCTTGGCACAAGCTTTTGTAATAGGAGAAGAATTCATTGGCAAAGACAGCGTGGCCTTGGTTTTGGGGGATAATATTTTTTTTGGAGCCAATATGGATGAGTTATTGCAGTCGAATACCCAACCCGATGGAGGTGTGGTTTTTGCTTATCATGTTTCGGATCCGGAGCGATATGGTGTGGTAGAATTTGACGACAACTTAAATGCGCTTTCCATAGAAGAAAAACCCTTGAAGCCCAAATCAAATTATGCTGTTCCCGGTTTGTATTTCTATGACAACTCGGTGGTGGAAATTGCCAAAAACATCCAGCCAAGTGCCCGCGGAGAATATGAAATTACCGATGTGAATAAAGTATATTTAGAAAAAGGAACTTTGAAAGTGGGAATTCTAAACCGTGGCACAGCCTGGCTAGACACAGGGACTTTCGACAGTTTAATGCAAGCTAGTCAATTTGTTCAGGTTTTAGAAGAGCGTCAGGGATTAAAAGTGGGTTGTATTGAAGAAATTGCATGGCTTCAGGGGTTTATCAATAACGAACAACTTAAAGCATTGGCTGAACCATTAATAAAATCAGGTTATGGCAACTATTTACTCCAATTGTTGAAGCATAAAAAATAAGATTCCAATCCCGATTTATTCTCGGGATTTTTTTTATCCAGATTTTAAAATCTACTAAAAACAGTTGTGGAATTGGTTAGTATTAGAAAAATGGTAACGCATATTATAAAATAAATCTTATAAAATTAAAATAAATTATGTTTTTTGGCGATTATTTGTGTTGTTTGTCTATAAAATTATGTTATTTTTTCAAAAAAGGGAAGTTCTAAAAATATTTATTAGTAATTTTGCATGGTATTGTAGTAAAGATATGAATGAAAATACTTTAATTTAAGAATGAGAACTACTAATTCTGCCAGTTATTTTTCAAGAAACAATTTAAGATTCAATATTCATAATTTGAGTTATCTACCCAGATGGATAATTGTGATGATTGATTTTATGGTTATCATATTGAGTTTTTCTCTTACTTACATCATTTTTAAAAGGGCAGGATTAAGTTATATTATTACAGAAAATAAAGCCACTTATCTTAGTACTTTTTTTGGGATTAATATCTTTTTCTTTTGGTTATTCAGAACATATTCAGGAATAATCAGGCATTCTTCTTTTATTGATGCTGTTAAGATTTTGTTTTCGCAAACCGCTGTTTTTGTCCTCTTTTTGTTTTTTAATTTTATGTTTGAAATGATTTACCACTATAAGGTATTTCTAAATTCAGGACTTTTTATCAATATCGTTTTTTCTTTTTGTGGTTTGTTTTTGTATCGGGTTGTTGTAAAACAAACATTCGAACTTTATTTTACCGAAAAGAATGAAGCTAAATTGATAAAAACTTTAGTTTATGGCACTGATGCCAATGCTATATCTGTTGCCAATGCTTTAAATTTTGAAAGCCCTTCCAGGTTTAAAATAATTGGTTTTATTGATAAAAACAATAGAAATGCGACAAAGAGAATGCTGGATTTGCCCATATATGTTCAAAGAAAAAAATTGCCTGCCTTATTGCGTTCCATAGATGCAGAAGCTATCGTTATTGCTGATAGGAGCTTGTCTAAAGAAGAGCAAGTAGTTATCGTTGACCAATGTCTGGAGTTTAATTACAAAGTATATACCTTGCCTTCGGTTTCAGACTGGGAGGATCAAAAAGAAATTTCTCAGAAGGTAAAAAACATTCAAATTGAAGATTTGTTAGAAAGAGAGCCTATAGTATTAGACACTTACACTATTTCAAAGCAGTTGCAGGATGAGACTATTTTAATTACAGGTGCAGCAGGTTCTATAGGCAGTGAAATAGTACGACAGGTATTATGTTTCAATCCCAAAAAAGTCATTATTTTAGATCAAGCCGAAACACCTTTGCATCATATTTGTTTAGAGGTTGAAACCATTAAGAATGATGCTAAAATTCTTACCCTTATTGTTGATGTTAGAAATAGATCGGCTTTAGAAAAAGTTTTTAAATTATACAGACCGCAAGTTGTGTATCATGCCGCCGCTTATAAACACGTGCCACTGATGGAAGAAAATCCATCACAAGCCATTCTCACTAATGTAGAAGGGACAAAAAACTTAGCAGATTTAGCGTGTGAATATGGAGTAAAAAAATTCGTGATGATATCTACCGATAAGGCGGTTAATCCCAGCAATGTTATGGGAGCGAGTAAAAGAATAGCCGAAAAATATGTACAATCATTACATTTAAAATGCCAAGAAAAAAAGGGGTTAAATGCCACAAAATTTATTACAACCCGATTCGGAAATGTTTTAGGTTCTAATGGATCAGTAGTGCCTCTATTTTCAAAACAAATTAGTGATGGAGGTCCAATTACCATTACACATCCTGATATTATAAGGTATTTTATGACCATTCCCGAAGCTTGTCAGCTTGTATTAGAGGCAGGTTCTATGGGTAATGGCGGCGAGATTTATATTTTTGATATGGGAAAACCCGTTAAAATAATTGATTTAGCCAGAAAAATGATCAAGTTGGCAGGATATGCTCCTGACAGAGATATAAAAATAAAGATTGTAGGATTGAGACCCGGAGAAAAATTATTCGAAGAATTGCTCAATGATACTTCAAAAACGCTACCTACACATAACGAAAAAATTATGATTGCTCAGGAAATCCAAGAGGAGTTTGAAGATTTGCATATAGAAATAGAAGAACTTATTGGCATTGCCAGTTTCTTTGACAATGACGATATTGTTGCCAAAATGAAAAAAATCGTGCCTGAGTTTGTCAGCATGAATTCTACTTTTACAGTTTTGGATAAATGATAATTTTAAATTCTAATAAAAGAAATTCCAAATTCCAAAGTAAGTCATTGGAATTTGGAATTTTTTTATTGTCCTTTTTTATTCTATTTTAAAAAACTGTTAGTTATAGTTTCTATTTTCAATATTAAATTTTACCCAATAAACCATTAAGGATTTAGGGTCATTAAACCTTAATCTTAATGGTTTATATATAGATGTTTTGTTTATAGAAGAGAATCTCTATTTTGGAATGCTCACACAATTCGTGGTAAAACCATTATTTTTAATGCGTTTGAATTGTTGTCAGTTATAAGTTTGATTTCTTTAAAATCAATTTTTATATACTTAATTTCTAATCTAGAAATTATTATATTTGCTTTTAAGCAGTGAGACAGTCTGGGTTTTTAGAAAATAAAAAATGTTCTCGTTTTGCTCAAAAGAATGAACATAGCAGATATAATGAACGATAGAGAAAATATAGAAAATGACTGGTTGTTTGAAATAACGCCAAAAAACAAATTCTTTTCGCTGAATCTCAAAGAAGTTTGGCAATACCGTGATTTGTTGCTACTTTTTGTAAAAAGGGATGTGGTTACTGTGTACAAACAAACCATTTTGGGACCATTATGGTATTTGATTCAGCCTTTGTTTACCTCAATTACTTTTACCATTATTTTCAATACCGTGGCGGGAATAGAGACGGGAACAATACCTCCGTTTTTGTTTAACTTGGCCGGAATTACAGTTTGGAATTATTTTACGGCTTGTTTGACTGATACCTCAGATACTTTCAAGAGGAATGCCGCTATATTTGGCAAAGTTTATTTCCCTCGGGTGATTATGCCACTTTCAATTGTGATTTCTAATTTGCTTAAATTTGGCATTCAATTCTTTATTTTTATCGGGTTTTATTTTTTTTATTACTTTCAGGGTGCTACGATTAACCTGAATGGTTCCTTCTTATTTTTCCCCTTACTCATTGCTTTGATGGGAATTTTAGGATTAGGATTAGGGATGTTCATTTCGTCATTGGTCACTAAATACAGAGATTTGAGTTATCTTATAGGTTTTGGGGTGCAATTATTGATGTACCTGTCGGCGGTAATGTATCCTATGGCACTTATTCAAAGCAAAATGCCTGACTATGCTTGGCTGGTGCAATACAATCCGTTGGCTTATATTATTGAAACCGCTCGTTATATGTTGTTAAATGTAGGGCATATTTCTGTTTTAGGGCTGGCATATACTGTCAGTATTACGGTTGGAGTCTTTTTTGCCGGACTTTTGGTTTTTAACAAGACCGAGAAAAGTTTTATTGATACAGTTTAGTGGGTTTGTAGGTTACGGGTTATCTGCTATCTGTTAGAAAGCGAAAAATTTACATTTAAGTAATGATTTCAAAGGCAATTACAAAAGTTAATTACCCTAAAATAACCATCAACTAGTTGCCACGCTGCACTGCGATGTGATCGCAATGAACTGTGTATATTTTCAAATTTATTTTAATGAATTTCTAAATAAAATATTAATTATTCAATCATAATTTTTCTCACTTCTTTTCTATCTCCATCCAAAACAGTAAGTAGATAGATTCCTGATTTAATGTTTTTTAATTGAATGTTTTCATTAAAGGTAAGACTATTTTTTTTGTATTTATTTTCAAATAATTTTCTACCCAATAAATCGTGGATTAAAATATTAACATCGTTTTGAGATTCACTTGAGAACTTAATGCTAAGATGTCCATTGCTTGGATTTGGAAATATTGAAAAATCTGAAATTATCAAGTTGTTTGTTCCTAGTGACGTATAACTTTTTGTACAAATTGTAATAGATGCTGAATTTAAAGTACCAGAATCCCCACCTATATTATCGCGAACCCTTAATGTCCATGTGTTTTGAGGATTTTGACCATTAAATGAGCTTAACGATTCGTATGGAATAACGGTTTGTAGGGTTGTTGAATTACAATTAAGTGTATTCCCTGAATCATCATATAGTACATTTATATTTGAATCTCCACAGCTGTTATTTAACAACTTAACCGTTGTTCCTTGTGGACTTACCATTTCCATCTGTACATCAAACATAAATTGATGAGTTAGTGACATTGCTACATTCACATCAACAATAGTTGATGAGATAGGGGGAACACTGGTCGTTAGGGTTGTATATGTTGCCTGATTATCAGGTATTGGAAGGGGAGTGGAAAAATTGTATGTATTACATATTGACGTTACAGAATAACCTATTGCAAACGCTTTGCTGTTAATTGCATAAAAAATATTTGATGTTGGTTCAATTAATAGTCTGCAATTGGTTTCCGTTAAATTGGGGACAATAATTGTTTCAGAGCCATCGTTTGGTGTATTTGAAGCGAGAGTTATTGGGTAAGTCAGACCTCCGTCGGTAGAAAGCTTTATGTTTACGTTTGAAGATCCAGGTAGAGTTTCTGAACCATTCACACTCCAAGTAATAGTTTGATTTGTTGCCTGACCCCAGCCTATATTTTCTGTATTTTGAGAAGTTACTACAAATGGACCAACTGTGCCACTTACATTAACAACCATGTCATCAGTTTTGGTTTGAGAATTTCCAAGAGCAACAATATCTCTTCCAGTAAGAGAAAAATTTAAAGTCCTTTCAATATTAGAGACTGATTCCCATTTTGTTGTTAATTTGTTAGCTAAGACATCATTTAATGCTGGCATATATCTAATTGGGGAGCTATTAGGTTTAAAGGATCTAAAAAGAGGGCCGTCAGCTTTGGTAGGAAAGCAAATGCTGTTTGCATCTATTTCTGTAACCGCTGAATCATTTTGTTCCCATGTATAATTAATAGGGTCTCCGTTTGGGTCAGATCCAGTTCCTTTTAAAATAAACGCAGTTCCTTTTGGTATTGAATAATTAGACCCAGCATTAATGATAGGTGGATTATTTGTTATTGGTGTGTTTGAAGAACAAGTTTTTAACGATAGATTGTTTTGAATTTGAATAACACTATTTACGCTGAAATAATCATCAGAATGAGCTTGAACATCAAATGATGTTACACCGGCGTATCCCATAATTGTTGACCCACTTCCTGGCTCTATATTGGCTCCAGTTCCTTCAACTTTGAATGAGAAAGTATGGTTTCCACCTAACTGATGACCCATTTCGTGCGCAACAACATCTATATCAAAGTTTGGACCCTGTGGAGTGTTATTACTAGGAGCAGACCAAGCGCTTCCTTTCCCCCTTGGTTTTGAAACTGAAGGGTCAATACATATACAACCTATACAACCTGCATTACCTCCACCACCTGTTGCACTTAACAAATGTCCAACATCGTAACTAGCATTTCCAATAGTTGCAGTTAAATTGTTTTGTAATTCCAAGTTCCAAGTTGCACCATTGGTATTATCAGCACCAGTTGATGAATCTGAATAAGGGTCAGTAAGTGGATCCAAATAGATTAATAAATCATTATTGGGAATAATTTCAAATTTTACAGCTAAATCATTACCTAAAATCCCATTTATCCGAGTCATTGTTGCGTTCATACCTGCTAATGATCCAGCTATAGTACCACCGAAATAATTAGAATATTCTCCGTTGCAAGATAAGGCTAATCGAAAAGTTTTAAACACTTGATTATCTGCTTTAATTTTGCTTGTTTTATTTTGTAGTTGTTGACTTAATGCAATTTCTTCTGTAGAGCAAGCGATAGGCATGTTATTATTGGAACGATTTTTTGAAGTAATCAGTTTGTAAATAGATTTTGTTTTTGAATAGGATTCTATGAATTCTGAATCTTTACCAGCTCTAAGTATCATAGTTTGTATTCCTATTGGTGAATTACTAAAAAAAACTGTCGCAGATTTGTCAGTTATTCCAACTCCTTTGTAGGATCTTATTTCAGGATATTTTGACTGTAATTCTGGTGCAAAATTAGATGATTCGCTTACTAAGAATCGTTCTTGTATTCCAAAAGCATTTGGCAAGCTAATTTCAATGCCTTCTTGCACTAATTTGTTGTTAATTTTGGCTAAATAGTTTTTTAGCCCTGTTTCATCTAATTGGTATAATTCAAATTCATCTGAAATATTAGGAAGTTTGTTTTTTTCGGTAGGAGTATGTTCTTTTGAATTTATTTTTTTCCAAAATGTTGCAGTTTGTGCCTGTATCAAAATCGTAGATAGACCCAAATAAAAGGTTAGTAGTAATTTTTTCATATTCAAAATTTTATTTAATTCAAATATATGGTTTTATATTTAATTCACGTTAAAGTTAAAAAAAAACCATCCGCCGCTGCGGATGGTTTAAAATTTTAGATAAATTGTAAACTAGTATTCGTCTTCTTTGAATCCTGTTCTTTTATGACCAGTATAGATAATATTATATCCAGCTGAATCATAATCAAAGTGAGCGGTAAAAGATATTTTATCTACTGTATGCCCCGCTTTTGAAACTCCAGCTCCTTTTTCAATTTTACCATCAGTAATGGTCACTTTACTGCCGTCAAGTAAATTATCGGCATCAGTTGCTGTAAATGTTCCGTCAGCTAAATTCATAGTAACTTTACATTTTATCCAATAGCCGTTTTTATCGTCATCGATCCACAAGGTATTGTCATTAGCAGATGTATTGTATGTATGATGTAGGAAGAAATCTCCCCCTCCTACATCTGCCCCATCTGAATCTTTTAGAGATATGAACCAATCTCCAGCAAAATCTTGAGTTGTAGTTCCTCCTGGATTTGGATCGCCAGCCTCGTCACAAGATGAAAGTGAGAGTAAAATAAACAATCCTAAGATCGTTTTTAATAAATTATTTTTAAAATATATCATTTTTTTAAATTTTAATTATTAATAATATTCAAATGTATAACCGAAATTGTATGGTTTGATTTTCGTAGTAAACCGTAATGAAGTTGGATCATAAGTTAAAGCTACACTTGTTACACTATTTATATAGTTTTGTGGTATTTCAGAAATAATATCACCATTCATTTGAAAATACATTGGGAAGTTACCAGCAAAACCAAAATCAGTAGAATAAAAAATACTTGTTGTTCCTTCAACTAAAGATATTACACCTCTTCTAGCATTATTATTTTTATCTCTGATATTGCCTGATACATCAGTTCCGATAATATTTGGGTCGTGTATTATTACTGTTTGAAAAGCTACACCTTCAAATCCGTCAGAATTTACAGCACTATATGTTATATCATATACGCCAACTTGATTTGTATTAACGGAACCACTAGTGGTAACAGGTATACTTTCCCCCCCTTCAGAGGCTATTGCATTAGGCTCAAAAGTACTACCTAAAGGCAAAACTACAAAATCATCATATTCAAATGTTGGATAGTTTGTTATAGTAGATACGTTATCTGTGTCTGTTGAATCGCAAGAAGAAAAAACTAAACTTGCAAATATTAATGTTAAAAATATTTTTTTCATAATTTAAAGTGTTAATCCCACCAAACTGGGGTTGTTATTGGTACTAAAGCGGGAACGTTAGGATTTGCGTTTCTTTCGGTAAGTGGGTAAGCCAGCCTTCTAGGGAATAATCCTCCAGTAGTTCCATTTACAGAATATGCAAATTCTCCAGAAACATAACTTCCATTGTTTTGTGCTACAGCAGAGGTTTTAGGATAGCCTGTTCTGTTTTTTTCAAAAAAGGATTCGAATCCATTACCAGGGAAACTTGCAATCCATTTCTGAACAATTATAGCTTCTATTTTGTTTTCAAGTGTTCCGGTTGGGTATGCATAAGGTCCTGCAACAAAAGATGCACCAACTAATCCGTATCTTGCGAAATTTGCATTTACAGCAGCGTCATATAATGCTTTTGCTCCAACTCCTCCATTGTATCTTTCCATAGCTTCAGCCTGTAAGAACAAACTTTCTTCTTTTGTCATCAAATATGCAGGGGTTATTGCACTTAAACTAACGACAGCGATTGTTCCAGCACCAGCTGTACTATTATAGTCTCCTTGGTTAAGCGAATTACCTGCAAGATAATAACTTGCTTTTCTTGGATCTAGAGTATTGTCAAAGAAAGACGCTAAAGTAGTACTCATTCTCAAGTTTGTGCCAACATTCAAATTTCTGACGTTGGATTCAAATAGAGGATTACTTTGACTGATTTCATCAACAAACTGATGCATTCCAGCATCAACGGTTAAAAACTGAGTTCCGGCTGTAATCAGCTGAGTTATTCCTGCGGCAGCGATAGCAGCTCTTGAGCTAGAAGTTTGACGCATATAAATTTTTAATTTCAATGTGTTGGCAAGTTTTGTCCAATCGCTCATATTCCCCCCAAATATTAAATCATCTTTTGCTGGTACTTCACCTTTTGAAAGAGACAAATCTTTTGAAAGAGCATCGTTCAAATCTTCTATCATATAGGTGTAAACCTCTTCTCCTGTATTGAATTTTGGTGCTATAATAGAAGAATTGTTAGCTTCTTTATAAGGAATACTTCCATAAAAGTCTGTTAAAACTTGAGAAGCTTGTACCTCAAGAGTTGTAGCTATTAAATAATAGTTCCAGTTACCATCGGCTAGGGATCTTCTTTTAACGTTTCTAATATCGCCTAAGGCATCATACAGTCCATCCCAGGCTCTATTATAATCAGAAGTACCTATAGAATAGTTATCAATAGTTTTATATTGATTTGCTGCATTACTTTGTGTCCAAAACTGAGACCACATTCCTCCAATAACTGCCATAGATGATCCTTCAGTACCAATAACACCAATAATTCCAGCTGGTAACTGTGATGATAACGGTGCACTACTTGGACTAAGGGAATCCGGGTCTCTATTGATATCTAAATCTGAACTACACCCTACGAATGTAACAGATAAAACTAATATATAAATTATAAATTTTTTCATTTTCTTTCTTTTTTAAAATGTTAGTTTAATGCTAGCACCATAAGTCCTTTGTGTAGGATTTGCAGCAAACTCCCCTTGCTCACTTAATAGCCCAGATCCGAATGTTGATAATTCTGGGTCAACATAAGGGTTTTCTTCAGGTGTCCATAGGGCTAAATTTTTCCCATAAACACTTAATGATGCATTTTGAAGTCCCATTTTTTTAATAATAGTTGATGGGATATTATAGGTCAAAGCAACAGATCTTAATCTAATAAATGTTTTGTCTATTACATGTGTGTTTTCTATACCAGGGTTATTTCCTGTATTGTAAAAATCTGTTACATCTTCAAATCCAACAGCTTTCGTGTTTTCTGCATAACCAGTAACATCTCCATTTCCATCTACAACTTCAACTACAGAATTTGGTATGATAAAAGCATTTCTGTCATTATATGTAGTTTCAATTCCGTTTCCTGTAAAGTGAGAAAGTCTCTTTGTATAAGAATACATTTCGCCACCTTGTTTCCAGTCAAGGCCAAAAGTAAAAACTAAGTTTTTGTAGGACATTCTGTTATTGAAGCCCAATACAAAATCTCTTTCTGATGTACCAATAATTTGTTCGTCATCAGATACTTTATAGAATCCTGTAGCTTTGTCAACGATGTACTTGCCATCATCTGTTTTTAGAGGTAACACTGAAGCAAATACTCCTAGTGGTTGTCCTTTCACTGCATTAAAGGTAACGCCATAATTACTTGCTAATAATTGTTTATCCACATCTCCTATAATATCAGTAACCTCAGAATTGTTTTTGGTAAAGGTTGTAGTGAAGTCCCAACGGAAATTATCACTTCTAACAGGTACTATATTTAAAGCAACCTCGATACCTTGATTATTGAAATCAATAATATTAGCAGTTTGAGAAGTATAACCTGTTGAAGTTGGCAATGGTCTAGCCCATAAAACATCTTTAGAAGTTTTGTCGTAAACGGCTACATCTAGATTAACTCTTTTTTTGAAAAACGTAGATTCGAAACCAACTTCATATTCTGTCGTTCTCTCTGGTTTTAATTCTGAATTACCTAAGTTTCCAGCAAATTCATATCCATTAACACCACCTATTGGAAGTGTAATATTTCCAAAGCCTAAACTAGCATTACCCTGAATCATTGCAGATTCTGTTTGGTAAGGATCGGTGTCATTTCCAAGTTCAGCATAACTCGCTCTTAATTTTATGAAAGTATCAGTATTATCGATAACAACACCGCTTAAAGCTGCCGATGGGTAGAAATAAGAATTGTTCCCCTGCGGTAAAGTAGAAGTCCAGTCATTTCTTCCCGTTAAAGTCAAGTAAAGAATATTCTTATAAGAACCTTCAAAAGAAGCATAAAGGCTGTACGATTTTCTTTCAGAATTCGCTTGTCCTACTGCTGGTTTGATCGATGAATTGGACAATTCATAAAAGTTTGGAATATCTAAATTGGTTATTGAGGCTAATAAGACAGAAGCTTTTCTTTGGTTTGAATTGAATCCAAAAAGAGCATTAATTCCAAAATCTTCTGCAACTGTGGTAGTGTAGTTTAAAATTAAATTCGAATCAAGTTCTAAATTTTCATTAGTTCTTTCTGTAACTCCTCCTACAACTTCATTAGCACCACCTAGTGCTTGTGATGATCCAGGTAAGAATTTTACAATTGCTCCATACGATTTAACTTTTTCTGCTCTGTAATCTCCCCCTAATTGGAAACTTGCAGAAAAGTGATCGTCGAATTTGTATGCTACGTTTCCATTTCCATAAAAGCGATTTCCGTCAATAATAGTTGCATTTTCTTTTACAGTCCAATAAGGATTGGTTGCATATGGAGTAAAATAATAGCTATTTGAATTATAAGGATTATTAGTATAATCTTCTAAATCAACAACGCTTATATCTCTAGGGATTTGTAATATTTCTTGTGTTAATACATTTCCTTCTCCAGCATCAGAACCTTGACCCGTATTTACTGCGTTTTGGTCTTTCTTAACATAAGTGACATTACCTTTTATTGTCATTTTACCTTCAGTAATACCTCCGTTTAAACCAAAAGTTCTTCTTTTGTATAAATCAGCTTCTGTAGGGATGATTCCGTCTGAATTTACATCTGAAAAATATAAAGAGAAATTTGATTTTTCTCCACCAGCACTAATTCTTACGTCGTTTGTGAAAGTATTACCCAATTCATAGAAATCTTTGATATTGTTTTCAAGAGCAACGTAAGGTTTAATTTGCTGAGCATTGTCAATAATACTTCCCCAAGGGCGAATTTCTCCATTAAAAGCAGGTCCCCAAGATCCATTTTCATTACTTGCATTATTTGGACTGCCTGCCCAGCTTGACCAAGATTTACCAGCCCATCCTTGTCCATAATCATTTTGAAGATGAGGAATTCTTGCAACTTCAGAAAAATCTGAAGAAGACATAAGCTCTACTGATAATCTTGAATTATTTTTTGCAGATTTTGTTGTAATTAAAATTACCCCATTTGAAGCTCTTGATCCATATAAAGCGGAAGCAGCAGCTCCTTTTAATATGGTAATGGTTTCAATATTGTTTGGGTCAATATCCCCAATTCCATTTCCTGCATCAAAACTTCTTGTATTTCCAGTCCCACTAGAACTACCATTTCCAATAGGTGAACCATCTACAACATACAATGGACTGCTACCAGAAAGGGAATTATACCCTCTAATAATTACTTTGGATGAAGCTCCAACTTGAGCAGGTGCTGTGATGTCAACACCGGCTACTTTTCCAGACAATGATTCAAATACATTGGTATTGGTTACCTCTGTAAGATCTTTTGCAGTAACCACAGATGTGGCAGAACTTACAGATCTTTTTTGTTTTTTCTGACCAAAGGCTGTTACGACAACACCTTCAAGTTCGACTGCGTCACTTGCTAATTTTACATTGACAGTCGCTGAACTAGCTGTAATTTCTTGGGTTTTCATCCCAATATAGCTAAAAATCAAGACTTGGCTTGACGTTGCTTTGATAGAATATTTTCCATCAAAATCTGTTTGCGTTCCAGATTTGGTTCCTTTTACTAATACACTCACACCTGGTAAAGGCATTCCTGCATTATCGGAAACAATCCCCGAAACAGCTCTCTCTTGCGCAAAAGTAATTTGCGCCACAAGTACTACTAATAGTACTAAGAATCCATTGAACTTTAGTTTCATTTTTAAAAATTTTGAATTAGTGAAACAAAAATCTTAATAATTTGTTAACTTTCCTAATAAATAAATGCCTTTTTTTTAATCTACTCAAAATTTAACATTATAGCCTATCGTAATGTTAGTGTTGTTGAACTTTATTTCTTGATCATTTGAGCTTCCGTTTGCAAATGCTATTTTTAGCAATCCGTTTTTGGTTTGTATTCCAAAACCGAACCCAAATCCCAAAAGATTGTCTTTGTTATTTGTACTATCATCCTGATAATAAGAATAATCCAATATAGAGTGAAGGTATAAATCAGGAGAAATTATATACCGATATTCTGTTATTATCGCGGTCATAAAACTGGCTTGAAGACTATTTTCTGCAAATCCTCGAATGGATTTGATGCCTCCAAAACGGTATAATTCATTGATGATGTATTTCTCGCTTTTTAGAAAATAATTTTGATAATTTATGTTAAAACAATTTTTTTTGTTCAAATAGAAGTTATGCATTGCGTTTATATTGATATAAGTCTGTTTGCTTGTACCCGCAGTTTCAACTAGGCCCGCAGTGATCCTTTTTCCTAATCCCATAGCAATCGAAAGATTTGACTTTGTTGTAAAAATTAAATTTTCATCGTCATATTTTGTATATTCTAAATTCGCTGTCAAAAACGAGTTATTATAATCACTTATGGTGCTATTGTTTGTGTTTTGAATGTCGCTGGATTCAGTTGATTGATACCCTAAATAAATCCGGGTATTGTAGTCCTTGAAATATCCTAAATCTATGGATGTTTTTGTGTTTTGATAAATACTGTCTTGTTTGAAAATATAGATTTGTGCTTTCAGACCAATCGGGCTTTTAAAAATATAAGGCAAATCAATGCTGGCTTTGAATGTTTTTTGATTGTTTCCGTCGTTTTTCCAATAAAGCGAAAATTGTTCTCCAACCCGAAGCGTGTTTTCCAGCACTAAATCTAAATAACCATTAAAAACTAGTTTGGTATTTTCATTATTGGCAAAACCAATAAAACCGTCAAAAGTATTGGACTTTCTTTTTTCGAGATAGACATAAACTTTGGTGGTATCTTTTGTAAATAAAATTTCCGGATTTTTTATTTGATTTACAAATCTAAATTTATCAAAATCGCTGTGAATTTTGCTCACTACATCCTGATTGAAAGTACTATTATGGTATTTCCGGTTTATTTGCTTCAGATGTCCTTCGGGAAAGCTATTTTTTTTGTTGCTTTCGCCAAATTTCACCACAATGGAGTTTAATTGTCTTTGTTGTCCTGATTCAAATTCTAATGCTGCAAAAAGAGAATTATTTTTCTTTTGGATGTTGACGAGTTTTAGCTTTGCCAAAGCAAATCCATTTTGCTCCAGTTTTTGTAAAGTCTGATTCAAAAAAGCTTCTGTTTCAGCATAAGGAAGAATTAAAGTGTCTTTTGTTTTATTTAATCCAATCAAGTCTTTAATTATACTATTATTGTCCTTTCCAGTTTCGGCTCCCTCTCCTTTGGAGATAGTTGGGGTGAGGATTTTTCTACCTATATATATATGTATAGATTTTATTCTGTCTCCCAAGCTGAGTTTTGCTATATAGGTGGAGTCGTTTTTTTTAGTGTTTTCAACGACTTGACTCTCGATATAGCCTATTTTCGACAGTTTTTCAACCATCATATTCCCTTCAGTGCTAATTGACTTTGCATTTTTGTGATTCGTATCATAATGTAAAGAATCGATGACTTTTGTTTCTACATCAGAAATTCCCATTATTTTCAATTGGGAATTCTGGGCAAAACAATTTGCTCCAAAGATCAAAAAAAGTGCAATAATGTTGAAGAATTTCAAATGGTTCTGAATTTTAATAAATATAACGCAAATATCTGATGTTTGTGATAAATATCAAAAAGTTATGCCACTAGTTATTTCAAATTAGCCCAATACAAATTGAACTAAATGAAATATACAGTGGCATTATACCAGAGCGATTGGACTAAAAGCATTTTATCCAAAGGAATTAATTGATTTCAATGAATGGGCAATAAATATATTGTTTTATTTTATACCTGATTAAGTTTTTTGGTAATTCGGTATTTCATTAAATCACAAATATTTACTTCTTCAAAAAATTAATTAATTATGGTTTGTTTAGAACAAAATAATTACTACATTTGCAACCCCGTAAAAAGCGGGAATTTTAATAAAAAATTTATTTAGTATTAAATTATGCCAACAATTCAACAATTAGTAAGAACAGGAAGAACTCAGATAACTAAGAAGAGTAAATCGGTTGCTTTAGATTCTTGTCCTCAAAGAAGAGGGGTTTGTACGCGTGTTTACACTACTACACCAAAAAAACCAAACTCTGCAATGCGTAAAGTAGCGCGTGTACGTTTGACAAATGGTAATGAAGTAAATGCCTATATCCCTGGTGAAGGACACAATCTACAAGAGCACTCGATAGTATTAGTTAGGGGTGGAAGGGTAAAAGATTTGCCAGGAGTAAGATACCACATCGTTCGTGGTGCGCTTGATACATCAGGTGTAGCAGGAAGAACGCAAAGAAGATCTAAATACGGAGCAAAACGCCCAAAAGAAGCAAAAAAGTAATTTGAAAAAGGTTTGTAGTTAATGGTTTGTGGTTGGTAGTTTTTATGACCAACAACAAACAACAAACAACAAACAACAAACAACAAAAAAATGAGAAAAAGAGCGGCAAAAAAAAGACCACTTTTACCAGATCCAAGGTTTAATGACCAATTGGTAACCCGTTTTGTAAACAACTTAATGTGGGACGGTAAGAAATCAACAGCTTTCAAAGTTTTTTATGATGCCATTGACATCATTGAAACAAAAAAGCAAAATGACGACAAAACATCATTAGAAATCTGGAAAGATGCTTTAACTAACGTTATGCCTCACGTAGAAGTACGTAGTCGTAGAGTAGGTGGAGCTACATTCCAAATTCCAATGCAAATCAGACCAGACAGAAAAATTTCTATGGCAATGAAGTGGTTAATACTTTATTCCAGAAGAAGAAATGAGAAATCTATGGCTCAAAGACTAGCGTCAGAATGTTTAGCTGCGGCTAAAGAAGAAGGTGCTGCTGTCAAAAAGAGAATGGATACTCATAAAATGGCTGAAGCAAATAAAGCATTCTCACATTTTAGATTTTAATAATAAGAAATGGCTAGAGATTTAAAATACACAAGAAATATTGGAATTGCAGCTCACATTGATGCTGGTAAAACAACAACAACGGAGCGTATATTATTCTATACCGGAAAGTCACACAAAATTGGTGAAGTGCACGATGGTGCCGCAACAATGGACTGGATGGCGCAGGAGCAAGAAAGAGGTATCACAATTACTTCTGCTGCTACAACTTGTTCTTGGAATTTTCCAACCGAACAAGGGAAAGTTCTGCCTGAAACATTGCCTTATCACTTTAATATTATCGATACCCCAGGCCACGTTGACTTTACCGTAGAGGTAAACCGTTCGTTACGTGTATTGGACGGATTAGTTTTCTTGTTTTCTGCTGTTGATGGTGTAGAACCACAATCAGAAACAAACTGGAGACTTGCTGATCAATATAGAGTGCCACGTATGGGATTCGTAAATAAAATGGATCGTCAAGGCTCTAACTTTTTGATGGTTTGTCAACAAGTTCGTGATATGCTAAAATCAAACGCTGTTGCGATTACTTTGCCAATTGGTGAAGAAATTGACTTTAAAGGCGTAGTTGATTTGGTAAAAAACCAAGCAATTGTTTGGCACGATGCTACTCAAGGAGCAACTTTTGATATTGTACCTATTCCTGAAGACATGCTTGAAGAAGTAAAACAATATCGTTCTATTCTTATCGAAGCAGTAGCTGATTATGACGAAAATCTTTTGGAGAAATTCATGGAAGATGAAGAGTCAATTACCGAAGAGGAAATAAACAATGCTTTGAGAGCTGCAACTATGGATATGGCTATCATTCCTATGATTGCTGGTTCTTCGTTCAAAAACAAAGGAGTTCAATTTATGTTAGATGCAGTATGTAAATACTTGCCATCTCCAATGGATAAAGAAGGTATCGAAGGAATTCATCCTGATGATGCTGAATTATTAGAAGAAGATCAAACAAAAATATTACGTAAACCTGATGTAAAAGAGCCTTTCGCTGCTTTGGCATTTAAGATTGCAACTGACCCATTCGTAGGTCGATTGGCTTTCTTCCGTGCGTATTCAGGAAGATTGGATGCGGGTTCCTACGTTTTGAACACTCGTTCCGGAAACAAAGAAAGAATTTCTCGTATCTACCAAATGCACGCTAACAAGCAAAACCCAATCGAGTATATCGAAGCTGGAGATATTGGAGCAGCAGTAGGATTTAAAGACATCAAAACGGGAGACACATTGTGTGATGAAAAACACCCAATTATCCTTGAGTCTATGAAATTCCCAGCACCGGTAATTGGTATTGCAATTGAACCAAAAACTAAAGCTGACGTTGATAAAATGGGTATGGCTTTGGCAAAATTAGCTGAAGAAGATCCAACATTTACTGTTAGAACTGATGAAGCTTCAGGACAAACTATCATTTCAGGAATGGGAGAATTGCACTTAGATATCTTGGTTGATAGAATGCGTCGTGAATTTAAAGTTGAAGTAAACCAAGGAGAACCTCAAGTTGAATACAAAGAAGCATTTACAAAAACGGCTCAGCACAGAGAAGTTTACAAAAAACAATCTGGTGGTCGTGGTAAATTTGGTGATATCGTATTTACACTTGAACCAGCAGAAGCTGTTGATGGTAAAGTTCCTGTAGGATTACAGTTTGTTAATGCGGTAAAAGGTGGAAACATTCCAAAAGAATACATCCCATCAGTAGAAAAAGGTTTCCGTGAAGCTATGAAAACTGGGCCTTTAGCAGGATATCAAGTAGATAGTTTAAAAGTAACTTTAACGGACGGTTCGTATCACCCTGTAGATTCTGACGCACTTTCTTTCGAACTTGCTGCAAGAATGGGTTACAGAGAAGTGGCAAAAGCTGCCGGTGCAATTGTTCTTGAGCCTATCATGAAAATGGAAGTTATTACACCTGAAGAAAACATGGGAGATATCGTAGGTGATATTAACCGTCGTAGAGGTCAAGTGAATGATATGGGTGACAGAGCTGGTGCTAAAACCATCAAAGCCGATGTGCCATTATCAGAAATGTTCGGTTATGTTACCACATTAAGAACGCTTTCATCTGGTAGAGCAACATCTACTATGGAATTTTCACACTACGCAGAAACACCTTCCAATATTTCGGAAGCAGTTATCAAAAAAGCAAAAGGAAACGCTTAATCTTTAAGAAAATGAGTCAAAAAATTAGAATAAAACTAAAATCTTACGATTACATGTTGGTAGATAAGTCTGCTGAGAAAATCGTAAAAACCGTAAAAAGCACTGGAGCAGTAGTAACAGGACCAATCCCGTTGCCAACTCATAAAAAACTTTTTACAGTACTACGTTCTCCACACGTTAACAAAAAAGCAAGAGAGCAATTTGAAGTAATGTCATACAAGAGATTAATTGACATTTATTCCTCATCATCAAAAACTATTGATGCCTTGATGAAATTAGAATTGCCAAGCGGTGTTGAAGTAGAAATTAAAGTATAATTTCAGTAATTAGTTAAGAGTGATAAGTGATTAGTTTTGCGCTAATCACTTATCACTATTGGCTAATCACTATTTTTTAATAATCAATAAATAATAATTATGTCTGGGTTAATTGGTAAAAAAATCGGCATGACCAGCATTTTCGACGAAAACGGGAAAAATATTCCTTGTACAGTAATCGAAGCTGGACCATGTGTTGTTACCCAAGTCAGAACCAAAGGTGTTGACGGGTACGAAGCGTTGCAACTTGGTTTCGATGACAAAAACGAGAAACATTCCACAAAAGCGGCCGTAGGTCACTTTGCTAAAGCAGGAACTGTAGCTAAGAAAAAAGTCGTTGAATTCCAAAATTTTGCAACAGAACAAAAACTAGGTGACGTTATAGATGTTACCATGTTTGAAGAAGGAGAATTTGTAGATGTACAAGGTGTATCTAAAGGTAAAGGTTTTCAAGGAGTTGTGAAACGTCACGGTTTTGGTGGTGTAGGACAAGCAACTCACGGTCAACACAACCGTTTAAGAGCACCAGGATCTGTAGGAGCGTCATCTTATCCGTCTAGAGTATTCAAGGGAATGCGTATGGCTGGACGTATGGGAGGCGAAAATGTAAATGTTCAAAACCTTAGAGTTTTAAAAGTAGTAGCTGAAAAGAACCTACTTGTTATTAAAGGATGTGTTCCTGGATGTAACAACTCTTACGTAATCATTCACAAGTAATGGAAGCAAAAGTATTAGATTTAAACGGAAAAGATACTGGAAGAAAAGTGCAACTTTCTGATTCAGTATTCGCAATTGAACCAAACAATCACGCAGTATATCTTGATGTCAAGCAATATCTTGCCAATCAACGTCAAGGAACGCACAAAGCAAAAGAAAGAGCCGAAGTAGCGGGATCTACTCGTAAAATAAAAAAACAAAAAGGAACAGGAACTGCCCGTGCAGGTAGTGCAAAGAATCCATTGTTTAAAGGTGGTGGAACAGTTTTTGGACCAAGACCAAGAAGTTATTCATTCAAATTGAATAAAAACTTGAAACGTTTGGCAAGAAAATCAGCTTTCTCAATTAAAGCAAAAGAGTCGAACATTATTGTATTGGAAGACTTCAATTTTGAGACTCCAAACACAAAAAATTTCATCAATGTTTTGAAAGCTTTAGGCTTAGAAAACAAAAAATCTTTGTTTGTGTTGGGTGAGTCAAATAAAAATGTATATTTGTCGTCACGCAATTTAAAAGCTTCTAACGTAGTAAGTAGCTCAGAATTAAGTACTTACGCCATTTTAAACGCTAATAATTTAGTGCTTATGGAAGACTCTTTAGAAGGAATTGAAGAAAATTTAAGCAAATAATAGGATATGAGCATCATAATTAAACCTATAGTAACAGAAAAAGTAACCAAAGAAAGTGAAGTTTTAAACCGCTTTGGATTCGTTGTTGACAAAAACGCAAATAAAGTGCAAATTAAGAAAGCCGTTGAAGCTGCTTATGGAGTAACTATTGTAAGTGTTAACACGATGAACGTAAGACCGGACAGAACTACAAAATACACTAAAAGTGGACTTATCAGTGGAAAGACAAATGCAATCAAAAAAGCAATTGTACAAGTACAAGAAGGAGAAACAATTGATTTTTACAACAATATCTAAGATAGAAAAATGTCAGTAAGAAAATTAAAACCTATTACCCCAGGTCAGCGATTTAGAGTTGTGAATGGTTATGACGCCATTACAACTGATAAGCCGGAACGCTCTTTGATAGCGCCGATAAAAAACTCTGGAGGTAGAAATAGTCAAGGAAAGATGACCATGCGTTATACGGGTGGTGGTCACAAGCAGAGATATCGTATTATTGATTTCAAACGTACAAAAGAAGGAATTCCAGCTACGGTAAAATCAATCGAATACGATCCAAATCGTACTGCGTTTATCGCTTTATTAGCGTATGCTGATGGAGAGAAAACATACATTA
The DNA here is from genome assembly GCA_022729635.1 of Flavobacterium psychrophilum. Lineage (GTDB taxonomy): Bacteria > Bacteroidota > Bacteroidia > Flavobacteriales > Flavobacteriaceae > Flavobacterium > Flavobacterium psychrophilum_P. The sequence goes on from DZAU01000009.1 coordinate 25,426, forward strand.
TTGCTCAAAACGGATTGAAAGTAGGTCAGAAATTAGTTTCTGGTCCAGAATCTCAACCTGAAATTGGTAACACTTTGCCATTGAGTAAAATTCCATTAGGAACTGTAATTTCTTGTATCGAATTGCGTCCGGGACAAGGAGCTGTTATTGCTCGTTCAGCAGGAACATTCGCACAATTAATGGCAAGAGACGGAAAATATGCAACAATCAAAATGCCATCAGGAGAAACAAGATTAATCTTGTTGACTTGTTCGGCTACAATTGGAGCGGTTTCTAATTCTGACCACCAATTAGTTGTATCTGGAAAAGCAGGTAGAACAAGATGGTTAGGAAGAAGACCAAGAACAAGACCAGTTGCAATGAACCCTGTCGATCACCCAATGGGTGGTGGTGAAGGACGTTCATCAGGTGGACATCCACGATCTAGAAACGGTGTACCTGCTAAAGGTTATAGAACACGTTCTAAGAAAAATCCGAGTAACAAGTACATTGTAGAACGTAGAAAGAAATAATAAGATATGGCACGTTCATTAAAAAAAGGACCTTTCGTTCATTATAAATTAGACCAGAGAGTTCAAGATAACGTAGAAAAAGGAAATAAAGGAGTAGTAAAGACTTGGTCTAGAGCTTCTATGATAACCCCAGACTTCGTTGGACAAACTATCGCAGTTCATAACGGTCGTCAATTTGTACCAGTTTACGTAACAGAAAACATGGTAGGTCACAAATTAGGAGAATTTTCACCAACTCGATCTTTTAGAGGTCATGCTGGAGCAAAAAATAAAGGTAAAAAATAAGAAGCTATGGGAGTTCGTAAAAGAGAAACAGCAGATGCAAGAAAAGAGGCAAATAAGTCTCTTGCTTTCGCAAAATTGAATAACTGCCCTACTTCACCTAGAAAAATGCGCTTAGTAGCAGATCTAGTAAGAGGTCAGAAAGTAGAAAGAGCACTAAATATTTTAAGATTTAGTTCTAAAGAAGCTTCAAGAAAATTAGAAAAATTGGTTTTATCTGTAATTGCAAACTGGCAAGCAAAAAACCCTGATGCTAATATGGAAGAAGCAGGCTTATTTATTAAAGAGATACGCGTTGATGGCGGAATGATGTTGAAAAGACTTCGTCCAGCTCCACAAGGTCGTGCTCACAGAATCAGAAAACGTTCTAATCACGTAACCGTAGTATTAGGATCTATTAATAACACACAAGCAAATTAATAAAGATGGGACAAAAGACAAATCCAATTGGAAATAGACTTGGAATCATCAGAGGATGGGACTCTAACTGGTATGGTGGAAATGATTATGGCGATAAAATTGCCGAAGATTATAAAATCAGAAAGTATATCCATGCTCGTTTATCAAAAGCCAGTGTATCAAAAGTAATCATCGAGAGAACTTTAAAACTTGTAACCGTTACTATCACTACTGCAAGACCAGGTATCATTATCGGGAAAGGCGGACAAGAGGTAGACAAGTTGAAAGAAGAACTTAAGAAAGTTACTGATAAAGAGGTTCAAATCAACATCTTTGAAATCAAAAGACCTGAACTTGATGCTTATTTAGTTGCTACAAGTATCTGTCGTCAAATCGAAAGCCGTATTTCTTACCGAAGAGCTATAAAGATGGCTATTGCTGCTACAATGCGTATGAACGCAGAAGGTATCAAAGTCTTGATTTCTGGTCGTTTGAATGGCGCTGAAATGGCACGTTCAGAAGGATTCAAAGAAGGTAGAATTCCTCTATCAACTTTCAGAGCCGATATCGATTATGCTCTTGCTGAAGCTCATACTACTTATGGTAGAATGGGTATAAAAGTATGGATCATGAAAGGTGAAGTTTATGGAAAGAGAGATCTTTCTCCACTTACAGGAATGGATAAAAAACAATCTGGAACTGGTGGTGGTAAAGGTGGCGATTCTCCAAGAGGAGATAGAAAACCTTTCAATAAAGGTGGAAAACCAGACGCTCGTAAGAGAAAGTAAATTTTTAAATTAAAGAAAAATGTTACAGCCTAAAAGAACAAAATACCGTAAGGTACAAAAGGGTAAAATGAAAGGGAACTCTCAAAGAGGGCACGAACTTTCTAATGGAATGTTTGGTATTAAATCTGTACATGAAGATGGAATGTTCTTAACCTCACGTCAAATCGAAGCTGCGCGTATTGCTGCAACTCGTTATATGAAAAGAGAAGGACAATTATGGATCAAAATATTTCCAGATAAACCAATTACTAAGAAACCTCTTGAGGTACGTATGGGTAAAGGTAAAGGAGCAGTCGAATATTGGGCTGCCATTGTTAGACCCGGAAGAATTATGTTTGAAGTTGGAGGAGTACCTTTGTCAGTTGCAAAAGAAGCATTACGTCTTGCAGCTCAAAAGCTTCCAGTAAAAACTAAATTCATTGTTGCTAGAGATTTCGAAGCATAATTAATAAAATATTATGAAACAATCAGAAATAAAAGATCTTTCTGCAGCAGAGTTGCAAGAAAAACTTAAGCAAATTAAGAAGGCCTATGCCGACTTAAAAATGGCTCACGCTATATCACCAATTGAGAATCCACTTCAAATTAGAACAGTGAGAAGAACAGTTGCAAGATTAGCTACAGAACTTACTAAAAGAGAGTTACTATAACTGTATTCTGCTGAAAGATGGAAAAAAGAAATTTAAGAAAAGAAAGAGTTGGGATTGTTACTTCAAATAAAATGGAGAAATCTATTGTAGTTGCACAAGTAACAAAAGTAAAACACCCACTATACGGTAAGTTCGTGTTGAAGACTAAAAAATATCACGCACACGACGAAAAGAACGACTGCAACATTGGAGATACTGTAAGAATTAGCGAAACGCGTCCTTTGAGTAAAACAAAATGTTGGAGGTTAGTTGAAATCATTGAAAGAGCTAAATAATTATGGTACAACAAGAATCAAGACTAAAAGTAGCAGATAACACGGGAGCAAAAGAAGTTTTAACTATCCGTGTTTTAGGAGGTACCAAAAGAAGGTATGCCTCTGTTGGTGACAAGATTGTAGTTTCTATCAAAGATGCAACTCCAAACGGAAACGTAAAAAAAGGAGCGGTTTCAACTGCAGTTGTTGTACGTACCAAAAAAGAAGTGAGAAGAGCCGACGGTTCATACATTAGATTCGACGATAACGCTTGCGTATTGTTGAACGCTGCTGGTGAAATGAGAGGAACTCGCGTTTTTGGTCCGGTAGCAAGAGAACTTCGTGAAAAACAATTCATGAAAATTGTATCATTAGCACCAGAAGTGCTTTAATTATTTTAAGATGATAAAGCTAAAAATAAAATCAGGCGACATTGTAAGAGTTATTGCTGGTGATCACAAAGGATCTGAAGGTAAAGTTCTTCGTGTGTACCGCGAGAAAAATAAAGCAATTATTGAAGGAGTAAACATGGTTTCAAAACACACGAAACCAAGTGCAAAAAACCCTCAAGGTGGTATTGTAAAAAAAGAAGCTTCTATACAAATATCTAATATTTCTCTAATTGATCCTAAAACTAAGGAAACAACCAGAGTGGGTATTAGAGTAGAAGGAGGTAAGAAAGTGAGATTTTCAAAAAAATCTAATCAAGTACTATAGTAATGGCATATATACCTAGACTAAAAGAAGAGTATAAGAACAGAGTAATCTCTGCTCTTAAAGAAGAATTCGGATACAAAAACGTAATGCAAGTTCCAAAATTGGAAAAAATCGTTTTAAGTAAAGGAGTTGGTGCAGCTACATCTGATAAAAAACTAATTGACTACGCAGTTGATGAGTTGACAAAGATTACTGGACAGAAAGCAGTATCCACAATTTCAAAGAAAGACGTTGCGTCATTCAAATTGAGAAAAGGGATGCCTATTGGAGCAAAAGTTACTTTGCGCGGAGAAAGAATGTACGAATTTTTAGATAGATTAGTTACTTCATCTTTACCGCGAGTAAGAGATTTCAGTGGAATTAAAGCTACTGGTTTTGACGGAAGAGGAAACTACAATCTTGGTGTTTTAGAGCAAATCATTTTCCCTGAAATTGATATTGACAAAGTAAATAAAATATCTGGAATGGACATTACTTTTGTTACTTCTGCTAAAACAGACAAAGAAGCAAAGTCATTATTGGCTGAATTGGGATTACCTTTTAAAAAGAATTAAGATATGGCTAAAGAATCAATGAAAGCCCGCGAGGTTAAGAGAGAAAAAACGGTAGCTAAGTATGCTGAGAAAAGAAAAGCTTTGAAAGAAGCCGGAGATTCTGTAGGTTTGCAAAAACTACCTAAAAATGCTTCACCAATTCGTTTGCATAACCGTTGTAAATTAACTGGTAGACCAAGAGGTTATATCCGTCAATTTGGCATTTCACGTGTAACATTCCGTGAGATGGCTAACCAAGGGTTAATTCCAGGTGTGAAAAAAGCCAGCTGGTAAAAACAAGTATAAATTGGTTTCAGGTTCAATGAAATAGTTTTATTGAAAACCGTTACCGCAAATAAATAAATATGTATTCAGATCCTATTGCAGATTATTTAACGAGAGTTAGAAACGCTGTGGCCGCAAACCACAAAGTTGTCGAAATTCCGGCATCTAATCTAAAAAAAGAAATAACTAAGATCTTATTTGATCAAGGATATATCTTGAGTTACAAATTTGAAGATAACTCTGTTCAGGGTTCCATCAAAATCGCTTTGAAGTACGACAAAGTTACCAAAGAGTCAGTAATTAAAGATATCCAAAGAATTAGTAAACCAGGTTTACGTAAGTATTCAGGTTCTTCTTCCATCCCAAGAATCCTTAACGGATTAGGGATTGCTATTGTTTCCACTTCAAAAGGTCTTATGACCGGAAAACAAGCCAAGCAATTAAATGTAGGTGGTGAAGTAATTTGTTACGTATACTAATTAAAAAGACTTATAAGAGATGTCAAGAATAGGTAAAAATCCCGTTGTAATCCCTGCCGGAGTAACTGTAGAAGTTGCCAATGGTATCATTACTGTAAAAGGAAAAAAAGGTCAACTTACACAGGAGTTTTCGGATGTAACTGTAACAGTTGAAGGAGATCAAGTTCAAGTGGACAGATCATCTGATCAAAAAGACCAAAGAGCAAAACACGGTTTGTATAGATCTTTAATCAATAATATGATTATTGGTGTTACAGATGGTTTTACTAAAGAATTAGAATTGGTAGGAGTAGGTTATAGAGCTTCGAATCAAGGACAAAAATTAGATTTAGCTCTTGGATTTTCTCACAATATTGTTTTAGAAGTAGCTCCAGAAGTATCTTTGGAAACTATATCTGAAAAAGGGAAAAACCCAATTGTGAAATTAACATCATTTGATAAACAACTTTTAGGTCAGGTTGCTGCGAAAATCAGAGGTTTCCGCAAACCAGAACCATACAAAGGAAAAGGTGTTAAATTTGTAGGTGAAGTATTAAGAAGAAAAGCAGGTAAATCAGCTTAAAAAACAACATTATGTCATTAACAAAACCTGAAAGAAGACAGAGAATCAGATTCAGAATTAGAAAAACAATTAGTGGTACAGCTACTAATCCAAGACTTTCTGTATTTAGAAGTAACAAAGAAATTTATGCTCAACTTATTGATGACGTAAACGGAGTTACTTTATTAGCTGCCTCTTCAAGAGAAAAAGAAATAGGAAAAGGTACAAACGTTGAAATTGCTTCAGCAGTTGGAAAACTAGTTGCAGAAAAAGCGTTAAAAGCTGGGATTGAAACTGTAACTTTCGATAGAGGAGGTTATTTATATCACGGTCGTATTAAATCATTAGCGGAAGGCGCGAGAGCAGCTGGACTTAAATTTTAATAAGTATGTCTAGTAAATACAAAAATATTGAAATCGTAAAACCGAGTGGTCTTGAATTAAAAGATCGTTTGGTAAGTGTAAATCGTGTTACTAAAGTTACAAAAGGTGGTAGAGCTTTCGGGTTTTCAGCAATTGTAGTTGTAGGTGATGAAAATGGAGTAGTAGGTCACGGATTAGGAAAATCTAAAGACGTTTCTGAAGCAATTGCGAAAGCAGTAGAAGATGCAAAGAAAAATCTTGTGAAAATTCCTTTGAACGGACAATCTGTTCCTCACGAACAAAAAGGTAAATTTGGTGGAGCACGTGTGTTTTTAATTCCTGCCTCACATGGTACCGGAGTTATTGCAGGTGGAGCTGTTCGTTCAGTACTTGAGTCAGTTGGAATACACGACGTATTATCAAAATCTCAAGGATCATCAAACCCTCACAACGTGGTAAAAGCAACATTTGATGCTTTATTACAAATGAGAAGCGCTCATACTGTTGCAAAACAAAGAGGGGTTTCTTTAGAAAAAGTTTTTAAAGGTTAATTCAAGGAAATTATGGCTAAATTATTAGTAAAACAAGTTAGAAGCAAAATCAATTGTCCTCTTACTCAAAAAAGAGGTTTGGAAGCTTTAGGTCTACGTAAAATGGGTCAGGTTGTAGAACATGATTCAAATCCAACTATCCTTGGAATGATAAATAAAGTTAAACACTTAGTTTCTGTAGAAGAAGCTAAATAACAAATACGTTATGAATTTAAGTAACTTACAACCGGCTGAAGGGTCAACACACAATCAAAATAAAAGATTAGGTAGAGGAGAAGGTTCTGGAAAAGGTGGTACCGCATCACGTGGTCACAAAGGAGCAAAATCTCGTTCTGGATATTCTAAAAAGATTGGTTTTGAAGGTGGTCAAATGCCTCTTCAAAGACGTGTGCCTAAGTTTGGTTTCACAAACATCAATCGTAAAGAATACGAAGGTGTAAATCTTGATACACTTCAATTATTAGTAGATAATGGTTTGGTTACAGATACTGTTGATATGACAGATTATATTGTTAACCGTTTGGCTACCAAGAATGAAAGCGTTAAGATTTTAGGTAGAGGAGAATTGAAAGCAAAATTAAAAGTATCCGCTCACAAATTTACTGCTACTGCAAAAGCTGCTATCGAAGCCGCTGGTGGAGAAGCTGTAATCCTTTAATTTTCCGATTAAGATGAAGAAATTTATTGAATCAATAATTAATGTTTGGAAAATCGAGGAGCTAAAAAACAGAATCCTAATCACATTAGGAATTCTTTTAGTGTATCGTTTTGGAGCACATGTTACTCTTCCGGGTATTGATGCTACGCAATTAACAGGTTTAGCAGGACAAACCAAAGACGGACTGGGTTCTATTCTGGATATGTTTACTGGTGGTGCTTTCTCTAAAGCTTCAGTTTTTGCATTAGGGATTATGCCATATATTTCTGCTTCGATTGTGGTTCAGTTAATGGGAATTGCGATTCCATATTTACAAAAACTTCAAAGTGATGGAGAAAGCGGAAGAAAGAAAATCAATCAAATTACCCGTTGGCTAACAATAGGTATTACATTGGTTCAAGGACCAGGTTACATCTATAATCTTTACAGAACATTGCCAAGTAGTGCATTCTTGTTAGGATTTAATTCTGTTGAATTTGTATTTTCTTCAGTAGTTATTTTAACAACAGGTACAATATTCGCAATGTGGTTAGGAGAAAAAATTACTGATAAAGGAATTGGAAACGGAATATCACTATTGATTATGGTTGGTATTTTGGCTAGATTACCTGAAGCATTTTTGCAAGAATTTGCAACTAGAGTTACTAATAATAACGGAGGACCAATGTTATTGGTTGTCGAAATTATTGTTTGGTTATTAGTAATCATCTCTTGTATATTGTTAGTAATGGCAATTAGAAAAATCCCGGTTCAGTATGCACGTCGTACAACTTCCGGTGATTTCGAAAAAGATATGATGGGTGGTAACAGACAATGGATTCCACTAAAATTAAATGCTTCTGGTGTTATGCCAATCATTTTTGCTCAAGCAATTATGTTTATTCCTGCTGCTGTAGCAGGGTTGTCAAAATCAGATGCTTCACAATCAATCGTTGGTGCTTTTAGTAATATGTTCGGATTTTGGTATAATTTAGTTTTTGCAACGCTTATTGTTGTGTTTACTTTCTTTTATACTGCAATCACTGTTCCTACTAATAAAATGTCCGATGATTTAAAAAGAAGTGGAGGTTTTATTCCGGGTGTTAGACCAGGAGTTGAAACATCTGACTTTCTTGACAAAGTGATGTCCTTAATAACCTTTCCAGGCTCTTTATTTCTTGCCTTAATAGCTGTGTTCCCAGCCATTGTAGTAAGTCTTATGGATGTTCAACAATCTTGGGCAATGTTTTTTGGAGGAACATCATTGATAATTATGGTTGGTGTCGCCATCGATACGATTCAACAAATCAATTCATACTTGTTGAACAAGCATTATGATGGTTTAATGAAAAGTGGAAAAAATAGAAAAGCAGTAGCTTAACTTATGGCAAAGCAATCAGCAATAGAGCAAGACGGATCAATAATTGAAGCATTATCAAATGCCATGTTCCGTGTTGAATTAGAAAACGGACACATTGTAATTGCTCATATATCTGGAAAAATGCGTATGCATTACATCAAATTATTACCTGGTGATAAAGTGAAACTAGAAATGAGTCCTTATGATTTGTCAAAAGCAAGAATTACTTATAGATATTAAAGATATTCAAAATGAAAGTAAGAGCATCAGTTAAAAAAAGAAGTGCCGAGTGCAAAATTGTACGAAGAAAAGGCAGATTATACGTAATCAACAAAAAGAATCCTAGATTTAAACAAAGACAAGGATAGTTATGGCAAGAATAGCAGGGGTAGATATCCCAAAAAACAAAAGAGGAGTTATCGCTTTAACCTATATCTTCGGAATTGGTAAAAGTAGAGCAATTGAGATTTTAGATAAAGCTCAAGTTAGCCAAGATACAAAAGTTCAAGATTGGAATGATGACGAAATTCACGCAATTCGTGATGCTGTATCTTTCTTTAAAATTGAAGGTGAACTACGTTCAGAAGTTTCCTTAAACATCAAACGTTTAATGGATATTGGATGTTATAGAGGTATCCGTCACAGGTCTGGTCTTCCTTTAAGAGGACAAAGAACTAAAAACAACTCTAGAACAAGAAAAGGAAAAAGAAAAACTGTTGCTAACAAGAAAAAAGCAACTAAATAATAAGTAATATGGCTAAAGCAACTACAAAAAAACGTAAAGTTATCGTTGAATCAACGGGTGAAGCTCATATTTCTGCTACCTTCAATAACATCATCATTTCTTTGACAAACAAAAAAGGTGAAGTTATTTCTTGGTCTTCAGCTGGTAAAATGGGTTTCAGAGGTTCTAAAAAGAACACTCCGTATGCAGCTCAAATGGCAGCAGAAGATTGTAGTAAAGTAGCGTTAGAAGCTGGACTTAAAAAAGTAAAAGTATATGTAAAAGGACCAGGAAACGGACGTGAGTCTGCAATTCGTTCTTTGCATAACGGCGGAATTGAAGTAACTGAAATCATTGACGTTACCCCAATGCCTCACAACGGATGTCGTCCTCCTAAAAGACGTAGAGTTTAATACTCAAAAATTATTATAGTATAACTAGATTGAAAATAGATTATCGAAGGATAAGACCTGAATTCATAATCTCAATCTTAAACAATTAAAAATGGCAAGATATACTGGTCCAAGTACAAGAATCGCCCGTAAATTCGGCGAAGCAATTTTCGGAGACGACAAGGCTTTCGAAAAAAGAAATTATCCTCCTGGACAACACGGGATGGCTAAAAAAAGAGGAAAAAAATCTGAATTTGCTATTCAGTTAATGGAAAAGCAAAAAGCTAAATATTCTTACGGAATTTTAGAAAAACAATTCAGAAACTTATTCGAAAAAGCATCAGCTACTAAAGGGGTTACTGGTGAAGTTTTATTACAATTATGTGAAGCAAGATTAGACAACGTAGTTTTTAGAATGGGAATTGCTCCTTCTAGAAGAGGTGCTCGTCAAATCGTATCTCACCGTCACATTACAGTTAACGGTGAAAATGTAAACATCCCTTCTTACCACCTTAAACCTGGTGATAAAGTTGCTGTTCGTGAAAAATCTAAATCATTAGAAGCTATCGAGCGTTCTTTATCTAATTCAAGTCATGTTTATGAATGGATTACTTGGAATAACGAATTGAAAGAAGGTACTTTTGTTTCTGTACCTGCCAGACTTCAAATTCCAGAAAATATTAAAGAACAATTAATCGTAGAGTTGTACAACAAATAATAATTGACTTAGTCGAAATTTATGGCAATATTTAATTTTCAGAAGCCCGATAAAGTTATCATGATCGATTCAACCGATTTTGAAGGTAAATTCGAATTTAGACCTTTAGAACCTGGTTACGGATTGACAGTTGGTAACGCACTTAGAAGAGTTTTGCTTTCAGCATTAGAAGGTTATGCAATTACATCGGTTCGTATCGAAGGTGTAGATCATGAGTTTTCTACTATCTCAGGAGTTGTTGAAGACGTTACCGAAATTATTCTTAATCTTAAACAAGTACGTTTCAAACGTCAAATTGAAGATATAGATAATGAATCAGTTACAATTTCTGTAACCGGTAAAGATCAATTGACAGCTGGTGATTTCCAGAAATTTATTTCAGGTTTCCAAGTTTTGAATCCAGAGCTTGTAATCTGTAATTTAGACTCTAAAATCAAACTACATTTCGATTTAACAATTGAAAAAGGTAGAGGATATGTTCCTGCTGAAGAGAACAAAAAACAAAATGCTGCAATTGGAACTATATTTACTGACTCTATTTTTACTCCGGTAAAAAATGTTAAGTATGCTATTGAAAACTTCCGTGTAGAGCAAAAAACAGATTATGAAAAATTAGTTTTCGAAATAAAAACTGATGGTTCAATCAATCCAAAAGATGCACTTACTGAAGCTGCCAAAGTTTTAATTCACCATTTCATGTTGTTTTCTGATGAAAGAATTACACTTGAGGCTGACGAAATCGCACAAACAGAATCGTATGACGAAGAGTCATTGCACATGAGACAATTGCTTAAAACCAAATTGGTTGATATGGATCTTTCTGTAAGAGCATTAAATTGTTTAAAAGCGGCCGAAGTTGATACACTTGGGGATTTAGTATCTTTCAATAAAAATGACCTAATGAAATTCCGTAATTTCGGTAAAAAATCTTTAACTGAACTTGATGAACTTGTTGCAGTTAAGAATTTAAACTTCGGAATGGATTTAGCAAAATACAAACTAGATAAAGAATAAATTACTTCATATTTTGCTCTCCAAAGTGGATAGTAGCAAGATGAAGTTATAAAAAACACGTCATGAGACACGGAAAAAAATTCAATCACTTAAGCAGACAGACAGCACATAGAAGTTCTATGTTAGCCAATATGGCTTGTTCTCTAATCGAGCACAAACGTATTAACACTACTGTTGCTAAGGCAAAAGCGCTTAAACAATTTGTTGAGCCATTAATAACAAAATCTAAAGCCGATACGACTCACAATCGTCGTGTTGTTTTTTCATACTTGCGTAGCAAATATGCTGTAACTGACTTGTTCAGAGATGTAGCTGCAAAAGTAGGTGACCGTCCAGGTGGATACACTCGTATCATTAAAGTTGGAAATCGTTTAGGTGATAATGCTGATATGGCAATGATCGAACTAGTAGATTTCAACGAACTTTACAACGGAGGTAAAAAAGAAGTTAAAAAAGCAAAAAGCCGTCGAGGCGGAAAAGCTAAAAAAGCTGATGAAGTTGTTGAAGCACCAGTTGCCGAAGTTCCAGCAGTTGAGGAAACTCCAGTTGTTGAAGAGGAAACTCCAGCTCCAGCTGATGACTCTATCGCTAACGAACAGGATGAACAAACGAATGAAAAGGCAGCCGAATAATTATGAAAATAATCATTCTATAAAAATCAAGGATAAACTTTTATTAGTTTATCCTTTTTTTTATACTTTTAAAAAAAATATTCATGAAAAACTTTATTTTGTTTTATTTGTTTTTGGGTTTTTTTATTGTGGCACATTCACAAAATTCAGGAGGAGTTATTGGGCCAACAAATGACTTAAGTTTATACCTGAATCCGATGCAGGCAGATGGATTATACGTTCCTTTAAAAAAATCTGGGAAACCTATTATAGATGAATCACAATATTTGTTTTCTCGATGGGATGAGAATTGTCAAATCTTCTTCCATGAGAACAAAGTTTTTTTAATAAAAAACCTGAATTACAATATAGATTCTAAAAAATTGGAGTCTAAAATAGGAAAAGATTCAATTTTTCAGTTCAATGAAAATAGAATTGATTTTGTTAAACTAAATGATAAAAAATATAAATTTTACAACTATAATGATAGTAACCAACTTTATCAAGAATTATATGTTTCAAAAAATATTGTTTTTTTAAAAGGGTATAAATTGATTTTCAAAGAGGCATTCATAAACCCAATGACAAACGCAGTAATCTCAGAAGCTAAAAGTGTCATTATAGAAAAATACTTTTGTAAGGTTTCTGACAAAGAATTTATGCAATTTGATTTAAAGAAAAAAGTTGTTTTAAAACTTATAGAAGACAAAGCTTCTCAAATTGAAAAATTTGTTTCTGATTCAAAATTGAATTATAGCTCAGAAAAGGATTTAATTAAAATATTCAACTACTACGATACTTTATAGTTAAAAAATACGAATGAAATACACAACACGAAAAAGCGCCATACTTCTACTGAGTGACGGAACCATTTTCCACGGTAAATCCATAGGAATTTCAGGGACAACTTTTGGAGAAGTATGTTTTAATACAGGAATGACTGGTTATCAGGAGATTTTTACTGACCCTTCGTACTACGGACAAATTATGGTAGCAACCAATGCTCACATAGGAAACTACGGAGTTAACGAAAATGAAGTTGAATCAGGAAGCATTAAAATCGCAGGATTGGTTTGTAAAAATTTTAGCTTCAATTATTCTCGCGAAGACGCTTCAGGAAGTTTGGAAGATTATTTTATCAAACAAAACTTAATCTGCATTTCTGATGTTGACACTCGTGGACTCGTGAGTTATATCCGAGACAATGGAGCAATGAACTCAGTAATTTGTACTGATGGAACTCCAATCGAAGAACTAAAAGCAGCTTTGGCAAAAGTTCCAGACATGAAAGGTTTGGAATTAGCTTCTAAAGTTTCAACCAAAGAGCCTTACTTTTTTGGAGACGAGAATGCCAAATACAAAATTTCCGCTTTAGATTTAGGAATAAAAACTAACATCCTTCGCAATCTTGCCAAAAGAGATTGTTATATCAAAGTGTTTCCTTATGATTCAAAATATTCAGATTTGGCAGCATTCAATCCAGATGGTTATTTCTTGTCAAACGGTCCGGGCGATCCTGATCCGCTTTTCGGAGCTATTCAAGTGGCAAAAGAAATTCTGGAAAACAACAAACCCTTATTCGGGATTTGTTTAGGACACCAAGTCATTGCTTTGGCCAACGGAATTTCTACTTATAAAATGTTTAACGGACACAGAGGAATCAATCATCCCGTAAAAAATATCATTACAGGAAAAGGCGAAATTACCTCTCAAAATCACGGTTTTGCCGTGAACAAAGAAGAATTAGACAACCATCCCGATATGGAAATCACGCATCTTCATCTTAACGACGGAACTGTTGCAGGAATGCGAATGAAAAACAAAAATTGTTTCTCGGTTCAATATCATCCGGAAGCAAGTCCTGGACCACATGATTCAGCTTATTTATTTGACCAGTTTGTTGAAAACTTGAAAAAGTAAACTACTATTTAGAAAAGTTTTTTGCAAAATATAGAGCTACCAATTTTGGTAGCTTTTTTATTTTTCTCTAAATTTTGATGAGTAAAAAGAATTTTCTTTGCAACTAAGTCTTTTGAAAACGATACAAACTTGCAAAAGTTTAATGAGTAAACTCAAGACTGAATATATTGGCATATAAATTTATGTTAATACTATTAACTAAACTTGTATTATGTAATTGAATTGTTATTTTTACAAT
>DZAU01000132.1:0-1172 GCA_022729635.1 Flavobacterium psychrophilum
TAATTCTGTCATTGGTAGTATATGTGATTACGGTTTAATACCGTTACTTTAATAATAATAAATTTCAATGTCTTTAATACAACCCAAAACTGCCAAAGAATCCTTAACCATCCTCACCGACCTTGTGTTGCCGGGAGAAACCAATCCTTTGAATAGTTTGTTTGGGGGAGAATTACTCGCTCGTATGGATAGGGCTTGTAGTATTGCTGCACGTCGTCATTCGAGAAGTATCGTGGTAACCGTTTCGGTAAATCAGGTAACCTTTGAAAAAGCTGTTCCTGTGGGAAGTGTTATTACTTTGGAAGCCAAGGTTTCGAGAGCCTTCAGTACCTCCATGGAGATAATTGTAGATGTGTGGATAGAAGAAAGGCTCACGGGAAATAAAATAAAAGTAAGTGAAGGTATTTATACTTTTGTAGCCGTAAATGCTGAAGGATTGCCTATGGCTATTCCTGCCATTATACCTGAAAGCGAGCTTGAAAAAGAACGCTACCATTCGGCTTTGAGGAGAAAACAATTGAGTTTGGTTTTGTCCCATAAAATGGAAGCAAAAGACGCCACTGAATTAAAGAAATTATTTGAATAACAACTACTTATTAAAAAAAATCATTACTATTTTTATAAAAACTTAAGGGAACCTCTAAAAACTCACATGCCATCTATCCAAAGTGAAGGATCCATTTTTACATCATTCTGCCAAATCTGAAATTTCAAAATAGTTTTACCGGTAACTTTGTCGGTTTGAACGGTTCCAATGTTTTGTTTTATTTTCACTTCTTCTCCTTTTGAAACTAAAACGCTTTTTAAATTGGCATAAACCGTTATATAATTTCCATGTTGAATAAGAACCGATAGAATTCCATTTTGTGGATTTTTTTGAATTGCCATCACTTTTCCTTTAAAAACGGCTCTTGCTTTTTGATTTTCAGATGTTGCTATTCTTACACCACTGCTTTCAATAAATAATTTTGGATCCATTGGATCGGGTTGTTTCCCAAATCTTACCATAACAATGCCTTTTTCTACGGGCCAAGGAAGATTTCCTTTGTTTGAGGAAAATAATTCTGCTAATTCTTTGGCTTCGGGTGCCAACACAAATTCGTTTTTGTTGGTTGTGGTTGCCGGAGTTGTTTTAAGTGTTGGAGTTGTTGTTTTTGAAGTAGTGGATTTTG
>DZAU01000132.1:1272-2844 GCA_022729635.1 Flavobacterium psychrophilum
GTGGATTTTGCTACTGATTTTTTAATCGCCTCCTTGATAAAATTTTCTATTTGATTGGTCAATTGTTTTTCTTCTTCTTGTTTCAATTTAATTTGAGCGATGTATTCCTTCTTTTGTTTTTTATATTTTTTTACCAATTCTTCTTGTTTTTCTTTTTCTTTTTCCATCTTCTCTTGCTCACTCATCTTCTCTTCTAAAAGATCTTTTTTGTACACTTTTTTTAGTGTCAAACTATCAACCAATGTCTTTAATTTTTCAGATTGAACAATAATTTCGTTGGCTTGTTTTTTACGAAACTGTGCATACTGTTTTAAATATTGAAATCTCAAATACCCTTGATGAAAATTTTCAGAAGATAATAAAAATAAAAGTTGATTATCGGATTTTTTGTTTTTATACGTTTTATAAATCATTTCGGCATAATCCTTTTTCAACACATTCAAATCGGTTTGAAAAAGGGTTATTTCTTTATTTTTTTTAGCTATAACCTGCGAAATATTATCTACTTCGCTATCCATTACGGTGATGAGTTTTTCTCTAACTACAATTTTATGATTTAAATTTTCTACTTGTGTACTTAGATTAGCTTCCTTTTTTTGGGTTTTATCTATATATGTTTTTATTTTATTTATTTCTTCTTTTAATGATTCTCTTTTTTCTTCCAATTTTTTTTGATCTGTTTGTTGGGCAAAAACAGGTACGGTAAACACAATGTTTATCAATGCAAAGAAAAATATTAAATTGCTTTTGTGCAGCATTACTATTTATTTAATTGATCTAAATTTAGTTTTTCATAGCCACCGGGAATTTCAAAAGGAAAGGTTAATTCACGATCCAATTCTACTTGGCGAATCTCCAAAAATATTTTGGTATTTTTAGTATTCTTCATGGATTCTACATTTATTTTTGCCGGAATACTTTGTCCACTTACGGTTTGATACTCGGGATAATCGACTTTAAATGATTCGTTTTTTGGCATTTTCGCTTCTTGATTGACCAATTTAAAGTTGATAGGATTGATTAGGTAAAAGATGTCGAATTTTGGATTTTGAACCAAAGGAGTCAATATAAATTGATTCGATTCATTAAGTGTTTCACTGACCCCATCTTTGAAGTCAAAAAATGCTTGACCGAGAAGCAAATTTTGAATTTGTTGAAAATTCATTTCCACCCCAAATACCTTTTGAAATAAACTAAAATCACCCTCAAAATAGGTTTTGTTGATTTTTTCAAAATATTGAATTTTATCGGGAGTTATCATGATTTTTGCCACAGGAAACCCTAAGTAAGTACCACTCATCCATATTACTTTGTCTTTTTCTATTTTCAATTTAATGTTTAAATTTTGAGAATTGCTTCCATCTTCATAAATTGCATTTATTTTTGCTTCCAATGATTTATTTGAAAAAGCCGCTTTTTCGTGAGCCATTGCTACCTTGCTTTTGACCGTTGTTTTCTCAGTATCGGTAATAGGTAATTTTGTGGCAGATTTTAGCGATTTGCACGAAGTCAAAAGAAAAAGAAATACAATACTAATAAAAAGGTGTTTCATCTATATATAATTTTGTAACT
>DZAU01000010.1:0-27777 GCA_022729635.1 Flavobacterium psychrophilum
CCAATGACAAAACCATCGGCAGCTTTTCGTGTTACCGCCGTTTCCATATTGACCCACGGATTTATTTCTTTTACCACTGGTCCATCAGTTGATAGAGCTAAATTTATTCCGCTTTCCAGAACGGTTTTGCACGGATAAACTACATCGAGCAATTCGTCAGGCATCGTGCTTTTGAAATTATTTGCCAATTCGTAAATGAAAACGGGTTGCATCGCAGCAGTCATATTCATCTCTTGAAAATCCTTTATATTTTCATTGGATAAAAATCCAACGTGTTCAATTCTATGCTTTAAAGTATTGTCGATTTTGAATAAATCGCGATACACTTTCAATGTCAAATCGATAGCTTGGTGACCAATGGCGTGTGTTGCCACCGAAAATCCTTTTTCAACCGCTTCTTTGGCAGTTTTATAGAATTTATCATAATCCAATCTCAAAACGCCTTTATAATCCTTGGTGTTTTTGTAAGGAACATTGATAGCTGCTGTTGCTGAACTTAAACCTCCATCGGCAAAGAACTTCACGGTTTTTATTTGTAAAAATTCCGATTCATATTTTTCGGGCAAAACCTGAATTTCGTCGCTTCCGTCAGGAATTCGAAGCGGAAAAACATTCATTCTCACTTTCAACAATCCTTCCTTATCCAATCGGATATAAGCATCCAAAAGTTCTTCATTCGCAGCAGGATCAGTTGCACTCGTAATGCCGAGACTCAACAGATAATTATGCGCTTCAAGAATCATATTTTTATATTCTTCGAAAGTAAAAGAGGGAATATTATTCATAATCAATCCCAAGGCTCTTTCGGTAAAAATACCTTGTAAACTTCCATCTTTATTTTTGCGAATTTCTCCACCAAAAGGTGCTGACGTTGCTTCTGAAACTCCCGAAATTTTTATGGCTTTTGAATTGGCAATACCAATATGGGCGCAAGTACGAATCACAAAAACAGGTCTGTCTGAAATTACTTCGTCCAAATCTTCTTTAGTAGGCAATCGTTTTTCTTCGAGCACCATTTCGTTGACTCCACGAGCCATAATCCAGTTAGATTTTGGATTTTTCTCAGCAAATTCTTTTAACTTTTGTTTGAATTCAATTATGGATTTTATACCACGAACATCGAGCATATACGTTCGAAGATGTCCAATCTTCCAAACGTGAATATGAGCGTCATTGAGACCTGGCACAATCGTTTTTCCTTGAAAATCTATTGTTTCTTGAAAAGAGCCAAATTGATTTTTTAGTTCCAATTCAGTTCCAACTGCTTCAATTTTACCCAAATCATTTATTACCATAGCATCTGCTTTTGGAAAAGCATCATCCATAGTTAAAATATTGGCGTTATGTATTAATTTGAAATTCATTATTTTGGTATTTCTCGCAAAGTCACAAAGACACAAAGTTTTTAACTAAACGTTTCAAATAAACTATTTTCTTTCCGCTAAAACGTCTGCAATTGCTTGCTCTATCACGTCCATTCCTTCGTTTAGTTGTTCGTCAGTAATTACAATTGGAGGCAAGAAACGGATACAGTTTGTGTATAAACCGGCACGAATCAAAATCAAACCATTGGATACACATTTTTTGATTACTGCCATTGCAAAATCCATATCTGGTTCTTTGGTTTTTCTGTCTTTTACAAATTCAACTACAAGCATCGCTCCCAGTCCTCGAATGTCGCCAATTATTGAAAATTTGTCTTTCATTGTTGTCAATCGGCTAACAATAATATTGCCAACGTGAGTTGATTTTGCCAAAAATTCTGGTGTATTGATTTGTTTTACCGTTTCTAAAGCGGCTACAACTGCAAGCGGACTTCCGGAATAAGTTCCTCCCACTCCACCTAAATGTGGTGCATCCATAATTTCGGCTCTTCCTGTGGTGGCGCTGATTGGCATTCCTGAACCGATAGATTTTGCCATAGTCACGATGTCTGGAATTACGCCAGAATGTTCGATAGAAAGGAATTTTCCTGTTCTTCCAGCTCCAGCCTGTACTTCATCGGCAATGAAAACGATGCCGTGTTGGTCGCAAACTTGTCTAATTTTTTCGAGGAAACGTTTTGGAACCGGGATAAATCCACCTTCACCTTGAACAGGCTCGATGATAATTGCTGCCACTGCTGATGGATCGACGTGAGAAATTAGATTTTGGTCAAATCGTTCGATACAAAAATCGATGTATTCTTCTTCGGTCATAGAATCCGGTTTTCTATACACATTTGGTGAATGAAAACGGTAAATGTCTGGAGCAAAATTTCCAAAACCTCTTTTGAACAAACCGTATTTACTGGTCAAACTCAAAGTAAGCATCGTTCTTCCGTGATAAGCCCCTTCAAAACAAATAACAGCTGGTCTTTTTGTGTAATATTTAGCCGTAGAGATGGCATTTTCGACTGCTTCAGAACCGGAACAAGCCAATAAAGTTTTCTTTGGAAAATCGCCAGGAGTCAAAGAATTTAGCAGTTCGGCAAATTCTATATACGGCTCAAAAGTAGTTACTAATGCTCCGGTATGAATGTATTTATCCATTTGATCTTTGATGGCATTGACAACCGCTTCTGGTCTGTGTCCTAAATTTACCATCCCGATTCCACCGGCAAAATCAATTAATTGATTTCCATCAACATCCCAAACCAAAGCTCCTTCGGCTTTTTCTACAACCACTTCGGTAGATTTTCCTAAACCTGCTGGCAAAGCTGCCATTCTTCTTGCTAATATCAGTGCGCTTTTTGGACCTGGAATTTCTGATACTTTTTTAATGTGTTTCATTTTTTTAGTTTTTAGGCCTTTGGCGAAAGCCGGTAGCCAATCATTAATTATTTAAAATATTTTTCTTCTAATTTATAATTTTCATCAACCGGATAGTACATTAAAATACTTGCGTCACCTGATTCAGGATCACTTATATAATTGTACAAGGCGTTTATCCATCGAAAACCAGCCTTTAGTTGTGGTGTAATTGTAGGATCTGTGAATTCATTTTTTTCTAAGCGTTCACAATATTCCTCAATAGTCATTTTGTCTTTTACTTTGCCATATCCAATGGTCATTCCGGCAATTATCTGTGCTTTAATTCCCAATATTCTGCATACTTGATGTCGTGCTTTGTACATTTCTTTAGAAAGTCCTAAACCTCTAAATTCAGGCAAAACACCCATATCGAACCCATACATCCAGTCGCCATCGGGTTTGTGAGCATTTGTAATCCATAAATTATCACAGGAATCCAAAAAAGTATGTTCGTGTTCAGGAAAATCGCATCGAAAAGTGCTGGCTGAACCTATAACTAAACCGTCTTTCTCTACAACCAATTGACCTTCCAGGAATATTTTGATATGATTGGCAAAATGAGCTCTATTCATCAACTCCGATTCATGTAGGGTTGGGAAACATTTTGCCTGTACATATTCCATTCGAATTGCATCCTCAGGAGTTGCATTTCTTACTGTAAAACTTCCGTCTAAAATTGTATTATTGATCATCATTGGTTTTAATTTAGCGACTTTTGCTAATTCTATAATCTTCATCTACCGGAAAATACATCAACACACAAGCAAATCCAGCTTGCGGATCATTGATGTGATTATAAAGAGGTCTTATCCATCTGAAACCGGCTTTCATTTGCGGAGTAATTGTGGGATCAGTAAATTTCTTTATTTCTAAAGCATAACAATATTCCTCAATTGTCATTCTGCTTTTTACTCTGCCGTAACCAATAGTCATTCCTGCAATTAATTGTCCTTTTAATCCTAATTTTTTTCCAATTTCTTGTCTTGCTAAGTACAATTCTCTTGAAAACCCCATCCCTCTATATTCAGGTAAAACTCCAATATCGATTCCGTACATCCAATCGCCGTCTGGAACATGTGTATTTGTTATCCATAAATTGTCGGTAATTTCAAGATATGTTGGGTCATGATCAGGGAAATTACTTCTCATAGAACTGGCAGAACCAACGATTATTCCATCCATTTCAATCACAATTTGACCTTCAGGAAATATTTTTATATGATTCAAAAAATGATTCCTATTCATTAATGCCGATTCGTGCAAACTAGGATAACATTGTTTTTGAACGTACTCCATCTGAATTGCATCATCTGGAGTAGCGTTTCTAATTATAAAATCTTCTAAAATTTCTTTTCGAATCATAAAATCAAATTATATTACAAAACCGGCAATAAGATATATTACTGATGATACAACAAAAATTATCATTTGATATGGAAATTGCGAAATACCATGTTTCATCATATCCACTTTACAAGACTGAGCGGTAAGTACTCTGTTGTCAGAGAAGAAACAAGCAGCTGCACCCCAAACGGTTCCTGAAGCCAATGCTCCTTGTGTCAACCAGAAGTCTGCTCCCACTTGATTAGATAAAATGGCTGTTGTAGGCACAAGAATTGCATAAATTCCCCAGTTTGAACCTGTTGCCCAGCAAATCCAAGCTACTAAAACAAAAACTATAAATGGTAGTGTAGCATTGTTTAACCAACTAATACCTTCTAAATGTGAAGCCACAAATTCATTAAATCCAAGTGCATTTTGAACATCTTTTAACAAATAAGTAAATCCTAAAACGGCCAATACAAAAGTGATCAATTCCATTCCTTTTACAAAATTTCTAGAAATTTTATGAAAATCTACAATTTTGAATAGCCAGAAATACAAATATACAAATACACAAGCAGTGGCAATACCTCTTAATGCATCAATGCTACCAAAAATATAATCCATAGAGAATGTAAATCCACTTCCCCAATAATCAAAATCCCAAGGGTAAGGGAAAATAGTACAGAAAATCAGCACTAATAAAGGCATTAAGAAATACATTACTTTACCTTCATTTTTTACTTTTTTATTTAATCTTTCTTTTTTTTCTTCGATGACAACCGCAGCTTCGGCATCTTTTATTCCTTTAAAATCCGGAAGAAATTCATATACAACTAATGCCCCAAGAATTAAAGAAATCCAAGCAGAAAAATTATATGGAATGGTATGCATAAATGCTTCAATTGGACTTGTAATTGCATTTCCAGCACTGTCCATAACACCGCCTTCTATTGCTGCGATTTGAGTTCCGTAAAAAATAGTCCAAGTAGAAATAGGAAAAATAATTGTCAATGGCACACAAACAAAACTCAAAACCAAAGCTAATTTATCTCTGGAAACTCCAAATTTATCTGTAATAGGTCTCATTGTATTTCCTACAGATAACGCACTGAAATAATCGTCCAAGAAAAAGAAAAAGCTCAACCAATACGTCATCAATAACGATTGTTTTTTGGTTTTCACATGGTTTTCTGAATATTTTCCCACCGCTTTAATCCCTCCTGATGCCACAACCATTTGCACAAATGCACCATATAAAATACACACTAATATTACCCAAATTAATCCTCCGTCATGGGCATCTCTTGATATCGATGAAAATAATCCATCAAACATATTTAAAGGAAAAATCATTCCTTCTCCTTCTGGAAACCATTCTTTAGATCCTCCTTGTTTTGCTAAAAGTATAAATCCTATAGCGCAACCTATAATAAGAGGTTCTAATGCTTTCCTTGTCATAATTGCAATTCCTAATACGGTAAATGCCGGAACTAATGCATGCCAATTAATAACATAACAAAGAGCTGCCAATAATAATAAAGCAACTCCAATAATGGTCGAGACAGATTTCATTGATTTCATTCGGTTTTGGTTTTGGTTAATAAATAATAATTAAAATTAAGTTGGTTTTTAACTGATATTTTACGAAAATTCCACAAATATTAAACTTGCAAATAAATTAACATATGTATCAATATTTTGTAAATCTAACAATATTTTTGACACACACAAAAAAATTTATTTATTTTTTAAAATTTTTTGTATATTTGAAAAAAATTTAAAATCGATATTATGTTATTTAATGAAGTAAAAAACTTTATAAACGGGGAATTCAAAGCCGGAAGTTCTACAAAAATCCATACGATTATCTCTCCTTTAGACGGTGAGAAATTAACTACTTTCAATGAATCTACTATGGAGGATTTGAATGAAATTGTTGCTACTGCTCAAAAAGCACAAAAAAATTGGCAAAAAGTTACCTCAAAAGAAAGAGTTCAAGTTTTCTATAAATACAAGCAGTTATTAGAAAAAAATAGTGCTGAACTTACCGAAATTATTTACCGAGAAAACGGGAAAATTCACGGTGAGGCAAAAGCCGAAATTGACAAAGCAATCGAACTAACAGAATTTGCCTGCTCGCTACCACAATTTGTAAATGGCGAAAATATGGAAGTGAGCCGTGGAGTTTATTGCTCTTCTACCCGATTGCCTTTGGGAGTTGTAGCTTCAATAGTTCCATTCAATTTTCCGAGTATGGTTCCGCATTGGACAATAGTTAACGCAATTGCTCTTGGAAATGCCATGATTTTAAAACCGTCAGAATCGGTACCAATCAGTGCTCAATATATTGCCAAATTATTAAAAGAAGCAGGACTTCCAGACGGACTCTTTAATATAATCAACGGGACACAATCTACAGTTGAGAACTTATGTGATCATCCCGGAATCAAAGCCGTGACTTTTGTTGGCTCTACCAAAGTGGCCAAAATCGTTTATCAAAGAGCCAGCAATAATTTGAAACAAGTATTGGCTCTTGGCGGAGCAAAAAATCATATTATTTTATTGCCGGATGCACATCCGGATATGGCTTCTTCTAATATTGTGGCTTCAATGAGCGGTTGTGCTGGTCAGCGTTGTATGGCTGCAGCCACTTTAATTGCTGTTGGGAATTGCGATGCTATTCTTGATAAACTAATAGGTGATGCTCAAAAAATTCAATGTGGAACCACTCTAGGCGCAGTTGTTTCTAAAGCTGCCAAAGAAAGAATTGAAGGTTACATCACTGAAGCCGAACAACAAGGAGCCAAAATCATTCTTGACGGAAGAAACACCATTGTTCCCGGAAAAGAAAATGGTTTTTATGTAGGACCAACCATTATAGATTATGCCACTGCCGATATGAAAGTGGCTAGAGAAGAAATTTTTGGACCCGTTTTAACCATTGTTCGTGTTAAAACAATCGATGAAGCTTTGGCAATCGAAAACGCAAATCCTTATGGAAATGCGTGTTCTGTATTCACCCAAAGTGGCGGATTGGCAAATTACGTTACCGAAAATGCTTCGGCAGGAATGTGTGGCGTAAACATTGGCGTTCCTGTTCCTAGAGAGCCTTTTGGTTTTGGAGGATGGAATGAATCTCGTTTTGGTTCAGGTGATATCACCGGAAAAAGTTCCATTGGATTTTTTACCAAAGAAAAGAAAACAACCACCAAATGGAATCCTGAAGCAGGAACGAATTGGATGAGCTAATAAAAAGTACAATTTACGAAGTGTGAAATACGAAATATGAAATTGATATTGAATTTTGACATTGGGATTACCATTGAAATTATTAGAATGAATAATGCTAGATAAAGTCACATCGTCAGATTTTGAAATTATTTACGGATTATATATGAATCCTGAAGTAAATCCGTATTTGTTATACGAAATGATGGATGAGAAAAGTTTTGAACCCATTTTTGAAGATTTGCTAAAAGATGAAGCTTTATACCTATATATATACGAGAATAAAAAAGTGGGAATGTGCAAACTTATTCATCAAAAACACCGCAACGAACACATTGTTTATTTAGGTGGAGTTGCCATTCATCCCGATTATTCCGGAAAAGGTTTTGGCAAAAAGATGCTATTCGAAATTATTGATTTTTGCAAAAAAAATGCTATTCTACGAATCGAATTGAGTGTGGCTGTTCATAATCTAAAAGCAATTCAACTCTATGAAAATGTGGGTTTTACCAAAGAAGGGATTTTAAGAAAATACACCTATCTGAAAAGTAAAAATGAATTTATAGATGAAGCAATAATGTCTTACCTATTTTAAAATAAATCAAAAACCAAAATATTAAATTAAATACAATGTTAAGCAAAGAACAAATCATTTCCGACAGTAAAGAATTCAGTTTGTTTTCGTGGTCGGCGCAAGCAAATGTAAACCCAATCGCTATCGAAAGAGCCGAAGGTGTCTATTTATACGAAATTGGCGGAAAAAGAATCATTGATTTCTCCAGCGGATTAATGTCAGTAAATATTGGTCACGGAGACCAAAGAGTTACTGATGCTGTTGTAGAACAAATGCAAAAAGTGAGTTTTGTAACCCCAACCTGCACTACCGAAATTCGTGCCAAATTATCCAAAAAATTAGCAGAAATCTGTCCGGGAGATTTGAATAAAGCATTTTACACTTTGTGTGGCACTTCTTCTATAGACAATGCCATAAAACTGGCGAGACTTTATACCGGAAGACATAAAATCATAGGAAGATACAGAGCATTTCACGGTGGTTCTATTGGCGGAATGTCCGTTGGCGGCGATCCAAGAAAATTGGCAAACGATTCCCAACAAATGCCAAATGCGGTTTTATTAGATGATCCATATTATTTCTTTGGAATGAAAAATTTGGACGAAGCTACAAAACTTAGTTTAAGTCTTGAATATGTAGAAAGAGTCATCCATTTTGAGGACAAAGCCAATATTGCTGCCTTTATTTTTGAAGGCGAAAGCGGTTCTTCTGGCTGTTTGCATTATCCAAAAGGCTATTTGAAAGGAATAAAAGCGCTTTGCGAAAAATATGGAATTCTATTCATTGCCGATGAAGTGATGAGCGGTTTTGGCAGAACTGGAAAATGGTTTGGATTTGAAAATCACGATATAATTCCAGATATGGTTTGTATGGCAAAAGGATTAACCTCATCTTATTTGCCTCTTGGTTGCTTGATGGTTTCAGACAAAATTGCAGCCAAATTTGAAAACACTCCAATGATGATTGGATTAACCTATAATGCGCATCCGGTAGCATTAGCAGCAGCATTATCAGTAATCAATATTTATGAAAGTGACAAATTGATTGAAAACACTCGCAAAATGGGTGCTTATTTAGAAGCAAAAGTTTCAGCAATGAGAAGCCAACATCCAAGTATGGGAGCTTTCAGAAATACAGGACTTTTGGGTTGTTTAGATGTTTTGAAAAATAAAACTACGGGTGAACTCATTGCTCCTTACAATGCATCAGGAGAGGACTTGAAAGTAACCAATCTAATCGCAGCCAAAGTAAGAGAATTAGGATTATATACTTTTGTACGTTGGGGTTATATTTTTATTGCTCCGCCATTGTGCATCAACGAAAAAGAAATAGACGAAGGATTGGCAATTATATCCGAGGCTTTGAAAATTGCCGACGAACATTTGGTATAGAAAATTTTCCTATTCAAAAAAAGCTCTGAATCTAAATGGTTTGGAGCTTTTTTTTTATAATACTAACAATCCAAATTCCCTCAAAGTGTTTACGGGTTTAGAATACCAAAATAATTCGAAATTTTCCAAATGAATTTCAAAATCAGATTTTAGCTCCTGAAAAGTAAGCCCCCTAACCCCCGAAGGGGGAATGTTACGGACTGAGATTTTTTCAAGCATTTCAACTAACCATTCGCCTTCATTTTTAACAGTTTGAATGGTAAAGGTTTCCTTCTTGTCGTGAAAAGTTAAAGTCATCATTTGCCAAGAAGTCCCTTTCTTGGATTTTGTAAAATGTTCGATAAGCGGTTTCCCTCCTAGCCAAACAATTTTGGCAGTCGGTTTGATGTTAAATTTACTCTCCAAATAAATTCCCTCTTCGGGGGTTAGGGGGCTTTCCTCTAAAGCATTGGCAATAAAATCAGGATGGATTTTTGTTTTTGGAATTTTAAAATCGAACCATTCCTGCAATTCATAGTCAAAACAAATCCCGTGCATAAAATTGAACAAGGATTTTTTTAGTCCAAAACTAAATTTATCGTGATTGATTCCAGTTTTGTCTGTAAAATTAATATCGTTATTGGCAAAAGTTCCAATGGTTTCGGTTTCCTTGACAACGTCAAATTTTTCTGGATACATTCCAACTGGGCTGTGAGCCGTCATCGCAAATTGATGCCAAAATCCCGATTGCAAAACGCCCGCTTCAAACAATTGTCGCACCATTTCGAGACTGTCCACTGTTTCCTGAACCGTTTGCGAAGGATAACCGTACATCAAATAGGAATGCACCATAATTCCGGCTTCGGTAAAATTTAGGGTGACTTTTGCCACTTGTTCCACTGATACTCCTTTATCAATCAGTTTCAATAATCGGTCTGAAGCAACTTCGAGTCCGCCAGAAACGGCAATGCAACCGGAAGCTTTCAGGAGTAAACACAAGTCTTTGGTGAAACTTTTCTCGAATCGAATATTCGTCCACCAAGTCACAACGAGTTTTCTGCGAAGTATTTCGAGAGTCAAAGCTTGCATCAATTTTGGAGGAGCAGCTTCATCCACAAAATGGAAACCGTTTTCACCCGTTTGAACAATCATTTCCTCCATTCGATCACACAACAAACTGGCGGCTATGGGTTCGTAAACTTTGATGTAATCTAATGAAATATCGCAAAACGTGCATTTCCCCCAATAACAACCGTGCGCCATCGTGAGTTTATTCCATCTGCCATCGCTCCACATTCTATGCATTGGATTCACGATTTCGATGACAGAAATGTATTTATCTAAAGGTAAATCAGAATAATCCGGTGTACCAATTTCGGATTGTTTGTAATCCGATTTTAAGGAATTGTTTTTGTAAACTACTTTTCCATTTTCTAAAATAAACGTCCGTTTATAAACTCCCCCTTCGGGGATTGGGGGGCTTAATAATTCTTCCACCGGCAATTCGCCATCGTCCAAAGTAATATAATCGAAAAACTCAAAAACTCTTTTGTCTGAAAGCGAGCGCAATTCGGTATTTGGGAATCCGCCACCCATTGCGATTTTTATATTTGGATAATGATTCCGCACATATTGTGCTGAACGAAAAGCCGAATATAAATTTCCTGGAAAAGGAACAGAGATCAAAAACAATTCAGGTTGAATGGTTTCGATTCTTTCCTTCAAAATCGAAAATAAAATATTGTCAATATAAGTTGGCTCTTGTTGCAAAGCCAAATATAATTCGTCGAAAGAGTTGGCACTTCTGCCTAAACGTTCTGCATAACGGCTGAAACCAAAATTTTCATCGACACATTCCACTATAAAATCAGAAATATCTTCAAGATATAAAGTGGCCAAATGCTTGGCTTTGTCCTGTGTTCCCATTGTTCCAAAAGCCCAATCAGTATCCTCCAATTGTGCAAAACGAGAAGCTTCCGGCAAGAAATCTTCTTGGCAAATTTGTAGTGCCAGTGTTGGATTTTTCCCTTGCAAAAATGCAATAACCGAATCGATGGTTTTGATGTATTCGTCCCAAAGCGCATATATTCGTTTAGCATTATCAGAATATTGCTCAATTCCCCCTTCGGGGGTTAGGGGGCTTAATCCTTCTTTCGAAAATAATTTCAAAATCACTTCAATTCCTAAATCCGCTTGGGTTGCAGGAATGTTTTTGGTATTCAAAAAACCTTTCAAATAAGCCGTTGCCGGATACGGCGTATTCAGTTGGGTAAAAGGTGGCGTGATGAGGAATACTTTGGTTTTCAATTAAAGAATATTAAAACTTATGTTCCTTTTTTCGAATCAATAAAAATGAAACCGCCGACATAATTGAAGCGGCGGTTAAATAAAATCCGACATAATTAATTCCATAATTTGTTGCTATCCAAATGGCAATCATTGGTGCAAAAGCTGCCCCAATAATTCCTGCCAAATTAAAAGTCAATGAAGCACCGGAATAACGCACTTTTGTAGTAAATAATTCCGATAAAAACGTGCCTAAAGGACCATAAGTCATTCCCATCAATGTCATTCCCAAACATAAAAATAGCGTTACCAAAACAATATTTTCTTCAACTAACAAGAAAGGAATTGCCAATCCAAAAAGAGCAATCGCAATTGTAGTCCAAACCAAAACTCGTTTTCTGCCTAATTTATCAGCCAAAATCGCCGAAAATGGAATGGAAAATCCGAAAAACAATACCGAGAAAAGTTGGGCAATCAACATATTTTGCTTTGAATAACCTAAATTAGAAGTGGTCCAACTCAACGAAAAAACAGTCATTAAATAAAAAACAACAAAAGTAGTCACAGCCGCCAAAGTACCAAAAACAAGTTCCGAACGATAGTCTTTAATCAATTCTAAAATGGGCACTTTGACTTCTTTTTCCTCTTCTAACGAATGGACAAAAGAAGGGGTTTCTGAAATTTTAGTCCGAATATAAAAACCCACAATCACCAAAACTGCACTGGCAATAAACGGAATTCTCCAGCCGTAATCCAAAAATTGTTCATTTGTTAAAACATTAGTCAACAGCAAAAAAGTTCCTCCGGAAAGTATCAAACCTATTGGCGCACCCAGTTGAGGAAACATTCCATACCAAGCTCGTTTATGTGCAGGTGCATTTTCGATGGCTAACAAAACTGCTCCGCCCCATTCGCCTCCTAAACCCAATCCTTGACCGAATCTGAAAAGCATTAACAATAATGGCGCAGCAATGCCAATACTAGCATAAGAAGGCAAAAATCCGATGGCTACGGTTGAAATTCCCATAGTCAACAATGCTGCGACAAGAGTAGCTTTCCGACCCACTTTATCGCCATAATGACCAAAAACAGCCGAACCAATTGGGCGGGCAAAAAAGGCAATCGAAAAGGTTGCCAAAGACTGAAGTGTTGCCACCGTAGGGCTTGAAGACGGAAAAAACAAATGAGGAAAGACCAAAACGGCTGCATTGGCATAAATATAAAAATCGAAAAACTCTATCGTGGTTCCAATTAAACTGCCAAAAAGTACGTGTTTTAGTGAATTGACTTTACTTGTATTTTCTTTCATTGTGAGCGTTGTAATATTTCGATAAAAATGATATTAATTTTCGAAAGTAACAAATATTTAGTTCCAATAATTTTTGGTATTTTAGCATCAAATAAACTTCATTATGCCAGCAGACTGTATCAGTTATAAAAATTCAGGTTATTTCTCGCCTTTGATGAATGATTATTTAGACCAAAAACCCCATTTGCAGTCCCTTTACAACCGCTTTCCCAGTATTGAAAATTTTGAAAATCAAATCATAGAAAAAAAAGGCAATTTCAATGGTAATGAAAAAAGAAAAATTCTAGTTTCAGTTTTAGAAAAACAATATGCTAAAATAAATGCTTCGGATGAAACTTTAAACAACATTAAACTTTTAAACAATTCAAACACTTTTACAATTACAACCGGTCATCAGCTGAATTTGTTAACCGGTCCATTGTATTTTTTATATAAAATTATTTCGACTATCAATCTTTGTAAAGAGCTGAAAACCAAATATCCAGAGAATAATTTTATCCCAATTTATTGGATGGCGACCGAAGATCACGATTTTGAAGAAATCAATTATTTCAATTTCAAAGACCAAAAATTCAGATGGAACAGAGAAAGTTCTGGTGCTGTTGGAAGATTATCCACTGAAGGATTGGCAGAATTTTTTGAAGTTTATGCTCGCGAAATCGGTTCTGGAACGAATGCCGAATCCATCAAAAAACTTTTTCAGGAAGCCTATTTAAACCATTCAAATTTAGCTGATGCCACACGTTTTATGGCAAACGCACTTTTTGGAAAACAGGGTTTGGTCATTCTCGATGCCGACAATCAAGATTTAAAAAGAATTTTTATTCCATATATTAAGGAAGAATTAATGCAACAAACTTCCCATAAAAAAGTCGTTGAAACTACCGAAAAACTTAAAAATTATGATATTCAGGTTAATCCAAGA
Organism: Flavobacterium psychrophilum; assembly: GCA_022729635.1. Classification (GTDB taxonomy): domain Bacteria; phylum Bacteroidota; class Bacteroidia; order Flavobacteriales; family Flavobacteriaceae; genus Flavobacterium; species Flavobacterium psychrophilum_P. The sequence continues at coordinate 13,811 of DZAU01000010.1, forward strand.
GAAATTAACTTGTTTTATTTAGAAGACAATCTGCGGGAAAGAATTGTTTTTGATCCCGATAGCCATCGGGATAGAATTTATAAAGTAAATAACACCAAAATTGAATTTTCGGAAGTTGAAATTTTAGAATTATTAGAAACTAATCCGGAAAAATTCAGCCCTAACGTGATTTTGCGTCCGTTGTATCAAGAAGTTATTCTGCCTAATTTATGTTATATTGGCGGTGGTGGAGAAATTGGGTATTGGCTGGAACTGAAATCATTTTTCGATGAAATGAAAGTCACCTTTCCTGTTTTGTTGTTACGAAATTCTGCACTTTTGGCAACCGAAAAGCAAGCCTCAAAAGCAGATAAACTGGGCTTATCTTGGAGTGATTTGTTTTTGAAACAAAGTGATTTGGTAAATGTAAAATCCGCTCAATTATCAGAATTCCCTATCGATTTTTCGATTCAAAAAGAACACCTTCAAAAACAATTCGAGGCACTTTATAAAATAGCCAATCAAACCGACAAATCCTTTATTGGTGCAGTAAAAGCCCAGGAAGCAAAGCAAATTAAAGGATTGGAAAAACTAGAAAAACGTTTGCTGAAAGCCCAAAAACGTAACTATTCAGAAGAATTAAATCGAATTACAGATTTACAAAACGAATTATTCCCAAACCATAGTTTACAGGAACGCCACGCAAATTTTTCGGAATTTTATATAGAATATGGAGAAAATTTAATTCAAAAATTAATACTCCAGCTTAAACCTTTGGAAACTAATTTTGAAATAATTTCACTTTAAAACCTTAAAAACATATTGCTATGACAAAAGAACGATTAATTTCATTAGATGTATTCAGAGGATTTACTATTATGCTGATGACAATCGTCAATAATCCTGGAAGCTGGGGATCCATTTACCCACCATTGGAACACGCAGAATGGAATGGCTGCACACCAACTGACTTGGTTTTTCCGTTCTTTATTTTTATAATGGGAACAGCAATTCCTTTTGCAATGCCAACTAAAAATTTTGACATTACGGTGTTTAATAAAATAATGGTGCGTTCCTTACGAATCTTTTGCTTGGGATTCTTTTTAAATTATTTTGGCAAAATAGAACTCTATGGGATAGAAGGAATTCCATTGTTGGTGGGAAGATTAGCAATCACTTTTGCGGTAGCTTATGCGCTGCTGGGAACCTTTAGTCTAAAAATAAAAACCTATTTAGTTTTTTCTGTACTTGGAATCTTACTCTTTTTAGCTTTTAGCGGAATCGAAGCCTATCAAGATGTTAGAATTCCCGGAGTTTTACAGCGAATTGGGATTGTGTATTTTTTTACAGCACTTTTGTATCTAAAAACCACTCGAAGAACACAACTTATTATTGCCACAAGTATTTTAATTATCTATTGGTTTTTAATGGCTTTTATTCCTGTTCCTGGATTTGGCGAAGCTAATTTTGAAAAAGGAACTAATCTTGCTGCTTGGTTAGACAACTTACTTTTAAACGGACATTTATGGAGTTATTCTAAAACTTGGGATCCAGAAGGAATTTTGAGTACATTACCAGCTATTGCATCTGGAATTTTAGGAATGTATATTGGGCAACAACTAAATTTTAAAATATCAAGTAAGATAAAATTTAAAAAAATACTAAGCGTTGGAATCTTATTATACTTTATTGGAGCGTTTTGGGGATTGATTTACCCTATAAACAAATCGCTTTGGAGTAGCTCTTATGTACTATATACAGCGGGTTTAGCGACCATTTGCCTAAGTATTTTATACTACATAATTGATATTTCCGATTATAAAAAATGGACAAAACTATTCCTGATTTGGGGTGTGAATCCAATGATTGTGTTCTTTTTTTCTGGAATAATTCCAAGGGTGCTTTCGATGATAAAAGTTCAAAATCCTGAAGTTTCTGGAGAGCCACTAGGGCTTCAAAGCTATTTTTATAATTACAGAATTGCACCACAATTCGAAAACCCAATGAATGCCTCATTAACATACGCTCTGATTTATGTCCTTTTCTGGAGTATTATTTTGTGGTTTTTTTATAAAAACAAAATGATTTTTAAAGTCTGATTTTTCAAACCAATGGTATAAATACTTTTTATTGTCAGATTATTAAAATCAATCCATTAAAAAGTCTATTTTTGCACAAATTAAAAAAAACAAAAAATGGCAACAAATAGAACTTTTACAATGATTAAACCTGATGCGGTCGAAAATGGACACATCGGAAACATATTGGCAATGATTACTAACGGTGGTTTTAAAATCATTTCATTAAAATTAACACAATTAACAGTGGCTGATGCCAAAGCTTTTTACGCTGTTCACGCTGCAAGACCTTTCTACGGTGAATTAGTTGAATTTATGACTCGCGGTCCAATAGTTGCCGCAATTTTAGAAAAAGAAAATGCTGTTGAAGATTTCAGAACTTTGATTGGAGCAACAAATCCAGCCGAAGCTGCGGAAGGAACAATTCGTAAAGCATACGCCACTTCAATTGGTGAAAATGCAGTTCACGGTTCAGATAGCGATGAAAATGCAGCTATCGAAGGTGCTTTTCATTTTGCCGGAAGAGAGCAATTCTAGTATTCAGTTTGCAGATTTCAGTTTGCAGATTTCAGAAATAAAAAAATCCCATTTCATTTTGAAATGGGATTTTTTTAATCAGTAAGTTTTTTATCCTTTTAACCAAGCTTCTTTTAGTGCAGATTTTGAAGTATCGGTAAATTGCAATCCTTCTTTTTCTTCATAAGGAAGTTTTACTGTTCCTTTTACAATTTGTTCTTTACCATCTCGTATTATTTTTACAGAAATCGGGTCATTTTCTTTCCATTTTTCACTTACAGAAATCATATCATAAATGTTATCCAAAGTGTAATTTATGTCATTAATTGACACTAAAATATCTCCTCCTTTTAAACCAAGAGTGGTATAGAACTCGTTTAATTCAATATTTGGAACTATACTAATTTCTTTAGTTCCTTGATTTACAGTAATATAAGGAATTTGCCCTTTTAAGAAAACTCCTGACGGTACTTTTGTAGTTGAATTTGTTACTCCAACTTTTGCCAAATAAGTTGCATAAGGAATAGGAGTTGATCCTGAAACATACGTTTTGAAAAAATCACCAACTTCCGGATAAGTCAATTCAGTAATTTTTGCAAAAAGTTCTTCATCATTAAATGCTTTAGAAACGCCATATTCATTAGATAATTTTTGCATTAAGTCAAGAATTCCTCTTTTGCCATTGCTTTTTTCCCTGATGATGATGTCAACACACATTCCTATTAATGTGCCTTTTTCATATACGTTCAAATATTGTTCTTTGTAGGGAGATGTCAATACGTTGCGACTCATTGTTGTAAATGGCATGGTGTCATTCATTGTATTTGCTCTCTGAATTTTTTCTGCTATTCGGGTATAAAATCCATTCTCGTCGATTAAACCTTGATTGATTTGAAAAAGATTGGCAAAATATTCTGTTACACCTTCATACATCCATAAATGTTCAGACATTTTTGGATTGTTATAATCAAAATTTTGAATTTCCTGTGAATGAACAGTCAATGGAGTCAGAATATGAAAAAACTCGTGAGAAACCACATCTTTCATCATTTCTGAAAGTGCATCTTTTGGCATCATTTCAGGAAAAACTACCGTTGTTGCTGTAGGATGTTCGAGTGCACCATAGCCTTGTGCATCATTTTTCATAGTAGAAAGATATAATAATACACTATATTTTTTTGTAGTATTTATAGAACCCAAGAATTTTTTTTGAGCCATCATCATCGTTTTCATTTCCGGCGTAATGCTTTCTGCTGTGATTTTTCCTGTTGGCGAATACACGGCGATTTGAATTTCCATATCATCGACCTTGAAAGTGGTAAAGTCCGGTTTTGAATACATAATTGGGTTTTCAACCAATTCTGCATAACGAGAAGTCACAAATAAATCGTTTGTAGCACTTGAATCTTGGTCATTCATTGAGGTTGCTCCCCAAAGTTTTTCCGGATGCGAAATACTTACTTTATATGGAACTGACAAATAATTTTTAAAATAACCAATAAAACAGTGGGTGTTGAGCATTATGTTTTTATCGGTATCAATATTCGAACCTGTTGGCGAAAAAATATCTCCACCGCCAAAACTTTTTCCGGTTTCGGTATCAAAGGTGTCATTTACTAAATAGGTAATTTTGTCCAAGGATTTTGCATTAGAAATGGACCAGGAATTCACATCCATTTTTTTTACTTCCAATAAATTTCCTTTTTTGTCAAAGGCTTTAAGGTCATCAATATATTTGCCATAGTTATCATCAGAATACGTTCCGGGAACTATTTTTGGGATGTTGTAAATGATTTCGTCGGAGTGGATTTTTGGAGATTTAACGGTAACCAAAACTTTGTCATCCTTTATGTCATTCAGATTGATGTTAACCAGAACTTCTTCTTTTGTAGAAGCAGCAACTGCGGAATTTCCAGTTTTGCAGCTCCATAATACTGAAGCAAATGCAAATGCAAAAATTATTTTTTTCATTTTATAGTGATTGTGATTTCGTTATTTGACTCTAAAGGTGCGAAATTGTTACAGTGTATATTGATTTATTCTGAAAGTGTAAAGGTTGTAATAAAAAAACTCCTTTAATTCAGGAGTTTAGTGATTAATCGAGTTTGTTTTTTATGTAGTATTTGCCATCCAAATCTTCGTCAAAATCATCAATTTTTGCGGGTTTGGGTTTGGGTTTACTGGCTAAAGCTTTCTTTTTCCACATTTCAAATTTTTCGGCTGGCATCTTTTTTTTCATGATTTCAAGAACCTCTTTTTCAGATAAACCAAATTCTTTTTTTATGATTTCAAAAGGATTTTTTTCCTCTATGGCAAACGTAACGAGTTTTTCTGTTTGTTCCCAATTCAATTCTGTACGGCTACTCTTCTTCATTAGGTGAAAATTAATTCAATTTTGTGGTTAAGGATTAATAGACTTGTTTTCAAATTATTGGTCAATATTAATAAAAAAAATAATTACTTTTTATCTGAAGTAATTTTTTTTTAAAAATTTTGACTGTTTTTTCCTAAACGTTGCTTTTGAAAGGGGATTTTCATTAAATTATACAATCGATTGTGCTCCTCTGGCTTCAAATGAGTATCTATTCCATATACTATATCTTCTTTTTTGAGATACATAAAGGTGCAAAAAAGACGATCCCAAATCGAAAAAATGTTACCATAATTACTATCTGTGTATGGTAATTTATAATGGTGATGTACTTTATGCATGTTAGGGGAAACGATGAAATAACTCAAAAAATAGTCTATTTTTTCAGGAAGGGAAATATTAGCATGTGTAAATTGTGTCGAAATAACAGAAAGGGTTTGATACATAAAAATTAACCACATCGGACTTCCAACGATTAGAACTCCAAGAGTTGTAAACACAATCCGAATAATACTTTCGCCTGGATGATGCCTATTCCCAGATGTTGTGTCAATCCAAGTATCAGTATGATGAATCAAATGAAAACGCCAAAGAATTTTAACTTTATGTTCGATTAAATGAGCTAAATAAGCTCCGATTAAATCCAATAATAGCAATCCAATTAAGGCATAAATCCACAATGCCATTGGCGGAAGCCATTGCAAAACACCAAAATTAGTGGCAATAGTCCAATCGGAAGTTTTTAATAAAATGAATGCTAAAGAAAAATTAATAATGATGGTTGTTAAAGTCAGAAACAAATTTATTCCTGCATGTTGCCATTTATTATAAGTGAATTTAAAAAGAGGAAAAGCATTTTCAATCAACCAAAAAACGGTAATTCCGCCAACAAGGATAAGGCTTCTATGAGAGGAAGGAATTGAAGAAAAATAAGTAATGATTTCATTCATGATGCAAATATTTTTTCAAATATGTTGATTTTTATGTAAAGTGTAATTTTAAATAAAATAGTTGGACAGTTAAAAAAATAAAGAGAAAAACTAAGGCTTTTGTCTTTGTTTTTCTCTTTAATTATATTAGAATAGAGGAATTATACTTCTGAATGGTCTTGAAGTAAACTCTTATAAATAAATCCTGCAGCTATCGCTCCCAATATTGGTGCAAGCCAAAATAGCCAAACCTGTGATAATGGTTCTCCTCCCACAAATAGAGCTTGAGATAAAGAACGAGCAGGGTTTACAGAAGTATTGGTGATAGGAATACTAATTAAGTGAATCAGAGTTAAAGCTAAGCCAATTGCAACACCGGCGAATTTTCCGTTGGCAAATTTATCAGTGGCTCCAAGGATAACTAACAAGAAAAATAATGTCAAAACAAATTCAGCTATAAAGGCAGATTGCATAGAGTATCCATCAGGTGAAAAAGCTCCAAAACCATTTGAGGCAAAAGCTCCAGCTTTAGTATTGTCTATTACATTTCCAGTTTTTCCAGACCAAATGGTAAGTAATGTTCCTGCAGCTGCAATAGCTCCAACGCATTGTGCAATAATGTAAGGTACTAATTCTTTGGCAGAAAAACGTCCTCCAGCCCATAATCCGAATGAAACCGCCGGATTAAAATGACCGCCAGAAATATGACCTACTGCATAAGCCATTGTTAAAACCGTTAGACCAAAAGCAAGAGAAACACCCGCAAATCCAATTCCTAAATCTGGAAATCCGGCAGCAAAAAGTGCGCTACCACAACCACCAAAAACTAACCAATAGGTTCCAAAAAATTCAGCTAATAATTTTCTCATAATGTTAAATTTAGTTTGTTAATTATGACGAAATTAAGTAAATGAATATTTAAACCAAAATTATTTGTTAAATTATTTAAGAATAAATCAATTGTTTCTATAAAACTTTGTTAAGTAAAATATATTTACTCCTAATATAAAAGTATTTGAAATGATTATTGGCCATGATGTTGCTAACATAAAACCATAGACAACAAATAATGAGCATCCAATAGAATTTATAATTCGTAAGGTGTTAATGTTTTTCATTAAAAATGAAACCATTAATACTAAAGAAGCTAAATAACCTACCCATTCTGTCATTGAAATATCAAACATAATTTTTTTTTTAAGTGGAGGGCAAATGTAAGCTATAGTCGTGTGTTGAATACTATAAATTCCTGATTTTTTCAGAACAATCCTTCTAAATCTTTGTTTTGTATTCCAATTTTTGATGGGTCAAAATCCAATTTGTTTTTTAAAATCGAAGCGTAAACACTTCTAAAATCAATTTTGTGTTTCAAATCACCATTGTCCAAATCCAAAAGATTGGGATTGCTTCCAATGATTTTCCCTTGGTTATTTCCACCGATGACAAACATTGGAGCTGCAGTTCCGTGGTCAGTTCCTCTACCATTGTCTTTTATGCGGCGACCAAATTCAGAGAAAACGACAATGGTTACATTTTGTAATTGTTGCGATTTTTTCAAATCTTCATAGAAACTATAAACGGCATCGTTGAGTTCCGTCAATTTGTTTTTGTGAATGGCCAATTGATTGTCGTGAGTATCAAAACCGCCAAGCGAAGTATAATAAACCTTCGAATTCAGGTTTCCTTTAATCAATTTCGAGATCCATTCCAGATTCTTTGCCAAGCCTGTTTTGGGATAAACCACATCCGAATTGACTGATTTTGCCAAAGCTTTCTGAATATCATCTGAACCTTCAATAACGGAATTGGCTATTTTTCGAACAAAATCCAGTTGCGGATTATTCGATAATTGACTTTCGTTTTCCTGTTTGCTTTTTGTTTTAAATCGATTGGGGTCTTTTACAGTAATCGAGTTGGGCTCTTCTCCTTTCAAAGCCAAATTATCAATAGAATCCAGGTTAATTCCAGCAGTTGGTTGGTGTTCCTTGCATTGCAAATCCAGATAGCGACCCAGCCAACCTTCATTAAGATACTCCTGATTGGTTGGTGCGGTTTGCCAAATTTCCTGACTTCGAAAATGGGAACGAATCGGATTCGGATAACCCACATTTTGTATCACTGACAAATCGCCGCTTTGTTGGATACTGGCAAATCCCTTCAAGGCAGGATGAAAAGCCATCCCTTTTGAGGAATTCAGAACCTCCGTTTTTGAAAGGGAAATATTTGGGCGCAAATTATAATACAATGCGTCTTCAAAGGGAATAAAGGTGTTTAGTCCGTCATTTCCACCGTTTAACTGAACGAAAACTACGCATTGTTCGCCCAAAACCAAATTATTTTGGGAACCAAAGGAGTATAAAAAATCAGGCAATAAGAGTGAACCGCCCGTAAATGTCCCCGTGAGTGCTAAAAAATTTCTTCTGTTCATAATAATAGACTTAAATGAGTTGGAATTCAGCTGTTTTTACCATAGAATTAAACAATCGCATCACGGCATTTTCCGAACCATCGGTTTTGCTGTCGAAATCGTATTTTAAAATTTCCTCAAAATCTTGTTGGTTATCCTTATCTATTTGAAATAATAAACGGTTTGTGAATGCAGCAATGATTTCCTTGTTGTTTCCTTCTTTGTCCCAATTCAATTTTACGTTCAACATTAGATTTGGGTTTTGCTTCATCATCATATTCTCATTTTCTTTTTTGCCTCGGCTTAAATTTTTACCGTTGCAAAGCAAATCGGCGACATTGTTTCGTTGCAGAAATAGTTGTGATGTGAGCCAAGAATTTCCTCCGTCCCAACCTTTTACATTCGGCTGGTTGAATAAATCCATTCCTTGTTCTTTGAGGAAATAAGCTATTAATTTTCCATTGGGATTTTCTATATTGAGCTCATTCATTAATTGTAAGCTGTATTCCAATGGATTTTTAATTTTGGAACCCGCATTGTTTTTGACAAACTCTTCGGTGAAAATTTTGGTCAGAAGCGGTTTGATTTCAAAATTCATTTTCCTGAAATAATCGCCATAATAAAGCACCAATTCTTCTTTTGGATTATCGTAAATAAACCATTTCAATATCTTTCGGGTAATGAGATACGGAATATTGGGCTGTTCGAAAATGATGTCAACCATTTCGTCCACTTTGAAATCGCCTTTTTTTCCTAGATAATCGAAACTTTCATTGTCTTCGAAAATTTTCCTATAAACAGCGTTTTCTTCCCCAACACCAAGTCCTGCAAGACCTTTTGCTCCGTTTTTAATATCTTGTTCGGTATAATTTCCGATGCCAAGAGTAAACAGTTCGAGCAATTCCCGACTCAAATTTTCGTTGAGTTTGTCTTTTCGGTTATCGACATTGTCGAGATAACGCACCATTGCATTGCTTTTAATGATTTTTTTGGTTAGGGTTTTGAAATTGCCAAAAGCATTTTCTCTTAAAATTTGATTGTGCTGAAAAATCCAATAATTCACTTTCACTTTTTGGAAAGTGGAAACATAATGATTGTGCCAGAAACAAGTCATTTTTTCGAGAAGTGGAAATTCTTCTTCATACATTTTATCAATCCACCAAGATTTCATTTCGAAAGAAGTTTGCACTTCTTTTTTGAGCATTTCTTTGGTTTCTTCAGAACTTGCGGCTTTTATTTTGTTTCTAATTTCCTTTAATTCGGCAACGGATTTAGGGCTGTTTTCCAAAAAATCAGGAATTTTCGAATCAAATTTTGTGGCAAAAGATTTTTCTAAGAATTTTTTCAAGCCAATTTTATCAAGAATTTTTGCTTGTTTCGCAGAATAGCCGAGTCGCAATGACCAAAGGGTGTTATTGTCCATAAACTGAGGTGTTATAAAAGTTGGACTTAGATTTTGTAAAAGGGTTTAATAGTAAGGTAATGAATTGCTAATCACTTTTTATAAATGCAAAATAGATTCTTTTTTGTCTATTTCTCGCAAGAGCAATATTTATTGTGTTTCGCTTTTTCAAAACATTCTTTACCTTCATTAAATGCAAAATAAGCGAGAACAAGTGTTCCAAAACTGTCAATATAGGTTAAGTTTGTTAATTGGTATATTCCGCTGCTTATTAGTAAAACAATGGACATATAAATGCAAACTTTTGTACATTCAGCATCGGCAAGAATGGCTTCAGAATTTAATAGCTTTCCCACTTTTTTCTTCTCAATAATTAAAATCCACATTATCATGATGGAAATAATTGAAATTATAACTCCCCAAAAAGTGGTTTCGGGTTTGTGTCCCGTCCAAATGTTGTAAACACTTGTAAACACGAGTCCAATGACCAAGCCATAAAAGGAAAAACCGGTTATTCTCAAAGCGGTTTTTTCAAATTTATCGCGGTTGCTGTTGGGATTTAATTTAATGCGAAGCACCATGTGAGCGATGCCAAGTCCTGAAATTACTTCTATAAAACTGTCAATTCCAAAACCAAATAACGCCAAACTTTCGTCTTCATAACCAAAATAAGTCGAGACAATTCCTTCAACAATATTGTAGATAATGGTAAAAAGTGCCAATCCGAAAGCCAATTTGTAAAGGTGTTTTTTGTTTGCTTCTGATAAAATTGAGGATGCCATTTTTTTTTAATTTAACATTCAAATATCGTAATTATTTTCTCAACTTACAGTTTTTCAAACAAAAAAAGACCTGCAAATTTTCACTTGCAGGTCTTAATACTTAATACTGTCTTGTCTTAATACTTCTATTTTATCAACTCAAAACTTCTTTTCACAAAAGCTGTAAGCTCTTCGCCTTTCAATAAATTTTGAGATAATCGGGCTAAATCCAGAGCTTGTTTTACCAAACCTTCTTGAGCTGATTTGTCTTGTGAATTCAAAATAGTTGTTGCTAATTCAGAGTTGGTATTTACCACTAAATTGTACATTTCCGGCATATTTCCCATCCCGAACATTCCTCCACCGCCAGTTTGACTCATCTCTTTCATTCTACGCATAAATTCAGGCTGCGTGATGATAAATGGCGCAGCATTGCTGTCTAAAGACTCAAGTTGAACGGTGTAAGTTGGTTTTGGAACAATTGTTTCAAGAACGGTTTTTAAACTTTCTTTTTCTTCGTCAGACAATTTAGAAATAGTAGTTTCTTCTTTTTTAATTAAGTTGTCAATATGGTCAGAATCGACACGAACGAATGCCAAATTTTCATTATCAGATTCAATTTTTTGAATTAAATGCGGAATTATTGGACTGTCTAAAAGCAGGACTTCATACCCTTTTTCTTTTGCAATTTCTATGTAAGCGTGTTGTGCTTCTTTATTTCCGGCATATAAAACAATCAGTTTTCCGTCTTTATCGGTTTGTTTTTCCTTTAAATTTTCTTTCAATTCGTCTAAAGTGAAATACTTGTCGTCAACCGATGGATACAAAGTAAATGCGCCCGCTTTTTCGTAGAATTTTGGTTCAGAAAGCATTCCATATTCCAAAACGATTTTGATGTCGTTCCATTTTTTCTCGAATTCTTCACGGTTTTCTGTAAATAAAGATTTCAGTTTATCGGCAACTTTACGTGTGATATAATTCGAAATTTTCTTCACAGCTGCATCCGCTTGCAAGCTCGAACGCGATACATTCAAAGGAATGTCTGGCGAATCAATCACCCCTTTCAACATCGTCAAGAATTCCGGAACGATTCCTTCCACATTATCAGTTACATAAACCTGATTTTGATACAATTGTATCTTGTCTTTTTGAATTTGCAAATCAGAACCCAATTTTGGGAAATACAAAATTCCTGTCAAATTAAACGGATAATCCACATTCAAATGAATGTGAAACAAAGGCTCTTCAAATTGCATTGGATACAATTCGTGGTAGAAATTTTTATAATCTTCATCCGATAATTCTGTGGGTTGTTTTGTCCAAGCCGGATTTGGATTGTTGATAAAATCATCAACATCTGTGTATTCTGTTTTGTAATCCTCCGGAGCATCTTCGGGCTTTGGAAGTGCTTCTTTTTTGGTTCCAAATTTAATCGGAATTGGCATAAACTTGTTGTACTTATTCAACAGTTCACGAATTTTGAATTCTTCCAAAAATTCTAAAGAATCTTCGGCAATGTGCAAAATAATCTCGGTTCCACGAGTGGTTTTATCCGATGTTTCTAATGAAAATTCAGGACTTCCGTCACAAATCCAGTGCGCAGCTGGTTCTTCTTTGTATGATTTAGTGATGATTTCCACTTTGGACGCGACCATAAAAGCCGAATAAAATCCAAGTCCAAAATGACCAATAATCCCGGAATCTTTAGCCGAATCTTTATATTTTTCCAAAAATTCTTCGGCACCGGAAAATGCAATTTGATTAATGTATTTCTCTACTTCATCGGCAGTCATTCCTAAACCTTGGTCGATAATGTGTAGTTTCTTGCCTTCTTTGTCGATTTTTACCTCTATAATTGGGTTGCCATATTCAACTTTAGCATCGCCAACGCTTGTTAAATGTTTTAACTTCAAAGTAGCATCGGTTCCGTTTGAGATTAATTCACGCAAAAATATTTCGTGATCGCTGTACAAGAATTTTTTGATTAAGGGGAAGATGTTTTCTACCGAAACATTAATTTTTCCAGTTGTCATATTTTAAGTTTTTAATTTTAATTCATTTAATGCTTTCAAATAGAATACCAATAACTAAGGATGTGACAAATTGACATTTTTTTTCAATTAATAATCTTAACTGGACAAAGAACGTTTAAATGCAGTTTTATTTTTTTAGGCTGAATCAATTTGAATTCTAAAATTATTTTATTTTCCTTGAAATACTAAAAATAAAACATTAATTTTACTACATTCTAGAACTTAATATTAATCAGTAAAAAGCAAAATAATGAAGAAATTTACAGCATTTTTTTTATTTTTGGTATTCTTTTTTGGTTGTAAATCAGCCTCGACACCAGCAGTTGAACCCGTAGCTTCAACAAAACTCGACAAATCGTCCCAAGTTGCCATTAAAGGAAATTGGAAAATTACCGATGTTGCTTATCCGGGGTCAAATTATTTCAAAGTAGATTCCTTTGGAATTGCAGATTCACAATGTTTTGTAGGAAGCACTTGGAATTTTATTTCAAACAACAACAAAGGAAGCATGAGTTTGACAAAGTCAGATTGTCCGGCGTTTAGCTCTCCGATTGTTTGGAGTATCAATAAGGACGGTATGTTTGTTCTTAAAATTGTTGAAGCTGGGGTGAAATCAAAAACGGTTACACAAGGATATTTGTTAAAAGTCGCCAATCAAACCGAAACAACTTTTCAGTTGATTGACATCATAGATGTTGCTGGTCAAAAAAAGGATATAAGCTATCAATTCGAAAAAATTAATTAATTTATAAATCGATTATTATGAAAAAAGTTAAAGTTTTTGGTTTAGTTGGAATACTTGTTTTAACTAATTTTTTTACTAGTTGTAGTTCTTTACAAAATGCTAATAATACTCAAAAAGGGGCAGGAATTGGTGTTGCTGCGGGAGCATTGATTGGTGGATTAATTGGGAAAAATGCTGGAGGAGCTCTTATTGGTGCTGCTATTGGTGGTGCTGCCGGTGGTTTGATTGGAAACAAAATGGATAAACAGGCCAGAGAAATCGATCAGGCTTTACCAGGCGCTGATGTGGAGCGAGTAGGCGAAGGAATTCATTTGACCTTAAAAGAAGATTCAGTCCTTTTTGATACAGGAAAAGCATCATTAACAGGAAAAGCCAAAGCAAATTTAGACAAACTATTACCCGTATTTAATGACTATGCAGATACAAATATTGAAATTTTTGGCTATACTGATAGTACAGGTTCTCCTGAATTCAATCTTACTCTTTCTCAAAAAAGAGCGGAATCTGTTAAAGAATATTTAATTTCAAAAGGCTTAGTTGCCTCAAGATTTAAAACAACAGGTTTAGGAATTGAACAACCTATTGCATCAAATGATACTCCTGAAGGCAGAAGCCAAAATCGAAGAGTAGAATTTGCCATTACTGCAAATGATAAAATGAAGGCTGATGCCAAGAAAGAAGCAGGACAATAAAAATCATTATAAATATTTACACAGAAAGCTGTTTCGTTTTGAAGCAGCTTTTTT
>DZAU01000010.1:27877-29931 GCA_022729635.1 Flavobacterium psychrophilum
TATGCAACTATCCGTAATCATCCTCAATTACAACGTGCGCTACTTCTTGGAACTTTGCGTTCTAAGCGTTCAAAAGGCTATACAAAACATTGATGCAGAAATTATAGTAATCGACAACAATTCACAAGACGACAGTTGTGCGATGATGAAAAAGCGTTTTCCAGACGTGAAACTCATCGAAAACAAAGAAAATTCTGGCTTTCCAAAAGGGAACAATATTGGCGTAAGCCAAGCCAAAGGCAAATACATTTGTATTCTAAATCCTGATACGGTTGTCGCCGAAGATACTTTTCATAAAGTCATTGCGAGGCTCGACTTGTCCGCCGTGGCGGAAGCAATCTCATCAGAAGTTGGAATTGTGGGTTGCAAACTCATCGACGGAACCGGAAATTTTCTCCCCGAAAGCAAACGTGGAATTCCTACACCATTTGTGGCATTTACCAAAATTACAGGTTTGTATAAGGTTTTCCCGAAAACTTTCGGGAAGTATTATGCCCAGCATTTATCCGAAAACGAAACTGGAAAAGTCGAGATTCTCGTTGGCGCATTTATGCTGATGAAACGCGATTTGTATAATGAAATTGGCGGTTTTGACGAAAATTGTTTTATGTATTCTGACGATATTGATTTGTCGTATATGGCCTTGAAAAAAGGAAAATCTAATTATTATTTTCACGAAACATCGGTAATACATTACAAAGGTGAAAGCACGATTAAGGACGGAACATATATGAAGCGGTTTCAGGAAGCAATGAATTTCTTTTACAAAAAGCATTTTCGAGTGCCCTTTTTCTTTTCGGTTTTTATGAAAATGGGGATTGTGTTTTTCTCATTGGTTAAAATGTTTCAAGGAAAACCAAAACCAAAATTAAATCCGGAAAACTATATTCTAGTTTCTGACAACGAAATTTTGAGAGAAAAATTAGAAAATCAATTCAAAAAATCGGTAAAACGTCAAGACAATACGCAATCGTTTTCGAGAAATACAACTACAGAAATTATTTTCGACCAAAATTATCTCAATTTTAAGACCATAATTAAAGCCTTTGAAACAAACAAAAATAAGGGTTATACTTTTAAAATTCTTCCAGAATCGGCTGATTTTATGATTGGTAGCAACAATAGCTTTGACAGAGGAGAAGTCGTGAAGATTGCAGATTGTAGATTTTAGACCTGCCTGTCGGCAGAACAGGTTTCAGATTTCAGGTTTGCCCAAAAACTATCAATTATCAGTTAAAAGCTAAAAATAATTACTAATTTTGCAGTCATAAAATCAATATCACCTTTTGGGTTAATACTATGGCAAGATTTGAATTGAAACTTCCAAAAATGGGAGAAAGTGTTGCAGAAGCAACCATTACAAATTGGTTGAAACAAGTGGGCGACAAAATTGAAACTGACGAGGCAGTTCTTGAAATTGCCACCGATAAAGTCGATAGCGAAGTGCCAAGCGAAGTTTCGGGGATTTTGGTTGAACAATTATTTGCGAAAGACGATTTAGTTCAGGTAGGTCAAACTATTGCTATTATTGAAACTGAAGCCCCCCCAACCCCCGAAGGGGGAGTTCAAAGTGAAGTAACCTTAAATAGTTCTGAATTAGTAAAAAATATAGAAAGTAGTATTGCAAAATTTATTGATATTGTTTCTGCTCCCCCTTCGGGGGTTGGGGGGCTTTCTGAAAAATTCTTCTCGCCATTGGTAAAAAATATTGCGAAGGAAGAAGGGATTTCTATTGCTGAATTAGAAAATATTCCGGGTTCAGGAAAAGACGGAAGAGTTACTAAAGAAGATATTTTGAAGCTTGTTGGAAGCAGGAAGTTGGAAGCAGGAAGTCAGCCAAGAGCCAAGAGCCAAGAGCCAAGAGTCAATAATCAAGAGCCAATAGACAAAGTCCCAGTTTCCATAAATGGAGGAGACGAAATCATCGAAATGGACAGAATGCGCAAACTGATTGCGGGTTATATGGTGGCATCTGTTCAAACTTCGGCACACGTACAATCCTTTATCGAAGTCGATGTGACCAATATTGTAAAATGGAGAGAAAAAGTGAAAAT
>DZAU01000010.1:30031-36148 GCA_022729635.1 Flavobacterium psychrophilum
GGAACTTTTGGTAGCGTTTTCGGTACTCCAATTATCAATCAGCCACAAGTGGGAATTCTGGCTCTTGGCGCAATTAGAAAAGTACCCGCAGTAATCGAAACTCCCGAAGGCGATTTTATTGGCATTCGCCAAAAAATGTTTCTTTCGCACAGTTACGACCACCGTGTTGTAGACGGAGCACTTGGCGGAAGCTTTGTAAAACGTGTTGCAGATTATCTTGAAGCTTTCGATATAGACAGAGACTTTTAAATTTTTATTGAATGTGTATAAACCGACAGTTTTTTTAAAGCTGTCGGTTTTTTAATTTTTGTCCAAAACTTTTTTTAATAATCGACAAACGGTAACTTCAAAAAGATATATTTGCCATTCTAAAATATATAAATGGAGCTCAAACTTAACAAACCAATTTGTTTTTTCGACCTAGAAACTACAGGAACAGATGTTGCCAAAGATCGAATTGTTGAAATATCAATCTTCAAGGTTTTTCCTAACGGAAATAAAGAAAGTAAAACGTGGTTAGTCAACCCAACAATTTCAATTCCCCCACAATCGACCGCCATTCACGGAATCAGCAATGAGAAAGTTGCTAACGAACCAACGTTTAGCGAACTGGCTTCGCAGGTTTACAATATGATTAAAGATTCAGATTTGGCTGGATACAATTCTGATCGTTTTGATATTCCATTATTGGCCGAAGAATTGCTTAGAGCCGGAGTGGATTTTGATATGAAAAATAGAGTTTCGGTAGATGTTCAGACTATTTTTCACAAAATGGAGGAAAGAACATTGAGCGCCGCATTAAAATTTTATTGTGATCAAAGTCTCGAAAATGCCCATTCTGCCGAAGCAGATACAATGGCAACTTATGAAATTATGAAAGCACAATTAGATCGATATCCGGAATTAGAAAACGATATAAAATCTTTATCGGAATTTACAACCAGGAAAAAAATTGCCGATTTTGCAGGAATGATAGCTTTTGATGAAGATGGAGATGAAATTTTCACCTTCGGGAAACACAAAGGAACTAAAGTCGATACTATTTTTGAAAAGGAACCAGGGTATTTTAGTTGGATTCAAAATGCTGATTTTCCGCTATATACCAAGAAAGTTTTGACGGCAATTAAGTTAAGAAAATTAAACACAAAATAAGCTGGAAGTTTGAAGCTGGAAGTTTGAAGAAATTTATTCTAACTTCCAGCTTCCATCTTCCATCTTCCAACTCTAAAATCATGAAAATCATCTGTATCGGCAGAAATTATGTCAATCATATAGAGGAGTTGCAAAACGAGCGACCGTCAGAACCGGTTATTTTTATGAAACCGGATTCGGCAGTTTTATTGAAGCAATATCCTTTTGTGATTCCTGAATTTTCGCAGGATATTCATCACGAAATTGAAATTATTGTTCGAATAAACAAAGTCGGAAAGTACATTGACACTAAGTTTGCCCATAAGTATTATGATGAGATAAGTGTAGGAATTGACTTTACAGCTCGAGATATTCAGGAGCAATTAAAAGTCAAAGGATTGCCTTGGGAAAAAGCGAAATCATTTGATGGTTCGGCAGTCATAGGAGAATTTTTATCCAAAAAGCAGTTTAATTCATTGGAAAATATTACTTTTGAATTGACCAACAACAATAAAACAGTCCAGAAAAGCAATACCAGCCACATGTTATGGAAAATTGACGAACTAATTTCATACATTTCTCAATATTTTACATTGAAAATTGGTGACATAATATTTACCGGAACACCTGAAGGAGTTGCAGTTGTAAAACCAGAAGATGTTTTAGAAGGATTTTTAGAAGGAAATAAATTATTTAGAATACAAATAAAATAATGGCATTATATTACAACCTAGCAAAAGTGTACGCACTTTCAGATAACGACCCGGAATTTGTTATGCAAATCGTAACGTTATTTGTTACCGAAATTCCTGAAGATTTAGCAGAAGTCAAAGAAGGAATTAAAAAGAAAGACCATAAACATGCGTATGCTTATGCTCATAAAATCAAACCATCTCTCGATTTGCTCGGGTTAAAAGTTGCTTTTGAAGAAATCCTTCAAGTCGAAGCCTGGACAAAAGCTGAAGGAGAAAAGAAAGAAATAAAAGAAACATTTAAAAGTATCAAACAGCAAGTGGAAGACGCTGTTAAGGAGTTGAAAAAAGACTTTGATTTGTAAGAAGCTAATTCCTGCTGTCCGTTTCAAGTTTTTTTTAAAATCACTTTTTTTCTAAAAAAAATAAAAAAGTAGCTTCCTTTGGTCGCTCTTTTTTATTTAGAAAAAATAGTAATTTTATGCAAAAAGCTTTCCTCTTCCATCAGGGCTAATCCAGATTGCAGACCTGCCTGTCGGCAGACAGGTTTCAGATTTCAGCCGTATTTGGAAAACTTCTAACCTCTAACTTCCCTGCCGGCAGGCAGGCAACTTCAAAATGAAAGCAGCTATAATAACTATAGGCGACGAAATTTTAATAGGACAAATTGTCGATACAAATTCAGCTTTTATTGCCCAATCTTTAGATAGAATTGGAGTTGAAATTCACGAAATAATTTCTATTAGTGACAACAAACAACACATTCTTGATGCTTTTTCAAGATTCCAAAACAAAGTAGATTTAGTTATAGTTACTGGCGGTCTTGGACCTACAAAAGACGATATCACAAAAAAAACTTTCTGCGATTATTTTGAAGATGAACTTATTATTAACGAAGAAGTTCTAAAACATGTCACACAACTAATCGAAGGATTTTATAAACGCACAATCACGCAGATTAACAAAGATCAAGCTTTGGTGCCTTCAAAATGTACCGTGATTCACAATCAAGTGGGGACAGCACCAGGAATGTGGATGAAAAAGGAAAATACAGTTTTCGTTTCGCTTCCGGGAGTTCCTTTTGAGATGAAATATTTGGTCGAAAAAGAAATTATTCCAAAAATTGTTACGGAATATAAACGTCCCTACATCATCCATAAAACGATTCTTACTTATGGAATGGGCGAAAGTTTATTAGCAGAACACATTGAAGATTGGGAAAATAATTTGCCTGAATTTATAAAATTAGCCTATTTGCCTAGTCCTGGCAGAGTGCGTTTGCGGCTTTCAGCAAGAGGAACAGATAAAGAATTTTTAGAAAAATCCATAGCTGAAAATGTAACCTCTTTGTCAAAAATAATAGAAGATGTTATTGTTGGTTTTGAAGAAGACGAAACACTTGAAATGGTGTTGGGGAGACTTTTAACGCAACAAAATAAAACAATTTCTACAGCCGAAAGTTGCACAGGAGGAAAAATTGCACAAGTTTTGACCTCAGTTTCCGGTGCTTCGAAATATTTTAAAGGAAGTATTGTTTCCTATGCCACCGAAACCAAAATCTCGGTTTTAGGTGTTTCTGAAAAATTGATAAAAGAACATTCTGTTGTCAGCACAGAAGTTGCCAAAGAAATGGCAATTAGAGTGAAAAACATAATGAAAACGGACTATTCTATTGCCACAACAGGAAATGCAGGCCCAACAAAAGGTGACTCAAACGCAGAGGTTGGAACTATTTTTATAGCATTGGCAACACCAAATAATGTAATTGTAGAAGAGTTTAATTTTGGTCAACCTCGTGAAAAAGTGATAGATAGAACCGTGTCAAAGAGTCTTGAAATGTTGCGAAAAGAAATTTTAAAAAATGTATAATTTTTTTTGCTTCTACCGTTTATTTTTCTTTTCTTTGCACCCTCGATTTGAATAACGATAAAAGATAAGATAATGTCAAGAGTTTGTGACCTTACAGGTAAAAGAGCGATGGTAGGAAATAACGTTTCTCACGCTATGAATAAAACTAAGAGAAAGTTTTCTGTAAACTTAGTTAAAAAGCGTTTTTATCTTCCTGAAGAAGATAGATGGATTACTCTAAGAGTAGCTGCATCAACGGTAAAAACAATTAATAAAAATGGAATCGCTGCAGTTTTGAAAAAAGCACAAGCAGGCGGATTTATTAAATAATCCATTCCTAAACATATATCAAGATGGCAAAGAAAGCAAAAGGTAATAGAATCCAAGTAATTTTAGAATGTACCGAACACAAAACATCCGGTGTTGCAGGGACTTCTAGATACATAACAACAAAGAACAAAAAAAATACTCCAGACAGATTAGAGATTAAAAAATTTAATCCAATTTTGAAACGTGTAACTGTTCATAAAGAAATTAAATAATTAGAAATTTTAATTAAAATCTCAAATGCTTGCATTAGAGATTGATTAAAATAGTAAAAAAACATTATAAGTCATGGCAAAGAAAACCGTAGCATCCTTACAGACCTCTTCTAAAAGATTATCAAAAGCCATTAAAATGGTAAAATCTCCAAAAACAGGTGCATACACATTCGTTGAGTCTATTATGACTCCTGAATTAGTTGATGAATTCTTGAAAAAGAAATAATTGATAATAGCATTTATAGAAAAGCTACTTTCTTTCGGAAGTAGCTTTTTTATTTTCTATATTTGTTTCGCCTGTTCGCTGTTGCTTTGGGTGTCAATCAATTTTTTTTTAAAACCAAAACATTTTTAGATTTTGTATTAAATGAATATGAGAATTAGGGCTTTCTAACTTCTAACTTCCCACTTCTAACTTCTAACTTTTTAATATAATGAGTTTTTTTAAAAAAATATTTTCTTCCGAAAAAAAACAAACTTTAGACAAAGGTCTAGAAAAATCAAAAACAACTTTCTTTTCAAAGTTGACCAAAGCTGTTGCAGGAAAGTCTAAAGTTGACGATGAGGTTTTAGATAATCTCGAAGAAATCCTTGTTTCTTCGGATGTAGGAGTCAATACAACACTAAAAATCATCACCCGAATTGAAAAACGTGTTTCCGAAGATAAATTCCTTGGAACCGATGAACTCAATCAAATTCTTCGTGATGAAATTGCAGGCTTACTTTCAGAAACTAATTCTGGCGAAGCTGATGAATTTGTAATTCCAATCAGTACAAAACCTTATGTTTTGATGGTTGTCGGTGTCAATGGAGTTGGAAAAACAACCACTATTGGAAAACTGGCATTTCAATTCAAGAAAGCAGGTTACAAAGTGGTTCTTGGCGCAGCCGATACTTTTCGAGCTGCAGCAATCGACCAATTGCAAATTTGGGCGGATAGAGTCGGTGTTCCCATTGTAAGGCAAGATATGGGAAGCGACCCAGCTTCGGTGGCTTTTGACACTTTACAATCTGCAGTGGCTCAAAGCGCAGATATTGTTATTATTGATACTGCAGGTCGTTTGCACAATAAAATCAATCTGATGAACGAATTGACAAAAGTAAAACGAGTGATGCAAAAAGTGGTTGTTGATGCTCCACACGATGTGTTATTAGTCATTGATGGCTCAACAGGACAAAATGCTTTTGAACAAGCCAAACAATTTACAGCCGCTACCGAAGTGACTTCACTGGCGGTTACAAAACTCGACGGAACTGCCAAAGGCGGTGTGGTTATTGGTATTTCGGACCAATTTCAAATTCCTGTAAAATACATTGGAGTTGGCGAAGGTATCGAGGATTTACAGGTTTTTAATAAATATGAATTCGTAGATAGTTTTTTTAAATAAAAAATCTTTGTCAAAGTTTTGAACTTTGACAAAGATTACTTTAATAGTAGCACAATGAATTTTACTTTTTTCAAAAATAGCAAGCCAATTTATTTTTATTTTGCAAGTATTATTTCGTTTGTTATATCTAATCTTTCCAGAGAAAAAAACGATTTTCT
Organism: Flavobacterium psychrophilum; assembly: GCA_022729635.1. Classification (GTDB taxonomy): domain Bacteria; phylum Bacteroidota; class Bacteroidia; order Flavobacteriales; family Flavobacteriaceae; genus Flavobacterium; species Flavobacterium psychrophilum_P. The sequence continues at coordinate 35,791 of DZAU01000010.1, forward strand.
GTATGGGTTTTTCTTAGTTCTTGGAGCAGTGTTATTTATTTTAGGATTTTTTAAAAGCAGAAAAAACAGATAGTATTATTAGTACAAAGCGTTAATTTTTTGCCAAAGTACATCATCGAAATCGGATAAAGCAAAATTAGTTCCGTCTGCTGCATCACCCATTCTAATTACAACCATCTTTTTACTCGGTATGACATAAATTTTTTGATCATTTTTCCCTAATGCACAATACATATCACTAGGACCATTCTGAATTAATGTGCCAGGAATTTGTAACTGACTTTGAGGTAAATGATAACTTGTTTTTCCGTTCAACCACCACAAATAGCCATACGCTAGATTTATGGTTTGCGAAGTA
>DZAU01000010.1:36248-39285 GCA_022729635.1 Flavobacterium psychrophilum
GAGTTGTAGCCGAATGTCCGTTGAAGTAATTTTCCATTACAATTCGACCATTCACTAAAATAATAAATGATTTTGAGTGTTTTAACTCTAAAAAATCTAATAAAGGTTGAACCGCACTTTGATTCCAACCTAAAGCTGAAATTGATTTGGTTTCCCAAGTTGAACTTCCATCACTCGGAGGAAAATACATTTGTTCTTCTGGAGTAATTGGAGTAGTTGATTCGTCTGAACTGCATCCAAATATGAAAATTGCTAGTAATGCTAGAGTAATGTAATTTTTCATGTTAGTAGGTTTAGTCGTTTAGACTTGTAAAATAGATAAAGGTTTATTCAAAAATACTTTTTTTATTGATTGAAATTAATTGTAATTTTAAATTTTATTTGAATCATGAAAAAAATAGTATTATTTGCGTTTATTGTTCTGATTTGTAATTCCTGTCAACAACCAATAAACGAAGCCGACATTACTAAAATTAATGGCTACTGGGAAATTGAGAAAGTGGTTTTTGATCAGGGAAAAGATAAAAATTACACGATAAACGAAAGTTATGATTATTTCGAAATTAATAAGAATAACAAGGGTTTTCGAAAAAAAGTGATACCACAATTAGAGGGTACATTTCTGGTAAATGATACTCAAGAAAATGTAAAAGTTCGATTTGCTAACGATAAAGTTTTCTTAGATTATTCAACCCCCTATGCAAAATGGACAGAAGAATTGGTTGCGATTTCTGACGATAAATTAGTTTGTAAAAATGCCGAAAATAAAGAATATCATTACAAAAAAGCAATACCAATAAATCCAACAGACAATGGCAAAAAGACTAAATAACCAAAGTTCTGTGGGTGATGTTTTGAAACAAATTATTAAAGACAACAAATTGCAATCAGGAATGGATCAAATTGATGTCAAAGATGCATGGAAAAACCTTATGGGCAATGGGGTAAATCATTATACAAAAAATGTGGTTTTGAAAGGAAGCACTTTGTATGTTGAGCTTTCTTCGGCGGTTTTGAGAGAAGAATTGAGTCACGGAAAATCAAAAATTGTTGCGATGATAAATGAAGAGTTACGTCGTGATGTAGTCAAGGACGTTATTTTGAGGTAATCAGTTTATAGATTTCAGGTAGCGGAAGACTGTTGAAAATTTATAAAATAGAAAATCACACTTCATTTGAACTGTTCCAAAAAAGTTAGACATTATTTGGTATTTTTTTTGAAATTCAAAGAGTACATTAGCCAAACTTTCCAACAATTTCCTTTATTTTGCAAAAAACAAAAACATCTATGAAAAATTCAATTATTGCCTTATTTAGCCTTCTGCTTTTAACTTCCTGTAACAAAGAAGTTTCTACGACAAACCTGCATCTTACCGGAAATATCAAAGGATTAAAAAAAGGAACTTTATACATTCAAAGAGTAGTCGATACCAGTCTTGTGGCGATTGACACCATCATCATTGATGGCAATTCGACATTTGAGACAGACATAGATTTAAAATCTCCCGAAATGCTATACCTGTTTTTAGACCGAGGTGTGACCAATTCGATGGATAATAATATTTTGTTTTTTGCTGAACCCGGCACTATAAATATAGAAACCAATCTGGATTCCTATATTTCGAACGCAAAAATTACAGGTTCAAAAAATCAGGATATTTATGAAGAATATAATAAAATAAATACTCGTTTTAGAGATGAAAATCTCGATTTAATTGAAAAAAAATTCAACGCAATCAAAAGTAATAATTCAAAATTATTAGATAGTTTAAATGCAAAACAAGACAACAATACTAAACGCAGGTATTTATTCGCTACAAATTTTGCCATTAACAACAGAGAACACGAAATCGCTCCATACATTGCTCTATCTGACATTTATGATATAAATATCAAATATTTAGATACCATTCAAAAATCGATGTCCCCCAAAGTAGCACAATCGCTTTACGGTAAAAAGCTAACTGAATTTGTGGCGAAAGTTAAAGCACAGAAATAATTATATTTTTAGAAATAGAAAAACCCGTCTTGATTTTAGAAACAAGACGGGTTTTTTAATTTTTTTAGAAGGCACAACCTATCTCAAACCAATTGTTATAGCGGCAGTTAACATAAATACAATAATTAGAACATAAAAACTAAGCATAATTACTGCTATAATTCCAATAAACTTATAATGTGATTTTAGATATTCAAATGATTTTGCTAATATTTCAGAATCATTATCTTTTAAAGCTAGCTTTAAATTGGAAGCAAACCTATTCAAATAATAAATGGGAAAGAAGTAAAGCGCTGCTAATCCCAGATATATCACCGATATAAATGTCCCGCCCATTGTGGCAAAGCCTCCCATTTCTCTGCTTAAATTTCCTAAATAAGCAAAAATTACACTTGCAAATAAAGCAATCAGTACAATAAATCCAATCCCGATGTACCCCAGAATAGACAAGAAATTAGCCCATTTTGCTGCTTCTTTCAGAAATCCTTTTGCAGATTCATTCAATTGTAATTCAAAATTTTCAATCATAGATTCTTCAAATGGTTCAGCCACTTCTTCCATAATAATAGTATTTATGTTAATGTTAGTTCATCAAATCTAATGAAAATTCTAGGATAATTATGTTTTTAAATAATAATTTTCCTTTCACATTCTCATTCTTTCGTTTTCAAACAACGATGCCCGATAAAAAAATTACTAAAGCGAATCAAGGGTTGAATTTTATTTTGCTGTCGTTAGGCACAAAATTTGAGTAAATATTTGACTTTGTTATTCATTAGCGTGCCGTAGGTACACAATATATACCGTTTTATTGCATACCTACGGCACGCTTAATTTAATTTGAATCTTATTTTCTACCCAAATTTAGTCCCTAACGGCACATTTCAACACTTGATTCGCATTACTAATATATTAAGCCTTGAATCCGACTCTCGGCAGACAGGTTATACTTATTTTTCTGTGAAAAATAATAGTTTTCAAAACAAAAAAACCGCAAGCGATAAACTTACGGTTTTCATTTGAGCCGGCGGAGGGACT
>DZAU01000011.1:0-6944 GCA_022729635.1 Flavobacterium psychrophilum
GTAAAATCTGAACTAGAGATTGAAAGCTTTGTCAAAGTTCAAAACTTTGACAAAGCTCCAAAAGTAGGATTACACTCTTATGACTCAATAGTTAGTAAACAGTTTGCGAAGTTTTTAAGTTCCTATACACAAGCATACAACAAAGTAAATAATCGTCACGGAGCTTTGTTAGAATCGCCTTTTAAAAGAATAAAAGTTGATTCTGATGAGTATCTAAAAAACTTAATACTTTATATTCATTTAAATCCTTTGGATATCGATAAAAATTTTGAAACATATAAATTTTCGTCCTTTCAAGCTATTATTTCAAAGTTAAAAACCGACATTGTAAGAGAAGAGGTAATTCAAATTTTTGGAGATTTAGAAAATTTTATTTACTCTCATAATCATCCGCCAAAATTTGATTTTAAATTTTAAAATCTTTGTCAAAGTTTTAAACTTTGACAAAGAGTATCAATAGAAATAAATCGTTTTTAATTTTAATGGATAAATTATATCAATTAAAAAATAGCTAAATGTAATACAAGTTACACTTTTAAACTCAAATGTTTCTTTATCTTTGCAACCTGAAACTTGAAACAATTTTAACTTTTAAACAAAAAAATATATGGCATTAGCAATAACAGACGCTACTTTTGAAGAAGTAGTTTTAAAATCAGACAAACCGGTAATGGTAGATTTTTGGGCAGCATGGTGTGGACCATGTAGAATGGTTGGTCCAATCATTGACGAACTTGGCGAAGAATACGCAGGAAAAGTAGTCGTAGGAAAAGTAGATGTTGATGCAAATCAGGAATTTGCAGCAAAATACGGAGTGAGAAATATTCCAACAGTTTTAGTTTTCCACAACGGAGAAGTGGTAGGAAAACAAGTGGGAGTTGCTCCTAAACAAACATACGCTGATAGTTTAGACGCATTGTTGTAATCGTAAGATTATGATTTATATAAAAAGGTTTGGCGAAAGTCAAGCCTTTTTTTTAGACCTGACAGGTTTTAAAACCTATCGGGTCTGTTTGTATATGCTATTGGTTTTTGTTCAATCTTTTAATACATTTGGTAAATGAAGATTGAATCGCAAATAGAGAAAATTTCCAGTTTCCAGCATCTCGAATTGTTGGCAAATCAAATCGTTGAAGGCTTTATTTCGGGAATGCACAAAAGCCCTTTTCATGGTTTTTCGGCTGAGTTTGCCGAGCACAAAGTCTATAATGCTGGCGAAAGTACGAAACACATCGATTGGAAATTATTTGCCAAAACCGATCGATTGTACACCAAAAAATTCGAAGAAGACACCAACCTTCGTTGTCATATTATCATCGATAATTCGTCGTCAATGTATTATCCAAAATTAGAAGACAAAGAAAATTTTTTCAAAAACAAGATTGGATTTTCTGTTTTGGCTTCAGCCGTTTTGATGAATATATTAAAAAAACAGCGCGATGCCGTTGGGTTAAGCATATATTCGGATACGTATGAATATTATTCTCCCGAAAAAGGAAGTGATCGTCATCACAGAATGATTTTGAATGCTCTCGAAAATCTTTTGGAAACACCCAAGGAAAAAAAAAGCACGGATACAATTACATTTCTTCATCAAATTGCCGAAAAAATTCATCGCCGGTCGATGATAATTTTGTTTACAGATATGTTTCAGTTGGGCGACGAAGAAGCACTATTTACAGCCTTACAACACCTAAAACACAACAAACACAAAGTAGTTTTATTTCACGTTATTGACAACAAAACCGAATTGAACTTCGATTTTGACAATGCTCCAAGGAAGTTTATCGATATGGAAACGGGAGATGAAGTAAATATTTTTTCCGATAATGTAAAAAGCGAGTATGAAAAAGGAGTACGTAATTACTTCAAAAAATTGGCATTAACTTGTGCTCAAAACAAAATTAAGTACGTACCCGTTGGAGTTGCAGACGATTTTGAAAAAGTATTGACTACATATTTAGTTGAAAAACAAAACTTTGGGTAAAAGTACTTAGTTTTTTGAATGTTTTTGACAGAAACACTTGTAGAAACAAAATTCTATAGTATATTTGCAACCGCAATTAAGCAGAGGTTTGGTAGTTCAGTTGGTTAGAATACATGCCTGTCACGCATGGGGTCGCGGGTTCGAGTCCCGTCCAGACCGCTAAAATTGGGAGAAGTCACGTCAAAAGCGTGACTTTTTTGCCCAAAATAGCATTTAAAATAGTTGTGTTGTTTTGCTACGACTTTGTAACTCGTAGCACGGTTTAGTAGTTAGACCAATGAAAAGCTTTTCGCCTCGGCGAATAGCTTTTTTGATTTAAGGGTGTTTTGCCATTTAAAACAATCCAGATTTATTTGTCCAAACAATCCAAAGAAACAATCCCAAATACATCATACAAACTACAAATTTCATAAAACTACTAGCCAGAAAACCTATAAAAGAACCTGTTGCCGCTTTAAAGGCACGGCTATGGTCTTTGTAATTATAGAGTAGTTCTCCAATAAAAGCGCCAAGGAATGGACCAACGATAAATCCGAAAGGAATTGGCGTAAAAATTCCTACAACTAAACCGATATTCGTTCCCCAAATACCATAAGAACTACCACCAAATTTCTTGGTTCCTTTAGCCGGAATCACATAATCCAGAATTGAAATCACAACAGTAAACAAGAAAGTAATACCTAGAATCCAATAATTTGCAGGAACAGCATTCGTGAAATAAAGCAGGACTAATCCAATCCAACTTAAACTTGGTCCAGGCAAAACAGGCATAAAACTTCCGAAAACACCAATAATCATAAACACAAAACCAATAATCAATAGCAGCGAATCCATATAGTATTTTTTAGTATTTTTGAAAATTAAAACAGTACTTTTAGACAAAATTAGAACAGCGTTTGTTTTATTTACGAATATGAGAAAAATATTTCTAATACTACTTTTATTGCCACAACTTTTCAATTCCTGTCAATACTTTGACAAGCAAGTTCCTTCAGAAAAGGAATTATTGCAAAAAGAATTGAAAGCCATCAATTGGAAAGAAGTGGATGAATTTCCTTCGGTTGTTGATTGTGAAAAAATTGAAGTTAAAACGCAACGGCAAGAGTGTTTTTTTGAAGTAATGACCCAGTTAATTCAGGAAAAATTAAACGTCGATACGCTATCAATCCTGTATCCTGAACTCGACACGATTGAAGTGAAAGTCACCATTTTTCCAAATGCCACTATGCAATTCGAACCACAATTCCCCAAAGATTCCGTCGCTTACGACACGATAAAAATAGACAGTATTCTCAAAGCTCGTTTGGTCGATTTTCCAAAAGTGAATCCAGCCATCAAACGCGGAATTCCGGTAAAAACCCAGTTTATTTTACCAGTTATTTTAAAAGTAGAGTAAAGAGCTTGTCATTCCGACAAAAGGCGGAATCTGGAGCTATTTCCAGCTATTCGTTACAATCTTTTTATCCCGCCGAAAAGGCGGATAAAAAGGATTTCCACTGCTATCTGGGCTAGGAATTTTATATTCTAAAACCGTCTTCCTTTCCATTCATATTTTCCAAACAAGGAATACAATACCACACTCACGCTGAAAAAAGGGTACAATAAACTGCTTATTAAAATGAAATGTGTTTTCTTTTTTAAGAATTTATTCGTTTTATCAATTAAAACAAAGTCAATAGTCAACTTCGCCAACAGTAAAAAAATTAATAAATAATAAATTCCTTTCCCAAACAACAAACAATAAACAACAAACAACAAACCGAGATTTCCAAAAAAAACAACCAAACCCAATCCTTTTCCAAATTTGCTTTGATACGAACCCGTTTTTGAAGCCCAACGCACTCTTTGGTAAAACAATGATTTCCAATCGTCCAAAGGTTTTGTGACGACAATAGTATTTTCAGATTTTAAATAATGGACTTTTTCGGGAAAACTAGCCATCGTTTTTTGCAACAAAAAAACATCATCGCCACTGGCAATTCTGTCATTTCCTTCGAAACCATTCAGTTCTTGAAAAAACGATTTGGTGTAAGCAAAATTGGCGCCATTGCACATAAAACCTTTTCTCAAACCAAAACTTCCGATGGTTGCACCTTGCAAACTAGCCAAATCCAATTGCTGAAAATGATGCAAAAACGAATCTTTGCATTCATAAGAAACGGCACCGGCAATCATCGAAATATCGTGAAGTTGAATGTAATTATCCAATGTTAATAACCAGTTTTCATTGACTACACAATCTGCATCAGTCGTTATAATCCAATCCGTTTTTACGATTTGCATTGCTGTCGTAATCGCATCTTTCTTTGGCGAACTCGAAACCCTAATGTTATTTATGACAGAAATTTGCAATCTGCAATCTGCAATCTGTAATCTAAAATCCGAAGCATCATCCACCAGAATCACTTCAAATAAATCATCAGGATAATTCAATTTCGAAAAACTGTCTAAAAGGATTGGCAGATTTTCGGCTTCATTCCGAAAAGGAACAATAATGGTGAATTTGGTTTTTGGCGATAAGCCAATAGATTCAATGGATTTCACTTTCGAAAATCCATAAATAAGAGAGATTATTGCCAAGCAATAAATGAACAGGATTATATATAAAACAATTGTAATCATCATTTTATTAAGTTGCGTCTCCCTCTCCTTTGCTTCGCCAGTTCGCTGTTGCTCGTGTGGAGAGGGTTGTGGAGAGGATTTTATAATTCATAACATAATAACTACCAATAACAACAGGCAAAACCACGTTCAAAAACCACATTAGCGTACTTATAAAAACCACAATCCATTCGTTTACGCCAAGAATTCCGAAGAAATAAACAGCAACACTTCCTTTTACGGCAAAATCTAAAAACTGAAAAGTGGGCAATGAAGAAGCCAAAAAGTAAACACTGGCAATGGTTGCCATCATTGTAAAATAAGGTAAATCAACATCAAAAGCCAAAAACAAAAAATAATATTGATGCGAAAAAGTCAAGTATCGGCAAACGGCTAAAAAGATATTTTTTTGATGAATCGATTTTGGAATTTCATTGATTTTATGAATCAGTTTTTCGATGGAATAGCCTTTGATATTTATTTTCTTCGAAAAAAATAAAATTCCAAACAACAAAAAACAAATTCCAAATAGTATCGATACCGTTTTTGAAGTGATAATATTGTAATTCACATTGAAATATAGCAAACCAAAAACACCAAAAATCACTGACAAAATCATTTGGATTCCGTTGCAAATCAAGTTCAGGAACACAATTTTTTTTACTTTCGACTTTTCAAAAAACAACGCTTTTCCGGCATATTCGCCTACGCCGTTTGGAGTGAATAAACCCGCAGTTAGTGCGCCAAGAACTTGTTTGCTGGCTTCTGCCAAAGAAATTTTTTGGAGACAAGAAACCAAATTCTGCCATTTCAAAATTTCGAAAAATCGATTCAAAACGCTCAACAACAAGATAAAACTGATTCCGGCAAAAGATTGATTTTTTTTGAAAAGAATGATGAATTTCTCCCAATCGAGTTTGTCGTTATTGGCTAACTGGCTATAAATAAAATAAAATGCACCGCCAACAATCAAAAGTTTGGCAAGAAGTACGAGGAATTGTTTAGCTTTGTGAGATATTGAAATCATTTGCCCCCTTGCCCCCGAAGGGGGAATTATTATTATAAATATATTTTAATTCGTAAAATAACAAATAAACTTCGTGACTTCGTGCCTTTGTGGCAAAATAATTATGGCAAACGAACGCATCATATTAGGAATTGATCCTGGAACCACGATCATGGGTTTTGGGTTGATAAAAGTAGTTGGGAAAAATATGCATTTTATTCAACTCAACGAATTACAATTGTCTAAATATGACAATCATTATCAAAAACTGAAAATCATTTTCGAACGTACCATTGAGTTAATCGACACTCATAATCCAGATGAAATTGCGATTGAGGCACCATTTTTTGGCAAGAATGTACAATCAATGCTGAAATTGGGAAGAGCGCAAGGCGTGGCAATGGCGGCGGGACTTTCGAGAGATATTCCCATCACCGAATACGAACCCAAGAAAATAAAAATGGCAATCACCGGAAACGGAAACGCCAGCAAAGAACAAGTTGCCAAAATGCTTCAGCAACTTTTAGGCTTAAAAGAATTACCCAAAAATCTCGATTCCACCGATGGTTTGGCGGCTGCGGTTTGTCATTTTTTTAATTCAGGAAAAGTGGTTGGCGCGAAAAGTTATACCAGTTGGGATGCTTTTGTGAAACAAAATGAAGAAAGAATAAGCCCCCTGACCCCCGAAGGGGGAAATAGTTTGTCTATAAATATTCCCAAAAAAAATAGTTAATTAATGTTTTCTTCAAAATATATTTCCAGTTTTGACTCCTCCTCTTCGGGGAGGTTGGGAGGGGCTATTTACATTCATATTCCTTTTTGCAAGCAGGCTTGTCATTATTGTGATTTTCATTTTTCGACTTCTATGAAAAAGAAGGACGAAATGGTTTTGGCTTTGGCCAAAGAAATTCAAATGCGTAAAAATGAGCTTCTCGACTGCGCTCGAAGTGACAAAGATGAGGTTGTAGAAACCATTTATTTCGGTGGTGGGACACCTTCAGTATTGCAGATTGCAGATTTGAGATTTTTGATTTCAGAAGTGTATAAAAATTATAAAGTTTCAGAAAATCCCGAAATTACGCTTGAAGCCAATCCTGATGATTTGACCTCTAATTTTTCACATCGAGCGCAGTCGAGATGCGATTCGGGAGAAAACTCCATTTTTGAAGAATATAAATCTATTGGAATCAACCGATTAAGCATCGGAATTCAATCTTTTTTTGAAGATGATTTATTGATGATGAATCGTGCTCACAATTCGGCGGAAGCCAGAAAATGTTTGGAAGAAGCAACAAAATATTTCGATAATATTTCACTCGATTTAATTTATGGAATTCCCGGAATGAGCAA
>DZAU01000011.1:7044-39251 GCA_022729635.1 Flavobacterium psychrophilum
AATATTTCGATAATATTTCACTCGATTTAATTTATGGAATTCCCGGAATGAGCAATGAAAAATGGAAGCAAAACATCGAAACGGCTTTGTCTTTTGGTATTCCGCACATTTCGAGTTATGCCTTGACAGTTGAACCCAAAACGGCTTTGTACAAACTCATCCAGACCGAAAAAATTGCTAAACCAAAAGACGAAGTTGCCGAAGAACATTTTCAGATTTTGGTTGAAACACTTGAAGCGAATGGGTTTATTCATTATGAATTATCGAATTTTGGTAAAGAAGGTTATTTTTCGAAGAATAATTCGGCGTATTGGTTAGGGGAAAAATATATCGGAATTGGTCCTTCGGCGCATAGTTATGACGGAATTTCAAGAAGTTGGAATGTTTCGAATAACTCGATTTATTTGAAATCATTGGAGGAAAATAAATTGCCAAGCGAAATTGAAATTTTATCAAAAACCGACCGTTATAACGAATATATTATGACGGGTTTGCGAACGATTTGGGGAGTTTCATTGGATAGAATTTTGGATGAATTTGGAAGTGAATATTTAGAGTATTTAAATAAACAAACAGAAAAATTCATTAAAAATAATTTACTCGAAATCGTCACTTCGAGTGATTCCGCTTTTGGGCGGAATTGTATCGAGAAGATTTTACGAACCACTAAAAAAGGAAAATTTTTGACTGACGGAATTGCGAGTGATTTGTTTTTAGTGAATAAAGAAAAAGTTTAACCACAAAGTTCACAAAGAAGGCACTAAGTTCACAAGGTTTTCTTGCGTTTAAATTTAGAACAAATTTGTGGGTAATTTAATTTCTAATAAATTCAAAATAATTTTAACATGAACATTCAACAGCTTTATGAATTTTGCCTTTCTAAAAAAGGAGTGACAGAGCATTTCCCTTTTGACGAAGACACTTTGGTGTTTAAAGTAGGCGGAAAAATGTTTTGTTTAACGTCCTTAAAAGCTTGGGAAGAAAATGTGCCTTCAATGAATTTGAAATGTGAACCAGAAAAAGCTTTAGAACTTCGAGCCGAATATGAAGCCATTCGGTCGGGTTATCACATGAGTAAAGTGCATTGGAATTCGGTTGATAGTAACAAGGATGTTTCTGACAAAATGATTTGCGAATTAATAAATCATTCTTACGATTTGGTTTTCAAAAGTTTAACAAAAAAATCACAAAACGAAATTATTAAATCAGAGAATTAGGCATTACTTTTGCAAACCAAAGCCTTATAACTGGTAAAAAAACACATTCAATAAAATAATGAAAGATCAAATAAAAAAATTTCTAAACGAAGAACAAGACCCAAAAGCCATCGAAAAAATCACTTCAAAACTGAATGATTTATTGATGAAAAACGAAGAAATAGGATACATTGCCGTTCAAAAAAAGCCTGCCGTTACCGTTTTACCGGACAGCGTAGTGGTAACCAATAAGAGAATTATAATTTGTCAGCCAAAAAATTTGGGACTTACGATGAATTTCACTGATTTTACTTGGGACGAAATTGTGGGAACTTTTGTAAAAGAAAATATTTTAGGTTCAGAATTTTCGTTTTCTACCAAAACACAAATTCAAGTTTCCATTGATTATATTCCAAAAATTCAAGCCAGAAAGATTTTTACTTATGCCAAAGAACAATTGGACATTTTAAAAAATCCTGACACCAATTTTTCTGCTACCGAGGAAGTAAAAACTCAAGAATCTGAAATTTTGCCAGACGAAATCGAAGAAGTAGAAACAGAAGAAGTAACAAATTTTGCCGAAATTATTCCTGTTAATTCAAATTATTCAGAACCAGTAAATCAAGAAAATACCTCATCTGCAGAAAAAAAACTAGGGGAATTATCGCAAAACGAACTCTTCGAAAAGCTTCAAAACTATAAAAAACTCCTCGATAACGGATTGATTTTACAAGGAGAATACGACGCTTTCAAAAAGGAAATTTTGAATTATATGTAAAAACATAGCCACTTAATTTACTAAACCTCAATAGATTTTTATTTATTGGGGTTATTTTTTGACATTTTTTTAACTTTATGATATTTATCATAAAATAGGAATTGTGTTCGTATTAATTTTGAGGTGTTATTTCAGGTAGAATATATTCAACAAACAAACAAGACAATTTATCAACTATTTTAAAAATTTTATTATCATGAAAAAAATACTGTTACTATTATATTTATTGATGTTCTCTACTTTTGCTTTTTCGCAAGCAGGTCATATTTTGCAAGGCGTAGGTGCCTTTAACATGTCTATGGGAGGAGCAGCTACTGCGCAACCTCTTGATATATCGGGAGCATTGCAGTGGAATCCGGCTTCTATTTCGGCTTTTAATGACAAAATTATTAAATTCGACATAGGATTGTTTTATTCTTCGCCAGAATTAAGTTCTAGCTGGGAGGAAAACATATTTCCCGGAGGTAATCCAGCAGTTTCTGGCACAACAAAAGATGATAGAGGAGTTTCTCCAATGCCTGCTTTAGCAATGGTTTGGGGTAAAGAAGGAAGCAAACACACTTTTGGAGCATCGGCTTTTGGAATTAGCGGATTTGGGGTTACTTTCCCGGAAGAAGCAAATAATCCAACGAGTCTAGATTTTGACCCTTCAAAAAATTCTAATCCTATAAATTATCCTCAACAAGCAGGAGGTTTTGGTCATATAGAATCTGATTATATGTTATTGCAAATAGGATTTACCTGGGCTTACGAAATATCAGATAAATTTTCAGTTGGTGTTGAACCAACCTTCAATTATGCAGCATTACAGTTTACACCAAACCCAACAGCAAACCCAACGGCAGCAGGTTACCCTTCAACCGACAAAGCAACAACTTCTGGTTTTGGAGCACAGTTTGGATTGTATTTCGATTCCAAAAAAGGTTTCAAAGCGGGTGTTTCTTATAAAACAACTCAAAATTTAAGTGAATTAGAATTCGAAAACACTTATTTAGACAATTCAAAAGGAACTAATAAATTTGATATGGATTATCCTGCTATACTTTCGTTTGGTTTGGGATATTCAAAAAATGATTTTGATATTGCTTTAGATTATAGAATGGTAGATTATGAAAACACTAATGGTTTTTCTGAAACAGGATGGACACCAACAGCTTCTGTAAAAGGATTTGGTTGGGATAATATTTCAATTTTATCGGCTGGGGTTCAGTATAAAGGAATAAAAAAATTACCTTTACGTCTTGGATATACTTATAGTTCAAATCCTATAGGAAGTGATGTTACTTTTTTTAATATTCCGGCAACAGCTGTTATCAAAAATGCATTTCAGTTAGGTTTTAGTTATGCGGCAACTAGCAATATTTCTTTAGATGCAGTGTATCACCACGGTTCTAGCGACGGAAAAACTTCAGGTCAAATGCTTAATCCAATGATGGTTTCTGCATCAAATCCTTATGGAGCGGTTCCAGGAACTACCGTAGCTTATGATATGACGACTGACTTAGTGATGTTCGGAATTTCATATAAATTTGCAAAAAAACAAACAAAATAGTATATTTTGTAAGAGTATCCAACAGCAGTAGTTTGTTGGGTATTTCAATTAATAATAAATAATTAATTATGAATTCATCAAGAAGGGATTTTATTAAGATTTCAATGCTTGGAGCAGGTGCAGCAACTGTTGCAGGGTCGCTTTATTCGGTTGATGTTTTTGGTGGGAATAAAGAAGATTTCAATTATGACCGCCCCGAATTAAAAAGGTATCCTACTTATTGTGATGTATGTTTTTGGAAATGTGCTGCTTGGACGTATGTTGACGATAAGGGAACCATTAAAAAGATTATTGGCAACGACATTGATACACATAGTCAAGGTAGGTTATGTACCCGTGGGACTGGAGGTTTAGGAATGTATTTCGATGATGATCGTCTTAAAACCCCACTGATTAGAGTATCTAAAAAAGGGGAAAAGTCTGTTTTTCGTGAAGCAACATGGGAGGAAGCAATTTCTTTAGTAGCTAGCAAAATGCAAGATATTAAATCAAAATACGGAGCCGAAAGTTTTGCGTGTTTTAAACACGGAGCTATCGGAACACATGTGGATCATTTATTCAGTGCTTATGGTTCTGATACATTATCAGAACCAGCTTTTGCCCAATGTAGAGGTCCTCGTGATGAAGGATTAAAACTTACTTTTGGAGAAACTTGTGGTTCGCCTGAAGCAACAGATATGAGAGACTCTAAATGTCTGGTATTCATAGGTTCACATATTGGTGAAAATATGCATAACACCCAAGTGCAAGAAGTCTCCGAAGCTATAGACAAAGGAGTTACTATTATTACAGTTGATCCACGTATGTCAACGGTTGCAAGCAAATCTAAATATTGGTTGCCTATTCGTCCTGCTACAGATATGGCCCTATTGTTGGCTTGGATGAATGTTATTATTTTTGAAGAATTATATGATAAAGAATACGTTGCAAAATACACAACTGGCTTTGATGAGCTGAAAGAACATGTACGTCAATTTACGCCTGAGTGGGCCTATAGCATTACTGATTTGACTCCAAAATTGATTAGAGATTCAGTTTATGAAATGGCCAATGCTGCGCCAGCAACTCTTATTCACCCAGGACGTCACTCCACTTGGTATGGAGATGACGCTCAACGTACTCGTGCCATAGGTATTTTGAATGCGCTTTTAGGAACTTGGGGACGTAGAGGAGGTTTTTATTTTAATGAAAAAGCAAGTCTTCCAAAATATCCGTGTCCGGAATATCCTGAACCAGCTTGGAAATCCCAAGATTTGAATGTGAATTTACCATTTGCTGGACAAGGAGTTACTAACGAAGTAATAAGAGCAACTATTCCTAGTGAAAATACGGAGCATAAAGTAAAAGCTTGGATGGTAGCAGGAACGAATCTTACACAATCAGTGCCTACTGAAAATGGAATGATGATGAAAGCCATTGAGGCTTTAGAGTTTTTAGTTGTTATTGATTTATATCCGGTTGAAATTACAGGTTATGCAGACGTAATATTACCAGAATGTTCTTATTTAGAAAGATATGATGATTCTCGAAACTCTACTGCTAGAACACCTTCATTAGCATTAAGAATGCCTGCTGCTGAACCTCGTTGGGAATCTAAACCAGGATGGTGGATTTGTAAACAAATCGGTCTAAAGTTAGGATTAGGAGATTATTATAAATTTGATGATTATACCGATGTTTTAGATTGGCAATACAAACAAATGGGAACTTCACTCGAAGAAATGAAACACATTGGAGTAAAGAATCTTCCGAGAACAGGTGGACCATTATATATTGAAGACGGAGCAGAACATATTTTTAAAACCGATTCTGGTAAAATTGAATTATATTCTCAAAAATTAAAAGATGTAGGTCTAGATCCAATGCCCGTTTATACGGCTCACGAACAACCTCCAAAAGATTATTTCCGTTTGAATTATGGTCGTGCACCGATGCATACCTTTAGTAAAACAGTAAACAGTCCTTTCTTGAATGATTTGAGAAATGAAAATACCTTATGGGTAAATCCAAAAGTCGGAAAAATTTGGAATCTAAAATCAGGTCAACCCGTATGGTTGAAAAATCAAGATGATGTTATTTCTACTTTTTCTATCAAAGTGCGTCTTACAGAACGTATCCGTTGGGATTCAGTATATATGGTACACGGATTTGGACAAAAAAATCCAGACATGAAACGTTCCTATGGTAGAGGGGTAAATGATACCGAATTGATTACTAGGGTAATGGTTGATCCACTGATGGGAGGTACCGGAATGAGAGGAAATTTTGTAACAATTTTAACAGAAAACCCTAACCCTAAAGAAACAGTTTAAGATGAGATATGCAATGGTAATAGATACGCTTAAATGCGTAGGATGTAGCGACTGTGTGGTGGCTTGTCAAACAGAAAATGATGTACCAACTGGTTATTGTAGAGATTGGGTTACCGAATCAGTTAGTGGTACTTACCCGGATTTAGATATAGAATTGAGATCTGAACGATGCAATCACTGTAGCAACGCTCCTTGTGTAAGAACTTGCCCTACAGAAGCAAGTCACATTATCGAAGGTGGAATCGTTTTAGTTGATAGAGATTTGTGTATCGGATGTGGAGCGTGTATAGAATCCTGTCCTTATGATGCTAGATATAGACATCCTGATTTAGGAGTAGTTGATAAATGCACATTTTGTGTTCATAGAGTTCAAAAAGGACAAGATCCTGCTTGTGTTTCAGTTTGTCCAACAAAGTGTATGTATTTTGGAGATTTAGACGATTCAAATAGTCAAGTAGCTCAATTATTAGCCGTAAGAAAATACAAAGTTTTAGCAGAAGAAGCTGGGACAAAACCAAATGTTTATTATTTAATATAATTTGCATTCAAAAAGATTCGATATTAATAAAATAACTAATAGAAAATGAAAGAAGAAATTTTCATCAGCGGTCGTAATATTCCTCACATAGATCCACATTTAGCAATTTGGGAATTCCCAATCTCTTTATACTTATTTTTAGGTGGGTTATCTGCGGGGATTTTGCTTTTTTCGGCCTTTACTCATCTTTTGAATAAAGACGAAGAATTAAAAGGAGCGGCCAAATGGGCTCCTCTTGTTGTGCCTATAGCTTTGTCAGTTGGTTTGTTAGCCTTAATTATTGATTTAGGAAATCCATTATATTCTTGGAAACTCTATACTACAATTCGATTGGAATCGCCAATGTCTTGGGGGGCTTGGGTTTTATTAATTGTAACTCCATTGTCAATATTTTGGATTTTTCCAGATTTGAGAAAGTTGTTTCCAAAATTGAATTACGATAAATTACCCATTTTGTACAAGGTAGAAGAATTGTGTGTAACTTATAAGAAATATATGGCTCTGGCTTTAATCCCATTGACAATTATATTAGGAATTTATACTGGTATTTTGCTTTCCGCATTTAATGCCAGGCCACTTTGGAATAATGCAATTTTAGGCCCGTTATTCTTAGTTTCAGGACTTTCAACAGCAGCAGCAACAATTATTTTGTTTGCTAAATCAACCTACGAAAGACATTTATTTAGTAAAATAGATATTTTATTGATTGTTATTGAAATTGGTTTGATTATCCACTTGATTATGGGGTATTATGCCGGAAATGAAATGCAGGTAGAAGCCGTAAAAATATTGGTTGGAGGTGATATGACCACGCTGTTTTTTGGTTTTTTCGTGGCTTTAGGTTTAATCTTGCCTTTGGTTTTAGAGGTTTTCGAATTAATGGGCTTTAAAGTTCCTGTGGTGGTTCCTGCTATTTTAATTCTTATAAGTGGATTAATTTTTAGAGTTTTAATGGTTGAAGCAGGACAAATAACACGTATTCTTTATTAATTTTAATTCAAAAAAAAATGAACATAAAATCAGACAAACAGCATGACTATTGGAATCCCTATCTTGGGGGATTTTTAGTAGGAATTATATTGATATTAACTTTCTTTTTTACAGGAAGAGGATTAGGAGCTTCTGGAGCTGCTAAAGCAATCGTAACCCAAACTGTACATAATGTAGCACCTGCTCACGCAGATAATAATGCGTATTATGCAGACCAAATGAAGGGAGGCAAAGTGCCAATCAGCAACTGGTTGGTTTTTGAGGTTATCGGGATAATAACTGGAGCCTTTATTTCAGGGTCTTTATCCGGAAGAGCTTTTTTTAGGGTTCAACATTCTCCTCAAATTACGGCAAATAAACGTTTATGGCTTGCCTTGGCTGGAGGCACTTTATTTGGTTTTGGAGCACAATTTGCCAAAGGATGTACAAGTGGAGCTGCTCTTAGTGGAATGTCGGTGTTATCCTTAGGAGGCTATATAGCGATGCTTTCTATTTTTGGGGGTGCATTTATGTTTGCTTATTTCTTTAGAAAATTGTGGATATAATTTTATACAAATTAATTAATATTTTTTAACAAAGTTAGCAGGATTACTATTTGAATTCTGATTCTAACTTCTAATTTTAACTCAATTATTATGGGACCATTAATACCAGAAATACTTTCAGATCAATGGAATAACATTATTGCTATTGTTATGGGGATAGCATTTGGATATGTTTTAGAAGCATCAGGGTTTTCCTCTTCTCGAAAACTAGTAGGCGTTTTTTACGGATATGATTTTGCCGTGTTACGTGTGTTTTTTACAGCAGCAATTGTAGCATCAATAGGATTATTATTTATGGATTACTTTGGATGGATAAACATGTCAGTTTTAGACGGTTTGCCTGCTAGAGTTTGGCCAATTATTGTTGGTGGAATCATTATGGGACTTGGTTTCGTAATCGGGGGATTTTGCCCTGGAACCTGCGTAACGGCAGTTGGAATCGGAAAAATAGATGGTTACGTGTTTTTTGGAGGAATAGCAATTGGAGCATTTATTTTTTCTGAAATGTACCCTTTATTTGAAGATTTCTATAACTCCAGCAATTTAGGAGATGTAACAGTGGCAGAGTATTTTGGCATTAGTCCTTATTGGTTTACTGCTTTTATCACAATAGTTGCCATTGCTTCCTTTTATGTGACAATGCTTATCCGCAAACGTGTTAAAGATGTTAAATATTAATTGAATTTTAAAAAGTTTTCAATTTCATATCAAATTCAAAATGAAAAAACGATATATTTTTTTAGCCATAGTTCCAGTTGTATTAGCTATTATTTTAGCTTTATTGCCAGACAAAAGCAATTCTATTGATTCCAAAAGAAATCAAAAAAACTTGAAATCAGCCAAATATACTGGTGTTACCCCCAATAATTTGTTGTTAGAATCTGTAAATGACAATCGATTTATTCAACCCGACGAATTAGCCAAGGTTATAATTGGTAATGACCCGTCTTATTTTTTAGTTGACTTAAGAGATTCTGTGCAATACGCTAAATTCACGCTTCCAGGAGCTCTTAATATACCTTATGAAAAAATCCTGACAGAAGAAAATCAAGCCGTTTTTGATTCAGACCACTATAATGTAGTTCTTTTTTCTAACGGAACTATTATGTCTGATCAAGTTTGGATGATTCTACGCCGTGTAGGGATTAAAAATGTAAAAGTGTTAAATGGAGGATTAAATCAATTCTATCAACTGTATTTAAATCCGCCTAAACCAGTAGAAACAGATTCGCATGATGTCTATGAAAATTATAGTTTCCGCAAAGCAGTTGGAGCCCATTTAGGACTGCCAAATCCAGACGAATTTATCCCTGGTGGTTCGGCTGCTGTAAAAAATTTAACTAAAGTTTCAGCAACCAAGTCACCCGAAAAAAGTCCTGCAAAATTAGTAGTGCCTAAAAAAGCGGCTAGTGCAGATGAAGGATGTTAGAAATTAATTTTTTTCAACATTTGATAAACAAATTAAAGCAGCATAAACAAAATTAACAGAATCAAAATGGACACAAACCCTATAAATGATACTTCCGAATTCACTAAAACCAATTGGATTACTTTTAGTGTTATTGCTACACTTATTGTATTAAGTCTAAGTTTTATATTTTTAAAAACAGAAAAATACATTTTCAAAACGCCATTGAGTGAAGAACTTGCAGAAATAAAAAACACCAGTTTTCAAATTGCACCACAATCGTTGGCCAAATCTATTATGAATAAAGATAAATCTATCGTTTTAGTAGATGTGCGCAACCAGTTTGATTTTGCTAAAGGTCATTTGCCCGAAGCAAAAAACATTTATGCTGTAAATTTAATTAATGACGAGAACATTGACTTTTTTATGAATTTAAATGAATCAAATAAAAAAGCCATCCTCTACGGTAATTCTGCGACCGAAGCGAATGTTCCCTTTATGATTTTGAAACAAATGGGTGTTAAAAACATTAGTTTTTTATCCGTAGGATACGAGGAATTAAAAACAGGTAATTGGAATGAAATTGCAGCTAATACCACAAAATTTAATGATGAAAACCCTGTGGCAGATTTTGCCCAATTTATTTCGGATGCAAACAAGTCTAGTGGCAATGTAAATACTACTGTCGCTAAACCAACGATATCTAAAACAAAAGTAATTGTTAAACCAGCAAAAGCGGCAGCAGCGTCAGCCGATGAAGGCTGTTGATTACTAAAAAATAAAAATAAAAAATACGCACTTCGATGCGTATTTTTTTTATTTTAACATTTCAAAATATTTATAGTTTACAATATATTGACTATTTTTGATGCTTATTCGACCCTATTTTGATTCCAAATAAATCCCTTCTTTTACGTGTTTTCTCTATTGTTTTCCTGCTTCTCAACAGTTGTAAACAAACAGATCAAGAATATCAAGTTATCAACAATGATAAAGAATCTTGTTTGACTTGCCACAGCGAAATGACAGGTTTTACCACTCATCACGATCCTAAAACGATTGGTTGTGCTTCTTGCCATTTGGGAAATAGTCATTCCAAGGATAAAAATCTAGCGCATAAAGGAATGGTTCTGATTCCAGGGAATCTTCAAAATGCTTCCCAAACTTGTGCTACTGCCAACTGTCATTCTAAAGAACTGCATCGCATTCAAAAATCATTAATGACAACCAATTCGGGGATTATTAGTGTAGATAAATATCTTTTCGACGAATTAAAACCAGACGATTCTTTATTTCACATAACACATTTAGGACAATCTGCTGCCGATATGCACCTCAAAAACAAATGTGCCACTTGCCATTTAGGAAAAGAAAAAACGCATTATGCAGCTGTAGATGAGCAATCACGTGGCGGAGGATGCCTTGCTTGCCATTTGAATTATGAAAAGGATTCAAAACCCAATATAAATGATAATATTCACCCACAAATTAATCTCGATGTTGATAATTCAAAATGTTTTGGCTGTCACAGTCGTTCTGGTAGAATTTCAACTAATTATGAGGGTTGGAGTGAAACGCTACTCCAGAAAAGTGAAGTAAAAAACAGTAAAAATCATCGCATTTTAATGGATGGGAGAGTCTTTGAAAAAGCAACTCCCGATGTGCATCACAAATCAGGAATGCTTTGTATCGATTGTCATCTTTCGCAAGAAATAATGGGCGATGGCAAAACCTATAAACACGAAGCCGATGCCATAAAAATAAATTGCGAAGATTGTCACACGCAAAGAAAACCAATTGTTAATACACCATTTCAAATGGATTATATTTCGGCTTTAGATTATGCTTTAAGAGGATACAAACATTCGCCAAACAGTTTTTTGGTTACCAAAAAAGAGTCTATTCCATTAGTAAATACTTATAAAGATTCCAAAGGAAATGCTTTTTTAGTTTCAAAAATCAGTAAAAAGGAACTTCCAATAAAACCGTCTTGCAAACGTGATGAGGTGCATCAAAAAGTGTCTTGCAGTATGTGTCATACAGCTTGGTCACCGACTTGTATCGGCTGTCATACCGATTATGATCCTCGAGTAATAAATGCGGATAAAACCGAAGGTCGCTGGATAGAACACGTTGCTGAATTTGGTTTTGCACCGCCCACAATTGGTGTGAAAAAAACAGGAAATACCAAAGAATTTGTTCCTGCTATCCCAGGAATGATAATGACCTTGGATAAATCCAATTTTAAAGGAAATAAAAGGGGGAATGATACCAAATTCGTAAGATGGTATGCGCCAAATGCCGCTCACACCACAGCCAAATTAACCAGAGATTGTGCTTCTTGTCATACTAATTCCCAAGCTTTGGGTTTTGGAAAAGGAACACTAAATTATGTTGTAAAAGCCAAAAAAGCGCATTGGAATTTTACTCCGTATTATGCCAATGCACCACAAGACGGCTTGCCACAAGATGCTTGGATAGGTTTTATGAAAGATATAAATGTCAAAAACACGTATTCCTCACACAATTATTTCTTCCCTTTGGATTTGAAGGAGCAAAAGAAAATGCTGGAAGTGGGAGCTTGTATTCACTGCCATCAAAAAGAGGACAAATTTTTAAAACGCTTGGTAAGCGGAAGTTATCTTAAGATGCTGGAAAACAGAAAAAAAACCTGCATCCTTCCATAGAAAATCAACCAAATTCACAAACCTTTAATAAATTTATAAAGAAGACAATTTGATACTTTTAAATTTATAAGTAAGCTTCTTTAAAATCAAAAAAAATCAAAAAAATATACAAATAATAATGAACATTTGTTCATTATTATTTGTATATTTGGCTAAACATTAAAAACATTAAAAAAAAACATCATGGAACAAGAAATTATTTCAATGCCACGTATTGGCGACAATGCCCCATCATTTGAAGCTGTAACTACACAAGGATCTATTAATTTTCCCGAAGACTACAAGGGAAAATGGGTAATTCTTTTTAGTCACCCTGCCGATTTTACCCCAGTTTGTACTTCAGAGTTTATGACTTTCGCAAATATGGAAGAAGAATTTACGGCTTTAAACTGTCAACTAGTAGGATTATCAATTGATGGTTTGTACAGTCATATTGCTTGGTTGCGAACGATTAAGGAAAAAATTGAATATCGAGGCATGAAAAATATCGAAGTAAAGTTTCCTCTTATTGAAGATATTACTATGGAAGTAGCAAAGAAATACGGAATGATTCAACCCGGTGAGAGTAATACAAAAGCTGTTCGTGCAGTATTTTTTATAGATCCTATTGGAAAAATCCGAGCTATTATCTATTATCCATTATCATTAGGTCGAAATTTTGATGAATTGAAACGAGTGATTATTGCCCTTCAAACTGCAGACAAATTCAGTATTGCCACACCTGCAGATTGGCAACCTGGCGATGATGTAATCATCCCTACGGCCGGTTCTTGCGGAGTTGCTAAAGATCGAGTTGAAGGTAAAGACGAGGGAATTTCTTGTTACGATTGGTTTTTCTGCACCAAACCCATCAGCAAAGAAGACGTATTAAATGGAATAAAATAAAATGTCGCGACCAAAACGTAACAGAACTATCGTAAACCCTCCTATTATGGAAGGGTTTAGGCCTTTTGGAATGCCAATCAAGGATTTAGAACCTGTTATTTTGTTGTATGAAGAATATGAGTCATTACGTTTGTCTGATTATGAAGGGTTTACTCAAGAAAAATCAGCTGTGCAAATGAATGTTTCACGACCAACTTTTACTCGAATATATGAAAAGGCAAGGCGTACCATTACACAAGCTTTTGTAGAAGGGAAAGCAATTTTTATAGAAGGAGGTAATTATCATACAGACGATTTTTGGTACAAATGTGAAAAATGCTTGAAATTGAGTATTTGTAAAGAAGAAATTAATACGTGTAATTATTGCCAGTCCGAAACATTACGGGAATTAAACAAAAATATAGAAAGCAATGGAAGAGGATTGTAATGGAAATTGTATTTGTGTGCATTGTAATATTCATATAACGCACACAAAAGGGAAACCTTGCAGGGAGAATAGCTGCCCTGAATGCGGAAAAAAGATGATGAAAGAGGGCAGTTATCATCATCAATTGTATCTAAATAAAAAAGGAGAAAACAAAAACGAATCTCCCACAAATAATTCTTATTAATAAAAATCAGTATGATTTTAAGTGGGAATAAATCATACAGTAAAAAATAAAAACATTATGATAAAATTAGCCGTTCCTACAAGAGGAAATGATGTAGATGACCATTTTGGTCACTGTGAATCTTATACTATTTTTACAGTTGACGCAGATGATAATATAGTAAAAACGGAAGTATTACCATCTCCACAAGGTTGTGGGTGCAAAAGTAATATTGGTAGTATATTAAAAGAAGTTGGAGTAAGTGTTATGCTTGCTGGAAACATGGGTAATGGAGCTTTAAAAGTACTTCAGCATCATGGGATTGATGTTTGTCGTGGATGTAGCGGAAATGTAAGACAAATTGCAGAAGAATTTTTACAAGGCAAAATTGTTGATTCAGGCGAAGGATGCAAGAGCCATGATAACCATGATGAACACGAACATATTTGTAATAATAACCATTAATTGAAGTGGATAGAAAAGAGGATTTAATTTCATATCAACCTATTGGGATTGTAAATTCATCTTTTAAGGATTCAATAGGAACACCAATTCAACCAGTAGCTTCGCCAAAAAGCAAAGCTACGGTTGAAATTTTCGATGAATATGCAGAAGGATTAAGTGATATTGAAGGGTTTTCACACATCATTTTGATTTTTCACATGCACTTGATAAAGAAATCACAATTAAAAGTGATTCCTTTTTTAGACACAGATGAACATGGTATTTTTGCCACTCGATCTCCTGGAAGACCTAATCCCATTGGATTTTCGGTTGTAAAACTCGAAAAAAGGAATGGCAATATACTCCATATAATAGGAATTGACATAATTGATGGTACGCCTTTGCTCGACATCAAGCCTTTTGTTCCAGCTTTTGATGTTCACAAAGCCAGTAAAATAGGCTGGTTCGAAAATGTAAATTTTCATATAGAAAAAATAAAAGACGACGGAAGATTTTGTTAACGGTCTAAAAATGTTTAACCTAGATCTTAATTCAAGAATTATTTTTCAGTTCGGATTAAATTATTTATAAGTAATGACATTTTAGTTTAGGGATATTATTAGCTGTTTTAAACTAATAGAAAATTATCCAAATTCACAAACTTTATGTAAACTTTCAATGTTGATTAATTTGAAAGACTTGCCATTGACTTCTATTAAGCCGTCATTTTCTAACTCTTTCAATATTCGAATTACATTTTCCACAGAAATCCCAAGAAAATCAGCCATGTCTTGACGACTTAAAGACATCGTGTATTCATTTTTATGATAGACGCTATTAGCCATACAAACCAGCATAAAAGCCACTTTTCCTCTTGAATTTTTTTCCATCATATTCATAAAACGTCTGAAAATACGGGAAGAATTATGATTTAAATACTTAATAATTTCGTTAGAGAAAGTTACATTTCTGCTCAACACTTCTTTGAAAGATGAATTATCATAGATTTCTACTTCACAATCTTCAGTAGCTGTAACAGTATATAAATACTCATTTTGTGTACAATACAAACTCGATAAGCCTAAAAAAGTATCATTTCCCTTGAGTATTAAAATGATGTTTTTTTGGGAGCCTTCCATACCCAATTTAAAAAAACCGGTTTTGCTAAATACGATACTATTTGCAATAGTGCCTTGCTTGAGAATGATATCGTTTTTTTTATAAAACAGGGTCTTTTTGTTTTTATTTAAAATAGCAAGATCTGTCGGATCTAACAATTCAAAAGCATGATCATGTTTAATGTCTTTTAAGCAATCTAACAGCATTTTCTATTATTTAGTGATTACAAAAATACATATTAATAATTGATATTTATCAGTTATTGAAGTGATATTTAAAATCAAAAATACTGATTTGTTTCTTTCAACTTTGCGATTTAATTTTTAAATATTTCGGAAATTTGTTACAGTAAAATACATCTATTTTACACAATAACCAAATTAACCAATGGTTTATTAACAATTAAATTAACTTTTAAACATCATGAAAAAAAGAATTTCAATTTTATTAATAGCGATAATCGTACCGCTATTTCTAGCAACAAGTTGTAGAGAATATGAAGAAGCCAGTGTCGATGAATATGCTATTTTGACTAAGTATATGAAAGATACAGGTAAAGATTTTGCAAATGTAGTGGATGCTACCTGGGTAAAAGCTGCTAATGCAATAAATGTAAACGTTACGGATTATTCTGTTCCAGATTATTATGTAATGGACATTCGTTCTGCCGCTGATTTTGATAATGGTCATATTAAAGGAGCTGTGAATGTTCCTTTGGCAAATATATTGACCGCTGCCCCAAATGCAGGAACAAAACCAATTTTAGTAGTGTGTTACACTGGTCAAACCGCAGCACGTGCGGTTGCCTTTTTAAGATTAAGTGGATTTACTTCCCATGTTTTAAAATGGGGAATGGCGGGATGGCATTCTGCTTTTCAAGCAAAATGGACTACTAGCGTAGCTCAGTTAAACCATGCCAACTGGGTTTCTACAGGAACTCCAGCAGCCGTTTCTCAATTTAAATCTCCTGTTTTAACTACTGGAAAAACCACTGGCGAAGAAATCCTTAAAGCACGAATTGATATTGCATTAGCAAATACAGCTTGGACAGTTACAAAAACGGATGTTCTCGCCAATCCTACTAATTATTTTATCAATAATAAATGGGGACAAGCGGATTGGGACACTTATGGGCATATCGCAAGTGCTTATAGAATAGATGTGGCCGATGGTTTGACAATTGATGGATTAAACAAATTTAATCCTGCTGCTACAACTTTGGTAACCTATTGCTACACTGGACAAACTTCTTCTATTACATCTGCTTGGTTGAATGTGGTTGGTTTTGATAATAGTAAGAGTTTGAGTTATGGTGCCAATGGAATTATTTGGACTACTATGAAGAATGGTTCAGTTGCCATTAGAAAATCTACTTGGCAAGGGGATTTAAGTGCTTGGAATAGCAACTTTGGTTATTACAAAACCGATGGGACTTACATAACTCCAGTTCCTTGATATTTAATAAAATAATTAAACCTAAAAAAAGTAATAGTCTTTACCCGAGTGTTTATAAGCGACTATTACCTCTAAATTAAAAAATCAACATTATGAAATCAATAAAAATAGTACTATTCTTTGCAATAGCGTTTGCATTCCAAATGAGTTATTCACAGGGTTGTGAAAGTCCTGGAGAAGGAGATGGCATCAAAATATTTGGATTTATCCAGCCACAATACGAACATACCTATACAGGTGTAAATGGTAATCGTACCTCAAGTTTAGACACTAATGGCTACTTTTTTAATAGAGCAAGACTCGGTGTTATGGGCAATATTCCTTATGATTTTTCTTATTACTTTATAATGGAATTTGCTCCTGTAGCCGGATTTGGAATCTGTGATGCTTTTGTGTCTTATGACCGTTATGGCTCTTATTTTAAAGCAGCCGTTGGTCAATTCAAAAGTCCTTTTGGAGCAGAACAAGTACAAGGTTGCCACAAATTATATACTATTGACCGTTCCGAGGTCGTAAATCAATTGGCTGGTCCTATTAGAGATATGGGTATTACTATATTTGGCGGATCTGGAGAAAAAATTAAAATTGGAGAAGGAATCAAAGATGTTGTGACTTACCAGTTTGCAATAATGAATGGAGAAGGTAGAGATGTTATTGGAGATGATATTGAGTATAAACCATTGAATGATAATTATATGACTTATATCTCTAGATTAACTTTTACGCCAATTAAATACCTCACAATAGGAGGAAGTTATCAAACAGGAAAATTCACTCCTGTTTCTACAACTGCCACTAAAGCAGACACTCGAACTCGTTTTGGGTTCGATGCGTTATTAAAATACAAAAATTTCACTTTACAAGGCGAATATATTCAAGGAACAGACGAAGGTTCATACACTACCGGTGGCGGTTGTGGAGGAGAAGTTACGACCGTAGAAGGTTCAGTAGATAGAAGTGGATATTATTTAACCGCTTTGTATAAAACAAAATGGAAATTAGAACCTGTTTTAAAATTCGAAACGTATGATCCTGATAATAGTATCAGTGGCAATACAGCAATGAGATGGACTCCTGGAATAAATTATTTTTTCAACGAATGGACAAGATTGCAAGTAAATTATCAATATAATTTTGCAAATTCAGATATTCCATATGGAGTGCCATACGAAGATGTATTGCAAATTCAAATGCAAATAATAATTAAATAATCTCAAAATTAAGGTGTGAGTATTAATTGAAAATAGTACTCACACTTTTTAAACTCAAAAAATATAATGCTATGAATGCAACAAAATTATTCAGTTCCGTATTGATAACTATTTTATGTTTAGGCAACGCTTTTGCACAAGACTTCATCACAGCCAAAGAATTTATCGCTTTGCAAAAAGAAAAACCTAATATGGTGCTAATCGATGCCAGTAAAGAAAAATTATATGCTCAATCTCATATAGAAGGCGCTATTAATATTCCTTATGCTATTCTAAATGTGAAGGATCCAAAAGTTGATGGGACAATGTTACCCATTGAAGATGTTGCCAAAATCTTAGGAAATAAAGGTGTTTCAAACGAAGATTCAATTGTGGTTTATGATGAAGGAACTCAAAAGTATTCTACATTTATATATTGGGTTCTGAAATATTTAGGAGCTAAAGACGTAAAATTAATGCACAAAGAAATGAATGCCTTTAGAGATGCACGCATAAAATTGACTTCGGAAGTGCCAACGGTAAAAGTAAAAACATTTACTGTAAATTTGGTTTCTGAAATCAATGCTGATGCAGCCTATGTTGAATCCGCTATTGGAAATACTGATGTAATAATCATTGATACACGTACTCCAGATGAATTCAATGGAGTGAGAAACGAAAAAAGTACCTACAGCAACGGACACATAAAAGGAGCTATTAATATTCCTTATGAAAGCATCATTAAAACAGGAACTAATGTCTTTATTTCCCCAGACGAATTTAAAAAATTAGCAGGAATTGAACTATCTCCCGATAAAACATATATACTTTATTGCAAAACAGGGATAAAAGGAGCAACGCTATATGCTTATATGGTCAATGTTTTAGGTTATAAAAACGTAAAAAATTACAAAGGAGCTTATGCCGAATGGGATTATCTTGGCAAACCTAGTGTGAAATAATAAGTAAGTTGAATTAATTGTTTTATTTTTGGTTAATTCCACGAATTATATAATTTGCAAAAATTACTTTAGAAATAGCCTAATGTAAAAGTGTGAATTTATTTAATTCGTGGTTTTTTTTGCCCAAAATAGGGTTCGAATTATGGAATAATTGATTCGGATGAATTATTTTGATTTTATTTTAGACAAAACCACAAAAATCTTAGAAAAAGTATCAATTCTAGCAATGAAACTCGATTTTAAACCTTAAATTTGACATTCAAATAATTCAAATCTATTTCTTGTATAATCATCGAAATTGGTTTGAAAATAGAAATAAATAAGAATGTTGAAAGATACTTTTGGGCGAACACACGATTACCTCCGAATTTCGCTTACGGATGTTTGCAATTTCAGATGTCAATATTGCATCCCAGACGAAAACACCTCATTTATGCCGTCTTCTCGATTAATGTCGGCCAATGAAATCGACGTTATTGCTCGTGAATTTGTGAAAATGGGAGTGACTAAAATGCGTCTTACTGGTGGCGAACCTTTGGTTAGGAAAGAT
This sequence comes from Flavobacterium psychrophilum, assembly GCA_022729635.1. Taxonomy (GTDB): domain Bacteria; phylum Bacteroidota; class Bacteroidia; order Flavobacteriales; family Flavobacteriaceae; genus Flavobacterium; species Flavobacterium psychrophilum_P. The sequence goes on from DZAU01000011.1 coordinate 26,246, forward strand.
GCTGAAAAAATTATACTGGCACTTTCTAAATATCCAATAGAACTTACTTTGACCACAAACGGTTTGCGAACCAATGATTTTATCGATGTTTTTAAAAAAGCAGGAATTAAATCCATTAATGTCAGTTTGGATACTCTTGATAAAGACAAGTTTTTTAGCATCACCAAGCGCAATGTTTTCGAAAAAGTTTGGAGAAACATCCAGCAACTCATCGACGAAGGGTTTCACGTAAAAATAAATACGGTTGTGATGCGGGATTTTAATGATACTGAAATTCTCAATTTTATCGAATGGACAAAAAATCAACCGGTTCACGTTCGTTTTATTGAGTTTATGCCTTTTGATAAAAATCAATGGAGCACACAAAAAGTATTTAGTTATCAGGAAATTTTGGATGTGGCAACAACCAAATACAATTTCATCCGAATGAAAGACGGCGTTAATGAAACCGCAAAAAAATTCAAACCCTTTGGTCACGAAGGCACTTTTGCGGTAATCAGCACAATGAGCGCTCCTTTTTGTGAAAATTGTAATCGAATGCGATTAACCGCTGATGGCAAAATGAAAAACTGCTTGTTTTCTAATGGCGAAGCCGATATTTTAACAGCTCTTAGAAATTCTGAAGATATTGTTCCCATAATAAAACAATGTGTGGCAAGTAAAGCCGAAGCATTGGGCGGACAGTTTAAAGGCGATTATACTAAAATCGACTCAACAAAAATAACCAACAGAAGTATGATAAGCATAGGAGGATAATCCTTTTTTTTGAACACCGTTATGCTTTTTTTGGCATATCGAAAATAAATAATAAAATGATAAATGTAACAGAAGCAAAAAAACTAATCGAAGAAAATTGCAGTAAATTAAAAGTAAAAACAGTATCCTTGCTTGAAGCCAATGGGAGCATTTTAGCGGAGCCAATTTATGCCATAATGGACACGCCTCCATTTAATCAATCGGCTATGGATGGTTATGCTTTTTCATACGAAAACTGGGATAAAAAAAGCAATCTAACGGTAATTGGCGAAATTCAAACAGGTAATTATTCCAATAAAGTATTACTGACAAATGAAGCGGTAAGAATTTATACAGGAGCTCCAACTCCGCCAGGTGCAGACACTGTCGTTATGCAGGAAAAAATCATTCGGGACGGAAATACTATTCAAATTCTAGATATTTTTTTGGTCAAAGGAGCGAATGTTCGTCCTCAAGGTTCACAAACTAAAAAAGGAGAAATGGCGTTGCAAGAAAAACAATTGTTGACACCCGTTGCGATTTCTTTTTTGGCAGGAATTGGCATCAACAAAGTAAATGTATTTTCTAAACCAACTGTTAGTATTATCGTAACTGGTAAAGAGCTCACTAAAGCAAACGACAAAATCGCAGAAGGAAAAATATTCGAATCCAATTCCATTGGTTTGATTGCAGCATTGCAACAATTAGGCATAAATCCAGTTTCGGTTGAAGTGGTTGATGATGTCGAAGAAGAAATTGAACGAGCAATTTCAAATCAATTAGATTCTGATATTCTGATACTTACAGGGGGAGTTTCGGTGGGTGATTATGATTTGGTTCCCACTTCTTTGGAAAAATGTGGGGTTCAAAAAATATTTCACAAAATCAAACAAAAACCAGGAAAACCCTTTTATTTTGGGCGTCACAATCAAACCTTGGTGTTTGCTTTACCCGGAAATCCTGCTGCGGTAATGAGTTGTTTTTATGAATATGTGGTTCAGGCAATTAGTAGTTTTACTCAGAAAGAATATTTTAAAAAGATGTTACTTCCATTAGCAGAAGACTTTAATAAAAAAGCCGGACTTACTTATTTTCTAAAAGGGAAAATTGGAGAGAGAGAAGTAACGGTTTTGAATAATCAAGAAAGTTATAAACTCAATTCTTTTGCTGTTGCTGATTGCCTAATAGAATTCGATGAAGACAGCGAAAATTTTAAAAAAGGAGAGTTAGTCAATATCAATATGATTCTTTAATTTTTCATAAAATATTTTCAGAAAACGTTTCGATAAAAGATTAAAAAACATGACAAATTTAAAAATCAAAGGACACCTTTCGATTGAAAACAGCAAAGGTCATTTAATAGGAATGGGCAAAAAAGAATTGCTGGAAAAAATCAGGGAAACAGGTTCAATTAGTGCTGCAGCAAAAGAAATGCAAATTTCCTACCGACACGCTTGGGAAATGATAAAAATAATGAACGCCATTTCAGACGCACCACTTGTAATAAAAAACACAGGTGGTTCCAGTGGAGGCGGCTCAATAGTTACAAAAGAAGGTGAGGAGTTGGTTGCTTGTTACATTAAATTGAATGCTGCTTTTGAAGTATTCAAAAAAGAAATCTGCAAAACTATTTAAGAGATGTATATAGAAACGTTGTTTTATGTGTTGTTGGTGATAGTCGCTTTTCTCTATTCTTCGGTGGGACACGGCGGAGCAAGTGGTTATTTAGCATTAATGGCATTCTTTTCGTTTGCCCCGGAAACAATGCGCTCAACTGCCTTATTGCTTAACATTTTCGTTTCTTTAATTGCGTTTGTTCAATACTATCGTGGTGGTTTTTTTAAATGGAATTTGTTTTGGCCTTATGCACTAGCGTCTTTTCCAGCAGCATTTATTGGAGGAATGATTACAGTTGATGTAGGTTTGTATAAAAAAATACTAGCGGTACTTTTGCTGTTTTCGGTAGTGAGATTATTGGGAATTAAATTCAAGGCAGCAACATTCGACGTGAAGCAAAACATCTACCTTGCCCTTTTAATTGGAGCCGTTATTGGCTTTTTTTCAGGAATGATAGGAATAGGTGGTGGCATTATTTTGAGTCCAATAATTTTACTGATGCATTGGGCAGATATGAAAAAAACCGCCGCAGTTTCGGCCTTATTCATTTTTGTAAATTCAATTGCTGGATTGGCTGGTCTTTTTACCAAAGGCTTTGAATTTAAAGCAGAAATGGGATTGATGCTTGTTTTTGCATTAACTGGAGGAATTGCAGGGTCTTATTTCGGTGCCAATAAATTTAAAAATGAGTTTTTGAACAAAATATTAGCTGTCGTATTGCTTCTTGCTTCCATAAAATTAATTTTTATCTGATTATGAATTCCAAAATAAAACATATAAACGGTTACATTTTAGCTGGTGGAAAAAGCTCCAGAATGGGTGCCGATAAAGGATTGCTTCTCATTGAAGGAAAACAAATGATTCAATATGTCATCGAACAAATGCAAGCCATTTTTGAAAATCTAGTTATTGTTTCCAACAATCCAGAATACGAAAAGTTTGGATTAGAAGTTATTCCGGATAGGATAAAAAATATAGGACCAGCTGGAGGAATTTACACAGCTTTAAGCCACTCGAGCACCAAATTAAATTTTATCGTGAGTTGCGATATGCCCTTTATAACTAAGGAAGCGATTGATTTTATGGTTAGAAATAGTATAGAATCTCAAATTATTTTACTGGAAAATCAAGAAAAATTAGAACCCTTATTTGGAATATATGCTAAAGATTGTGAAGCGGTTTGGCTGAAACTTATTCAGCAAAACACCATTAAATTACAAGAAATGGTTTCTCACTTCAACTTGAAAATTTTTCCGGTTGAAAATAACGAAATCTTCAAAGGAACTTTTTTTAAAAACATCAATACAAAAGAAGATTTTGAAAACATATCTAATTTAAATATGGAAATACAACTACTTGCTTTTGGACAAATTGCTGATATTATAGGCAAATCGGCTTGGAAAATGTATGGAATAAAAGATTCCAATGAATTGATAAAAAACTTGGAGAAACAATTTCCTGCTTTGGTCAAAATGAAATATTCGGTTGCTGTAAACAAAAAAATAATACAAGACAATGCAGTATTTAGCGAAAACGATACTATAGCTTTACTTCCGCCATTTTCTGGCGGGTAAAATTTTATTATAAACCAGTAAGAAATAAAGATTCATTAAAACGAGAACTTAATTTTCTTAATTTCTAAATGGTTTAAAAAACACGATATGAACACAGAAAATAGTTATAACCGTTATCAAAGACAAATCCAACTCAAGGAAATTGGGCAAATTGGTCAGGACAAAATTGCAAAAGCAAAAGTTCTGATTATTGGCGCAGGCGGTTTGGGTTGTCCTGCCTTACAATATCTTGCTGCTGCTGGCGTGGGAACGATTGGTATTATTGATTTTGATGTGGTCGAAACGTCAAATCTACAACGCCAAATCCTTTATACCATAGATGACATTGGTAAATCAAAATCAATTACAGCTACAAAAAGATTAGAAGCACTCAATCCAGAGATTAAAACCAAATCCTATAATTTTCAAATTACCAATAAAAATGCTCTAGGCATTATAGAAAACTACGATATTATCATCGATGGAACCGATAATTTTGCCACTCGTTATCTTATAAATGATGCTTGTTTGTTGCTTGATAAACCATTGATTTACGGAGCAGTTTTACGTTTTGAAGGACAAATAGGCGTTTTTAATTTTGCAGATAATGAGTCAAATATCAAAACAAATTACCGTGATTTGTTTCCAAAACCACCCGATTCTGCATCAACCATTTCCTGTAATGATGTAGGTGTTTTGGGTGTAATTCCGGGAATTATTGGCACAATGCAAGCTACCGAAGCACTAAAAATCATTACTGGTGTTGGCAAACCATTGGCGAATAAAATAATTTCTTATAATGCCTTGGAAAACACATTTTACGATTTTGAAATTGTTGCAAAAGCAAGCCAATTCATTGATTATCCGAAAAGTAAAACAGATTTTTTAGACTATAATTATGAATGGAATTGTAACACAAATTTCAATATTGAAACAATATCAGTAGAAGAATTTGACAATCTTAGACCAAAAGAAAAAATCACCATTATTGATGTTCGTGAAAAAGATGAACTTCCTTTTGTGAATGAATTTCCTTTTACATCAATTCCTTTAAGTGAATTTGAAAATAAAATTTCGGATATAGCAACTGAAAATAAAGTAGTGGTTTTTTGCAAATCGGGAATTCGAAGTGCAAAAGCCATTCAAATACTAAAAGGTAAATTACCAACTTGTATTGCCTTTAGTTTAGAAGGAGGAATCGAAAATTGGATTGAAACAAGATAAAATTGAAATAAAATGAAAGAGAAAAAAAAGCACAATGTGTTCGTTGATGGACCAATAACACCAGAATTTATAGCCAATAGCATTGCTAAACACAGCACTAAAACTGATATTGGAGCTCACGATATTTTTTTAGGACAAGTCCGAAGTGATATAATTGATGATAAAACTGTGGTTGCTATCAACTATGAGTCCTATCAAGAAATGGCTGACGAACTTTTTCACGAGATACGTGAAGCGGCTTTTGCCAAATACAAATTAGTCTGTATGCATATTTATCACAGCCTTGGTGTAGTAAAAGAAGGAGAAATATGCCTATTTGTATTTGTTTCATCCAAACATCGTAAAGACGCTTTCGATGCCTGTCAGGATATTGTAGAGCAAATTAAAGCAATGACTCCTATCTGGGGAAAAGAAGTTTTTGAAGACGAATCTTTTATCTGGAAAGAAAATCAACTTTAGCAATAGCAATATCAATATCAATTTCAATCATTTCTAACTTCAAACTTCAAACTGTCACCCTGAGCTTGTCGAAGGGCAACTTCTAACTTATAAACTATAATCTCAAATGGTCAATATTACATTCAAATCGAGTACCCTTCGCATTGCCATAGCGCAAGCCATTTTAAAAGTAAGTAAAAAAGAAACAATCGATGCCATCGTAAATAAAACAGTTCCCAAAGGAGACGTTTTCGAAATGGCCAAAACCGCCGGACTTTTCGCCGTAAAACGCACTAGTGATATGATTCCGGATTGTCATCCCATTCCAGTTGAATATACAGCGGTTCGTTATGCTATAAATGAGCTAGAAATTAGTATAGAAATTGAAGTGCATACTATTTATAAAACAGGAGTTGAGGTTGAAGCAATGCATGGCGCATCGGTTGTGGCTCTAACTATGTACGATATGTTAAAACCTATTGATAAAGGAATTGAAATTCATTCCATCAAATTATTGGAGAAAAAAGGAGGTAAATCAGATTTTACGGATAAATTCCGCACCGATTTAAAAGCTGGCGTTATTGTATGTTCGGATAGTATTTCGGCTGGAAAGAAATTTGATAAAGCTGGAAAAGCGATTATAGAGAAATTAGAACTATATAATGTAGGGATTACCGATTATTCCATTATACCAGACGACACTATTGGAATACAAGAAAAAGTCTTGGATTTATATGCCCAAAATATTGACCTTATTATATTAACAGGAGGAACAGGGCTTTCGCCAAGAGACAATTCGCCCGAAGCCATAAAGCCACTTTTAGATAGAGAAATACCTGGAATTATGGAAGCTGCGCGTAATTATGGTCAAGACCGTACGCCGTTTTCAATGCTATCACGAGGTATTGCTGGAATGAAAGGGAAAACGCTAATTATGACATTGCCTGGTTCAACCAAAGGGGCACAGGAATCTATGGATGCCTTATTTCCATCACTCTTACACATTTTTAGAGTGGTTGAAGGAAAACAACACGAATAGAAATAAATTTTTAGTAGGGTGTAATTATTAAAAATAACGGCTAAATCACATTGTTTTCTTTTGTTTTTCTACAAAATTATGTGCTTGAAGCTCTAATAATTCGGTGGCTTTCTGACGTTGTAGTTTATATAATTCTTTGTCTTGAGCAATATCTTCATAGACTTTGTCGTGCATTGATGCGCTGGTTTTTACCAATAAATTGCGTTGGTATTTGTCTTGTTCCAATGTCGCTTTCAAAGCCGTTTCCAAATCGTCCAGTTTATAATCGTATTCTCCTTTTGGCGACAACAATTTGGCGATAATTGGCGAAGTTTCGATAGCCAGAAACAACAACATTATAAACAGCGAAGGAATCAACGGAAGTTTGTTCAGCGCATTAATTCTGGCCATCAAACCATCAAACCCATCAATAATGGGTTGGGTTTCGGATACTTTTTTATCTAAATCCGCTTGAAGTGTTATTGCTTTTTTATCGTTTAGAGCAATTTTGGTCAAATTAATTTTTCGAATGGAGTCCAGTTCGGCTGAAGCTAAATTATGTTTGGCGATTTTCTCCTTAAAAACAGGTCCTTTTCCTAATTTCATCGTCCCTTTTGTCCCTTCGGCTTCGGTAATATAAGTTTCATAAAGAGCATTTACTTCTTTTTCTTTTTTCGCAATTTCTGATTTCAGATTGTCGGTTTCTGATTTGTTTTTATCCAAATCCGATTTGAAATAGTTGGCAACTTCATTTTTGTTATTGAGTGCCATTGCATTTTTTTCTTTCAACAAAACGGTGTTGATTTCTTTTTCGAAAATTTTAATTTCCAATGGTTTCGAAATCACGATGGCAATGATTATCGCCAAAATAATTCGTGGACTTGCCTGCAAAAATTCACTTCTGAATTTATCTCTTTTTCGAATGGTGGAAACAATGAATCTATCCAAATTAAAAATAAGCAATCCCCAAACCAAACCAAATCCCATTGCAACATAAGCATTGTCAAAAACTGTGAAAAGCGCATAGGAACTGGCAATGAAAGCCATAACAGCAGTAAAAAAAACCGTGGCGCCAATGCCGACATATTTGGTTTGTTCGCCTTCTGAGCAACCTTCAAGTAGTTTCTTGTCGGCTCCAGAACACAGAAGGAAGAATGGTTTTAGCATAATGATTGATTTTGATGATTGATGATTAAAAAGTAACGCTAAAAAACTCAACTTGTTGTTATTGGAATTTTTTTGCGATTCGTCTTACTTATTTTACTATTAATTAAAAGTTAACTAAAACGTTTTGAATCACTTTATTGTTAATGATTACTTAATTTTTGTTTATAGTTATGTTAACTATTTCCATATATTTTTGCTATCAAATTAACTAAAAACAAAATGTAATGAAAAGAAAATTTGTATTGGTAATGCTCTTTTGTATCGCCTTATCGGGCTTTGCACAAAAAGGAGTGATTTCTGGGAAAGTATTGGATTCCGAAGATAAACTACCCTTACCTGGTGCCACAGTAGAAATTGTTGGAATGAACAAATATACTATTTCTGATCGAAATGGACGATTTGAATTTTTAGATGTGCTTGCTGGTTCGTATACAATTGAAGTTAAGTATATAGGTTATGCCATTGCAAAAGAGGATGTTGTTCTTACTGGTGGAAGTAATGCAGTTGCAAATTTCGAATTAGTAACAATGGGAACGGAGTTACAAGAAGTGGTAATTGGAGATCGATTAAGAGGTCAGGCCAAAGCAATCAATCAACAAAAATCGAATAAAAACATAACCAATGTCATCTCTTCTGATCAAGTGGGTCGTTTTCCAGATGCCAATATTGGTGATGCATTAAAAAGAGTTCCTGGAATTACAATGCAAAATGATCAAGGGGAAGCCCGTAATATTATCATTAGAGGTATAGCACCTTCTTTGAATTCAGTGACTTTAAATGGAGACCGAATTCCGTCTGCCGAAGGCGATAATAGAAATGTGCAAATGGATTTGATTCCATCGGATATGATTTCTACAATTGAAGTCAACAAAACGCTTACTTCGGATATGGATGCCGATGCGATTGGAGGTTCTGTGAATTTAATTACACGCGCCACACCTAATGGACAAAGAATTTCTGCGACTTTAGCAGGAGGATATAGCCCAATTCGAGATAAAGGAAATTACACAGCAGGTTTTGTATATGGGGATCGATTTTTGGATAAAAATTTAGGAGTTGTTTTTAGTGCCTCCTACAATAACAATAATTTTGGGTCTGATAACGTAGAGGGAGTTTGGGTTGAAGGCAAGAAAAATAAGGTTTATATGGAGGAATACGATGTTAGAAAATACGATATTCAACGAGTAAGAAATTCCTTTGCTTTGGCAACTGATTATAAATTCAATGAAAACAATTCTATTTATATTAATGCAATGTACAATTTCAGAGATGATTTTGAAAATCGTTACAGAACAAGATACCGAGGTATAACTGCTGTTTATGATGCGAATGATGATATCACTGGATATAAAGGAGATGTAAGAAGACAAACTAAAGGAGGAATTGAAGACAACAAAGATACCCGTCTTGAAAGTCAAGTGGTTCAAAATTATGCTGTTGGCGGCGAACATTTGTTGAGTTCAAAACTGGATATGGATTGGGCTGTAAATTATGCTCAAGCTAGTGAAGATAGACCTGGTGAAAGATACATCGAATATCAAAACAAAAAATTAGTTATCAATCAAGATTTGTCGGACACGCGCTTTCCTTTGCTTACTTCACCAGGTGGAGATGCATCGGATAAATTCAGCTTTAGAAAACTTTCGGAGAATGATAACTACACAGAGGAATCAGAAGTAGGTGTTAAACTAAATTTTAGACTCCCATTTTCTGTAATTAAAGATCAAAAAGGGCGTATTCGCATAGGGGGTCGTGCCAGAATTAAGGACAAAAGTAGAGACAATTCTTTTTTTGAGTACACGCCAATTACTGCGTTTGCAAATTTGAATGCAGTTCCAAACAGCTTTTATGGAGGAGAAGATTTTCAGGCGGGATCGCAATATATTCCCGGAACATTTGTAACCAATTCTTATTTAGGAAGTCTCGATTTGAATAATCCATCGTTATTTGAAAAAGAAGATGTACCCAGTGAATATTTGGCATTGAACTACAAAGCCTCCGAAGAAATTTATTCAAGTTATATTCGATGGGATCAAGACTTTAATTCTAAATTATCTATGATTTTAGGAATACGTGTAGAAAACACCAATATCGATTATACTGCAAATTATGTAGAAGATGAAGAAGATTTAGTAGGTGAAGTGAATAACACTAATGACTATACTAATGTACTACCAAGTTTAGCCTTTAAATACAATGGTAATAAGGATTGGGTCTACAGAGCAGCATTTACTACTTCCTTGGCCAGGCCTAATTATTATGATTTAGCTCCATATATAAGTGTTATTCCAGATGATGATTCTGAAATCCAAGCAGGGAACCCAAACTTAAAAGCAACTTATGCCTATAATTTTGATTTAATGGTTGAAAAATATTATAAATCAGTTGGTTTATTGTCTGGTGGTGTTTTTTATAAAAATTTAAACGATTTTATCTATACTTACCGTGATAATCAATATACCAATGCAGAATTTGCTGAAGATTTTCCAGGTCAACCCAATCCAATTCCAGAAACAAATCCAGGAAATTGGGGCTTAACTCAAGATAGAAACGGAGAAAGTGTCGATGTTTATGGATTTGAAGTGGCACTACAAAGACAATTGGATTTTATTCCAGGCACTTTTTTCAAAAATTTAGGAGTGTATTTGAACTATACTTTTACCGACTCTGACGCTAAGGGGATTACCAATGCTGATGGTGTAGAAAGAACAGATGTTACTTTACCAGGAACAGCACCTCATTTGTTTAATGGTTCATTATCTTGGGAAAATAAGAAATTTTCGGCTAGAATCTCTCTAAATTATGCTGCTGATTATTTAGACGAACTAGGTGGTGATGTTTTCGATGATAGATATTATGACGAACAATTGTTCTTAGATGCCAATGCTTCCTATAAATTTACAAAAAACTTGCGTTTTTTTGTTGAAGCCAATAATTTGACCAATCAACCGTTACGTTATTACCAAGGTGTCGCTTCACGAACTATGCAAATGGAATATTATCAAGCCAAATATAATTTTGGTTTAAAGTTTGATTTTTAAAAGAATCTTTTAAATAATTTAAAAAGGTAACAGGATGTAATGTCCTGTTCCCTTTTTTATAGTAAATACAAAATGAAACAAATAATTTACTTTCTTTTATCAGTATTGGTTTTTCAATTATCGTTTGCACAACAAACAGAAAAAAGAGAATTGTCGGGTTATAAAGAAGGATATATTCCAGAACTGCAGAAAATAGATAACAGTTTGAATTTTTTATTGATGGGGGATTTTGGCCGTTATGGTCAATTTTATCAAAAAGAAGTGGCTACTCAAATGGGAAAAGCAGCAGCTACAATTGGTTCTGAATTCGTGATCAGTGTGGGAGATAATTTTTATCCAAACGGTGTGCAAAGCACCACAGATTATTCGTGGACAGCTTCTTTTGAAAATATTTATACTGATTTTAGTCTCCAGAACGATTGGTTTGTAGCCTTGGGAAATCATGATTACAGAGGAAATGTTCAGGCTCAGATTGATTATTCGGCTAAAAGCCGCCGTTGGCACATGCCTTCTACTTATTTTAAAAAAGAATTTGATTTAGAAGACGGCAATAAAGTTTTAGTTTTGTTTATGGATACATCGCCGTTTATAGATAAATATTATGATGCAGATTCGGGTATGAGCGAGGCAATCAAAGCACAGGATACCACAGCTCAAAAAAAGTGGTTGCTCAAAGAATTAGCAAAAGCGGACAAAAAAGTAACTTGGAAAATTGTAGTAGGACACCATCCTTTGTATAGCGGAGGAAAACGAAAAACCAGTTCTGAAACCTTAAGTTTCGAAAAAAAGTTTGCCGCTATTTTTGATAATCAAAAGGTAGATGCTTATTTCTGCGGACACGAACACGATTTGCAGATTATAAAACCAAAAGGACATTATACCACTCAGTTTCTGTCAGGCGCAGCTTGTACTGTCCGACCAAGCGGCGAAAGAGAAGGGACGTTGTTTTTTACCGAAAAATCAGGCTTTATGACATTCACCATTACGAATTCAAAATTGCTTGCGCAAGTGGTTGATGGAGAAGGGAAAGTTTTATTTGCAACTCAAATAGAAAAAAACATAAATGAAAAACATAAATGAAAAACATAAATAAAATAGTAGGTGCACTCGGAATAGTTTACTTAATTTCTTGTAGCAATAAATTTGCTCCCATTCGGGAAGATGCTATCAAACCAATAGTAGTCACACAGTCATTACCTCATGATACAGATGATCCTGCTATCTGGATAAATCCTGATGATGCTAGAAAAAGCCTCATAATTGGAACCGATAAAGATACCAACGGAGGCTTGTATGCTTTTGATTTGAACGGGAAAATTATTGTTAAATCTGAAATATTAAAAAGACCCAATAATGTGGATGTCGCTTATGGTCTAGTAATTAATGGTAGAAAAATAGATATTGCCGTAACGGCCGAAAGAGAAAATAACAAAATCAGAATTTTCAGTTTGCCAGATCTAAAACCAATTGACAATGGAGGAATTCCTGTTTTTGATGGCGAATTAGAACGCAGCCCGATGGGAATCGCTATATATACTCGACATAGTGACAATGCTATTTTCGCTATCGTTGGAAGAAAAACGGGTCCTTCCGAAAACTATTTGTGGCAATACCAATTGACCGATGCAGGGAATGGAAAAGTGGGAGCTAATGTAGTTCGAAAATTTGGAAAATACAGTGGCAAAAAAGAAATCGAAGCCATTGCAGTAGATAATGAATTAGGAATCGTTTATTATTGTGATGAGCAATTCGGAATCCGAAAATACAAAGCAGATCCAGCCTTAAATGACAATTCAGAATTAGCTCTTTTTGGTCAAAAGGATTTCAAAGCTGATAACGAAGGAATTGCTATTTACAAAACAACAGCAGCAACAGGTTATATTTTGGTGTCGAATCAAAAAGCCAATACTTTTATGGTTTATCCAAGAGAAGGTGCAAATGGCAATGCTAATGACTATCCCTTATTGGCAGAAATTCCAACTTCCACCATAGAATGTGACGGAGCAGATGCGACTACATTAAATCTTGGCGATGCATTTCAAAAAGGAATGTTTGTGGCCATGAGCAACGGAAAGACTTTCCATTTTTACAATTGGGAAGATTTTCAGAAACGAATTGATGCTGCTAAAAAATAATTTCTATTCTTTCTATAAATAACAAAAAAGCTGTCCATAATGAACAGCTTTTTTTGTTTTTGAATTAAAATTAACTAA